>CANJXJ010000004.1 GCA_947478955.1 Alphaproteobacteria bacterium | reverse complement strand
ATTTGCTGAGATGAACACCTCAGGGTTTGAGCCTGAAGATAATCCTGATGATGCCAATAAAGTAAAACTATAAAAAGGATTTAAAGCCAAGACCAGTGCTAGCACAATACACCGAAGGAGGAGATACATAAATTTCATGCTCAGTTGTAAAATTCTACTTATCTGCTACTATATTCCGATAAATTTAATTTTTCGTTAAGTCTCATGAGAAAACACTTTCTATTCCTAACAGTTTTACAAATATTATTTTCACAATGCTTGAGCGCTAGCCATAGTTTTTATATTGGTGCTGTCCTCAGTCAGAATGCTATTTCAGGTAAGCGTAGCGATTCGGTTACCAATATCACTCCCACGCCTGCTATTTTAACTCACAATAAAGGTGTCCATACTAAAGCGGCTTACGGGGGAATGGTTGCTGGTTATCTATTTAGAATTGAAAATTTTGGTATAGGCCCTGAATTTTTTTATAACTATGGAAAGCTTGAAAGCACCATCAGCGGTCAGCATATTGATAACCTTTTAGGGCCTGTTAATACAGCATTTGATATAACTCATAAAGCTACCAATCAATATGGTGCCCACATCAGGTTAGGTTATTTTTTAGATAGTTACTTTGGATATGTTTTGTTGGGCATTCATTTACAAACAAGCCAATTTTATGCAAAAGCTAGGCAAGACCAAGCTGCTGGTGCTTTGAATGAATATGAGTATTTAACTAAAAAGAAAAAAAAGAACGCTTTTAGCTTTGGTTTGGGTGCACAAAAGGCTATCGCTGAAAATTATGCCATAGGCTTAGAATGCAAATTTGCAAGGTTTCCAAAGAAAAATTTCATATGGAATTTACAAGATGGTGCACTTGTGCAAACAAAATTAACAGGTAGCTTAAAATATCAAATGCGTTCGATTAGTTTAAAACTTATGTACATATTTTAAACGGACTATTTACTATTTATAGGGGCTAAGCTGAATTTTATAGGTCTACCATAAAACCACTGGGCTTGCCGAAGGCCCCATATCTTCATGCTAAAAATTAAGAGCTATGAAGATAAAAAAACAAGCCTGCAATTGTAAAAGCTTGCAGAAAAACCATGAAAATAAAACAAAAACCTGGAGAGCCCAGGTTTTTTTGTTGTTGTGATGCATTGCTGCGCATTTAGCAAAATCTGCAAAATGACACTTGAAATGTTCATGGTTTTATAAAGTTATTAATTGCAAGATTTGGAGAATCATCGTCCATTCATGAGAAAAGTTAAATTATCAAATCAAAAAGCAAAGCTACCAGGAAGATAAAAGGCTTAGGAGGTTTTAGTAACGGAAATTTTAAAAGAATAGAGAAGCAGCGTCTTTATCTCATTATTTCCAACAAAACAAGAAAATTATAAAAAAAATCTTAATCAACAACCAACATATCTAAAATAGGAGCAATATTTATTTAATACTCCCCAAACAAAAACTTTTATTTCTTTTGAGACTATGCTTTGATCCTCTCAGATTCAGGTATGAACTTCAGGTAAACAGAATGTTTAAACAATGCCTCTCCCAATTTCTAAGAATGTTAACCGCAGTTGTTGTGCTGAGCACATGGGCCCAGGGTGCCTATGATCCATTTGATGCGCGCCATCAATTTGTCACCAAGGTGAGGGCATATTTTGCTCCAGAGATTACCGCTCGTCAACGACTTTTGGGCACTTCTTACGCTGGGATATGTATACATATGCTATAAGTTCATCAGCATATGTATACATATCCCAGCGCTTTTTAGCTTCTTTTCTTTTCCACAGATCTGGTATTTCATATTCTTCCGCAACAATATTGGATGATAGTGCTCCAACACTCGAAAAGTGGATGATTTTTCGAATGTTGCTATTAATAATGTATAGAGAGCCACCAACATTTCGGGTGTCATTTTGCAAATTTTGCTAAATGCGCACTTATGCGCAGTAACAAAATGCTTTAAACTTTATCATAGCACCTTATTGCGTACAGTGTTTTTTTATGACCTCAAGGATGCAAGTTCGCCATATCCACTTTTGCAATTTTCATGGGCTCCTGGACGAATAAACTATATCTGTGTGAAACGGACAGTAAACTGGACGGCAATGCAAACGGATAAGTGGACGGCACGGACGGCATTTTCAGTGAGCGTAGAAGAAAAAGTATTATTGCAACGTTCCCATAGCAAAAAATTGCATTTTTTATTTTTTCTGATTTGTTAATGAGCCATTAAGAGTGTGGTTGATAGGATATAGCCTTAGCAAAGAGCAAAAGCAGCTATGTTAAGTTGACCAAGGATTTATCTCTAATGTAACCCCGGGCAATTTCATGTATTTTCAACAATCCTTAAAACCCTTACCCTAATTGGCGTTCCCGAAGGGATTCGAACCCATGGCCTCAAGATTAGGAATCTTGCGCTCTATCCTGCTGAGCTACGGGAACCCTAGGCAGATGTTAGCTTTTGTGAAGAATTTTGTCTATGGGGAGGTTTAAAAAATATCCCCATCTCTCATTAACTTTAAGAAATAGCTTGAAAAAAGGAACCGAAAATATATCAATTTTTTGGTCTTAATTTTGTAAACAGTTGATATATAAGAATTTTAAGGTTAGAAAACAGCACACTAAACGCAGGGCCTATTAGCTGATGTAAACGGATTTTTCTGGATTTCCACAGCATGCGGTAACACCAGAAAATTTGACGACTATAATTAATTATATAAGCGACTGAGGGACTGTTTTGAGTTACCCTATTATCACCACACCAATATTTTATTAAATATTCATCCAAAAAATAAAAATTAGTTTCAGCGGCATGTCTTAATAAAAACTCATAATCTTCCGATGATCCAACTTTAGGAGATTCCGAAAAACCACCAAATGCATCAATCAATGATTTTCTCATAAAAACAGAAGAAATTGGTACAGTATTTATATATAGCAAAGATTGTAAGCTAGCTGGGCCCTCTTCTAAAGGATTTGCCCATTCTTTTTGACCATCAAACCGAAGCATTTTTGAGTAACATAAACCATACTCTAAATTTTCTTCTAATGCTTTAATCTGCTTTTCAATTTTATTCGGCATCCATAGATCATCATCATCACAAAAAGTAACGTATTTTCCCTTAGATATTCTGCCGCCGTGATTTCTTGGCGCAGCCGGCCCTCCAGAATTTTCCTGATCTACATAGATGATTCGTGAATCGTTGAATCCTTGGGCTACTTTTTCATTATTTTTATTAAATCCATTTGAAACGATGATAATTTCTATATTTTTATAGGTTTGTTCTGCAATGGATTGAACGGTTTTCTTTAAAAAATCAGGCCTATTGTATGTTGGAATGATAACTGAAACTAAAGGACAATCAGCCATGCTGAACATCCCAAGAATAGGGTATTGAAGAATCGTCAAAATTAATTCTTACAATTTCTTTAGGATCATGAGATATGGTGGAGCAGTTAACAATCATTGCGGGCTAATTTCCAACAGCCTTAAATCCATATCAACCACCATACCATCTTCATAAAAAACTCAAGCTTCCCATAAAATCACATAAATCTCGGATAAAGCATAGTTATTTCTCGTTACAGATAAATTCTTTATGGGAATCATTATTTTTTAAAACATAGGTATATAAATTTTTAATTTTTATGAGTTTTTCTCCTTTTAAAGTAGGTATGCAAATATTATTTATATTGACATCATTTACAAAATCAGCTGGAAAATCAGCAGGAAAACTGCGCGATAGGGAGTCTAAATATGGAAAAAAACCATTAACATTAGGAGAGAGATATTCCATCAGCGCTCTTTTCATTATATTTATTGAAAAGTCCTTTTCTGACCATACATTACAAGAATCCCAATAAATTACATATTTCGAATGTTCATGAGGTTGTGGCAAATAACCATATTCTAAATCACTGATTTTAACTCCATCCGGTATTTCTGACGCATGCTCTAAGCGTGAATCAAAAACTATAAAATCTCCTGCGTTAAGTTTAACCGTATGATTTAGCAAAAAATTTAACCAACTATATAATTTTTGAAAAATATATCTAATAGGTAGAGGAAGCCGATTATATACTAGCAAATGGCTAAACCAACGAATCCTTATGGAGCCGCCATGCTTACTGTTATTGCTTTGCAAAAAAATTCCACACTTAGCAAATCCGTATTTTTTAGAAAACAGGTAAGGAGCCATTGCTTCAGATCCTGAATCCACATGCCAGCTCCCGAAATTATTTCTCACACATTGGGGGTAGCCAAGCATAACATATGGTTCCCCAAATATTTCCTTTAAAATATTAACTATTTTTTTATTAAAAATAATTTTTGTTAGTTTTGAAGACATCAAGAAAATTTTTACAGGCATGTCACTGCCAGTGAGTTTCTTGTCGATAAAAATGTTGTGTACTTCGCTTCTTAAGTCATGAATTTCCTCTTTTTCAATGACCTGTCTTACAATAGTAAACCCTAAGATTCTGTAAAAGCGGTGGTTTGTGACGATTGACTCAAGCATCTTATTGTACATTTTGCCCCTTTTTATAAAATAATACTGTTAATTTTTCAAAATTTTCACGAATTATGTAATTTTTATGTGTAATTTTGTAGACATACTATACATAAAAATTTTTAAGTTAATAAATATTACATAAAAGACAATCAGCCATGCTGAACATCCCAACAATAAGGTATTGAAGAATCGTCAAAATTAATTCTTATAATTTCTTTAGGATCATGAGATATGGTAGAACAGTTAACAATCATTGCAGGCTGATTTCCAACCGCCTTAAACCCATACCAAATTCCACAAGGAATTGTGAGTAAATAATAATTTTCAGCATTCATAAAAAATTCATTGATTTGTTTATACGTTGTACTATCGGAGCGGTCATCATACAAAACCAATTTTATAGTGCCTACAGGCACAGCATAATTCATTACCATTTCGGTATGCTTATGCCAAGCTTTTATAACATCTGGATAGATCCAAGAAAAATACACCTCTCCAAATTTTTGAAAGTGAGGATCAGAAGAGCGAAGCATATGCATTACTTTACCGCGTTCGTCATGAATCTGCTTTAAGGGAGTTTGAATAATACCACTAATCATTTTTTTGAAACACCATCATTTGCCAAGCAGCATCAAGCCCCAGCGAAATTCCTAAAATAGTTCGGGGGCTAATTGCTTTATTATTTTTATCGAACCAATAACTTTCTTCCAGCACAAAATTATGTTTTAAAGCTTGATTCATTAAAGTTCTTTGTGACCTCTTCCATCCCCAAAGAACTCCTTCGGCCTTGTTGCCTCGTAACTTATTTTTTAAAAAGTGAATTATGTTAGTAGCACTTAGAACCGTTTCGTACCAAATAAAAATTCCCTTTTTTTTAAGTATTCTGTGCACTGTATGCAGAAATTCTGAAAGCGCTTGATCATTTAGACAATATGTTGATGTTATAGCCATTACTGCATCGTAGCTATAGCCCCCAATTTCTTTTAAATCTAATGAATGAATAAAATTAATTTTTTGAAATTCTTCTGGATGATTTTTTTGAAGATACTGTATCGACAGAAGCTGGCATTCCTGTAAATCAACTCTTATTCCTTTTTTCACTAGCGGTTGTTCAACAACACCTAAACCACAACCAACAGAAAGAATTAATTTTTGCTGAAGGTTTTTTTCATGCATAAAATTAGATAACCACTCAGATAGGCAGTGTTTGTTTTTTATCCACTCATCTGCAACAAGATTCACATCGTTTGTGATTAATTCTTTATAGATGTGATGATAAAGCTTTTCACTAGCTACGCTTTCAATTGAAAGATTTTCTTGCTTAGAAAGTGCATTGAGATCAATTCCAAACCACGTTTCTTGATAAAAAGGTATTTTCATGCTTTTTCCAAGTATTTTTTTATCAACGACGTAACCCTTACAACATCTTCTGCTTTTAACTCAACATGCAGCGGCAAACTCAGAAGGCATTCCCCAAAAATTTCAGCATTAGGACAATCAATGCCCTTATACTTAGTTAGCAAATGGTTTGGTTTGTAATGAATGCCTGTCTCCACATCGTGCTGATAAAGGAATTCTTTTAGAAACTCTCTTTTTTGATCCGTAATCAAAATGGGAAAAATATGTGGAACAATCTCATCAAAATTTAAATCTAATGTTTTTATAGGAAGACCCTTTAGTTGTTCAACATATAACTTTGCCAAAGAACGCCTTTTGTCTGAAAAATCATCAAATTTCTTTAATTGCTCTCGTCCAATAGCGGCATTTATATTACTCATATGATATCGCCACCCTTGCTCTTCAACATCAAAGTCCCAAGAGCGCTGGCCAGAATAGCGTTTTTCAGTATCTTTTTGTACACCAAGCAAACGCAGATCACGTATTTTATCAATAAGTTTCTGATCTGATGAAACAACCCCCCCGCCTTCACCACATGTGATATTTTTTATGCCATCGAAACTAAAACAAGCTATATCAGCATCTTCTCCAATTCGCTTGCCTTTGTAACGCCCCCCAAAAGAGTGAGCAGCGTCCTCGATAACCCTTAAATTAAACTCTTTTGCAAATGCAAATATAGAATCTCGCTCTCCAACCCCACTAGCATAGTGCACATACATTATTGCTTTAGTATTTTTGGTGATTTTATTTCGCAGTGCTTTTAAAGATAAACAACCTGTTTTTGGGTCAATATCACAGGCAATTGGTTTTGCCCCTGTAGCAGATGTTGCTTGAAATGACGCAATATAAGTAATACTAGGAATAACGACTTCATCTCCAGCACCTATATCACATGCTTGAAGTGCTAAATGAAGCGCGGAAGTACCTGTATTCACACATGCAACATGAACGTTATTGGAAAAAAAAGCCTCCAGTTCTTTTTCAAAAAACATAACTTCTTGCCCCATGCCTAGATATCCAGCATCAAGAACACGGGCTACAGCAAATTTTTCCTCTTTACCAATGCAAGACTTGGATAATTTAATTAATTCAGGCATTCATAAAATCCATTATCTGCTCGCTCGTTACTTTTGAAGCTTCTTCTCCATTTTGCACACGTTTATACCATTCTCCAGTTTTCATAACTGCCTGATTAAAGTGCCACTTTGGCTCCCACTTCAACAAACTTTGTGCCTTATCTATGGATAAATGCAGAAGGTTTGATTCATAAGGCTGATTTTGAAGAGATGGAATTTCAATAGAAGCATTACTCCATAAACTCGCGAGTATTTTTGTAAGCTCATGGACCGTCTTAATAGATTGGTTTGATGGCCCAAAGTTCCATGCTTCCCCATTATATCGATCAGGATTATTATAAAGATGCATTCCTAAACACATATAGCCGTGCAGAGGATCCAAAACATGTTGCCAAGGACGTGTTGATTGAGGATTTCTTAAAACAACAGAAGCTTGATTCTCTACAGCCTTAATAATGTCCGGTACAATGCGATCTTTAGCACGATCGCCCCCTCCGATTACATTCCCTGCCCTTGTTGATCCGCACCCAAAAATTTTACGTTCTTTGAAATAAGATAAAAAATAACTTTTAAAAACATGCTCTGCGCAAGCCTTTGATGCGCTATATGGATCGGGACCTCCTAAAGCATCTGTTTCTCTATAGCCCCAGACCCACTCACTATTCCAATAACATTTATCTGAAGTGATATAGACTAATGACCTAACAGAGTCACAATGCCTGACTGACTCCAAAAGATTTAAAGATCCCATCACATTGGTACTGAATGTTAACAGAGGATCATCATAAGATTTTCTCACAATAGCTTGTGCTGCCAAGTGAAAAATGATGTCAGGCTTAGCTTGATTTATAGCATTCGAGAGAGCTTCCAAATCACGCACATCTCCTACATGATGTTGAAGTTTCTGATCAAGATTTAAGAGTTCAAATAATGATCTTTCATATTCTGGCTGCAAGGCATAACCCGTAACATCTGCGCCAAGCTCTTTAAGCCAATAAGCAAGCCAAGCTCCTTTGAAACCTGTATGTCCTGTGATAAAGACTTTTTTATTTTTGTAAAATTCTTGAATATTCATTGCCAGATTTTCCAAGGTGCGTTTTTCTGTTCCCATAACTGATTTAAAAGCTGGTAGTCACGAGATGTATCCATGGGATGCCAAAATCCGTGATGTTTATAAACCATCATTTGACCACTCTTTACAATATTTTCAATAGGTTCTTTTTCAAAAATTAAGTCTTCATTGGGGGTAAGATAATCCAGCACCTTACGACTACATACAAAAAAACCTGCCGAAATCCAACCTTCAGTCGCTTGAGGTTTTTCATTAAATCCAATCACTTGATTCTCATTTAGATCAAGCTCACCAAATCTTCCTGGTGGATGAGCTCCAGTTACTGTCATTAATTTACCGTGTGATTTGTGAAATTCTATAAGTTTTTTTATATCAATGTTTGAGACTCCATCTCCATAGGTCAACATAAAATATTCATCTTTTTCAATATATTGTTTTACCCTAAAGACACGTCCACCGGTTAAAGAATTTAGTCCTGTTTCTGCAAAGGTGATTTTCCAATCATCGATTGCGCGATTCGTATGGTCTGTAATGATTTGATTTTTTAAATCTAGAGTAAAGTCATTTTGACGTTTTTGATAATTTAGAAAATAATCCTTGATGACTTCACTTTTATACCCAAGGCACAGAACAAATTCATTCATTTCATAATGAGCATATTGCTTCATAATATGCCAAAGAACAGGATAATTTCCCACAGGAATCATAGGCTTTGGAAGATCGTGCGTTACATCACGAATACGCGTACCATAGCCACCAGCAAGAATAACGGTTTTCATAAATCTAGCCTTTCTATAACTTGTTTATGATAGGGAATAATCATTTGATTTGATTTTTTATAAACTTCTGAAGCATAAGCTTCATAAAAATTCTTATCAACCCTCAGCTTTTGAATAAAAGAAATCGTCTCTTCCTCACTTTCAATCACTCCTCCACAGCCCTGGAATCGATCAAGATTAACAATCTCATCACAAGGCAAATACAAAACAGCAATTCCACGTAAGGCTGCTTCTAAAAAAACGGACGATGAGTTGTAAATAAGCAAAAATACATCATCTAAAAGATCTACAACCTTCATATCAGACAACGTAATATTTTTAGAATCTTTAGCTACATTTTTTATTTTTCCAATTATGTCAGCGGATAAAGAAGGATGGTAATTAATGATAAAATCATACTCAACATGCTTTGAAATTTTTACCATTTTTTTGACCATAGAAATAATTTCAATCTCATCCAAAAAAAGAGAACATAATATTTTTTTTCTTATCGCAGAATCCTTCTGATAATTAAGCAAATGACTATAACGCATACTACCTAACTTAAGCGTAGAAATGCCTTGTTTCTGTAAAAGATGATTAGAATGCATATCACTTGTTAAAATTTTATTAGGAAACATTGCACAATTTTTTGCTTTCTTAGAAAAACAATGAATCAAAAAATTTTCAGGAATTGGAAAAAACTGATAAGCAAATAGCTTGATCTTATTTGCCTTCTCAGAAGTGGCCATAATTAAAGCCTTTTCCCATGGCTGATTTTCGAAAGGATAAATAATTGTTACGTGGTTTGAAGCATTTAAACAGATTTTTTTGAAGGCTTTATAAAATAAAAGATGCTTTAAATAGGAAGCATCCCAAAAATCTTTTTTTAAGGCCTGAGTTACAATTGGTGTAAAATCACAATTTTGAAAGATAATTTTCTCTTTAATTGAAGCTAACAGTTTAAAGCTTTTCAAGAAAGACCAAGCGATATCCCCTAAGGAAGTTTGTTCTTTGATAAAATTGCAATCTGACTTAATGATTTCCTTAAAGTCTTGATGCCCATTTAAGATATTTCCCAGTATAGAAACCGGCTTTTTTTGATGCATATCTTTCAAAAATTTTCCGAAATATGCTGAGTGGTTTATAATTTGCTCAAAAGATTTATTTTTTTCATTGATCCACTCCATAAAAATAATTTTTGAAAAAGGTTGCTTCTTTTTTTGAGTACAACTTACCCAAAAATACTCTTTCAAAACACATACGATTTCTCTCATAAAAGATTTAATTCGAGAAAATAAAACACTCTTGCTTTTTGAAATAACCTGTACATTATTTGCTAAAAAAAAATCTTCCCATAAACATTGTTCATTATAATTATCTACCAATAAGTAGATTTCAGGATGCTCTCTTAATATTTTCAATACGCACCACCCCTTAAGAAAATTGTCATAGAGCGGTGATAAATATCGGTTAGCGCTTAAAGCACTCGTTAAGGTAAAAAGTTTACTGCCAAAAAATGCATCTAAATTCACTACAAACTCATTAATTTCATTTAATGTGTTGGTATCTATATCATTTACATTCAGCGACTGACCGTTAGAAAATCTCTTAATCCCTGTATAGTAAATAGGGACGTCATTCTTGATTTCTAAAGGATTCTGAAGTAAATGAACTAAAGATTTTGATTTTTTTTCAGCCATTCAATAAACTTTAATAACCCCGCATCAAGCGAAGTGAATGAGTAATTCACGAGCAAGTTTTTAATTTTTTTTGTATCTGCATAAATTCCAAATTGATCGCCAAGTGTGTTTTGAACTTCTTCCCAAGTAAAATCTGGCAATATGCCTTGAATTTTTTGCAAAAGCTCTAAAACTGTTGTTTTTACTCCAGTACCCAAATTAAAGCACTGATTATTAAGGTCATTATTCTCAATAGATTTTAACCAAATATTCACAACATCATCTATGTAAATAAAATCTCTAAATCTTGTCACCCCTCCTTTAACGGGGATGTGTCCATTTTTTAGAATGTGCGCCAAGTAAATACTCACCATTCCTTGGCGAAGGTTGTTCATATCTTGACCCGGGCCATAAACATTAAACATTCGAAAAATTGTGTGGGGTATTTGCTCTTGATAAATTCTTAAGTAATTTTCGGCAGCTAGCTTTCCAACCCCGTAACATGAAAGAGGCGCGCATACATATGACTCATCAATTGGTCTATCTTCCGTTGCTCCATAAACCGACATGGAGCTTGCGTAAACCATTTTTTTAATTCTATTGCTAATGCCATATTTAATAAGGTTAAGAGTGGAAATTGTATTTTTTTCAAGATCCGATATGGGGTTATCAAAACTTATTTCACCTGAAGATTGACCTGCAAGATGTAGAATTACCTCGCAATCTTTTGGTAAGCTATTCACAAAATTTGGATCAATCAAATTACCCTTGATAAACTCACAGCCGCTAGGAACGTTACCCGCATACCCTTGAGAGAGATCATCGACACCGACAACAACATAACCATTATCAAGGGCAGCTTCAGCAACTTTTGCGCCAATAAAACCTGCAACACCTGTGATGAGAAGTTTCATTTTTGTCCTTAATTATTCTTTTTAATTATTCCAATAACAGTATCTGCATACCCAGAATCTATTAAAGCTTTACGATACTGATTTTCTATTTCTGTCCCTAACTTCCCACTAAACTTACCCATACCAGCTGGTTTACCATCACGCGCCCAAACCATGTGATTTGAAAGATCATAACGTTGATCAAGTATTATTTCAAAAGATATACCGCTTATACTGTTAAGAAGGTATTCGAATGATTCCTTGGTAAAATACCAATGATGCGCAATCGACCAATAAAAACGTTCAAATGCAGGAATATCGTAAATTGTGTATAACGGGTCATCAGCATTTGGAATTTCAATAATAAGAGTCCCGCCCGGCTTTAATAACCGTAGATTTTCTTCCAAAAAAAGCGCTGGTTCTTTCACATGTTCAAGGACAAAATAGTGCATTACCACGTCAAAATCAGCCCCTAAAGCAGAAGTGCTTTCAAAAATTTCAACATTTTTAGAACGTACGTACTCTGAAAATACTCCGGATGGCTCTATACCAGAACATTCATAACCTTTTTCTTGAAGGGGATAAAGCATAAACCCTGAAGAACAACCAAACTCCAAAATTTTGCCCTGCTCTGGTAACATGCTTTGAAGATATTTCCAGCGCCTATCAAATTGCCCTTGATTAGATTTCACATGACTCTCAGGCCCATCCCAACCAGCATTTTCTCCAGATCTTGCATTCATAAATCCCTCAAACTCTTGAGCGTAAAATTTATGCTCTTGCTCTGGAGTTAATTGCGGAAACAGATATATCACATCGCATTTACTACATTTGAAAAATGTATGAATGCTTTGTTTATCACCATATACATGGGGCGTTATAACCGACTGATTTTCCCTGCCAGAAGAGCAGAGAGGACATTGATTAGGAAGAGCCATTAGTTTACCTTGTCTTTTATTGCTGAGTAGACTGATTCTGCAAAAATTTCCATTCCTTTTTCACTTGGATGCACCTCATCTACAAAATTGTCCTTATTGTGGGGGACTAATTTTTGCATTTCAATAAGCGGTAAAGAATGCTGAAGAGCTAACTGCCTTGTTATCTCATTTTCTTTTTGCAAAATATCATAAAATTTAAGATGGATAGTGCTATCTTTGATTTTATCGTAGAGATAGTAGCAATACGTTGAAAGAACCAACTGGATCTTTCTTCCTTCACATACATGAATAAGTGTTTCTAGATTTCTCTTAAAAACTTCCAACCCTTCCGGTTCTTTTTCTCTGTTTATAGTATTGTTTCTATTGATAGAACGCACTAAATCTTCCTTAATATTAAAATAAGTAAGATATTCCCCAACAAGGTACCTTAGGGTCCAAAGCCCAAATGTAGGAATAAGATTGGCAGCTTTTATTTTTTTTGGATACGATGTGGGAAAAGTTTTTCGAAAATGATAAAAATCTCGTTCAAATCCATCAGTAAGATACCCTCTAATATTTGAGAAGGCATGATATAGGATAATCATATTTGGTTCAGTATCAATAGTATCGATCATAAATTTAATTAATATCTCATTTATGCAGTAACCACCCTGGCCACAATTATTCACTTCAATTTTAGGATTTATTTTTTTTAATTTCTCCTCAAGCATTAAAGGCCAACTAATAAAGTCATTATTGCGTGTCTTCGCATAATTACTAGTCGCAGAATCCCCTAAACAAACAATTCTGAACATACCAGAAGGTTTAGGGATTTTAACTTCTCTTCCGCCATCAATACCATTTACATGCCTTAAATTATTTGTTTTTAACCCCCCCAACATAAATCCAGCTCTATCTTCAGCATAGATTTTTTTATTTAAACAAGGGGAGTAATTCTTTTTATGCACCCATGGCAAATAAGGATGTTCTTCAATAGGGATATCCGTCTCTTTTATGGGAAATTTCTCGGGTAAATCTTTGCCATAGTATTTTCTATAGACATATCTAAAAGTGATTTCATACAATGCAAAAAAAGAAAATACAATAAGAAATCCAAAAAAAGAGAATGAAAACTTAAGTAGAAAAACATATGCTAACAAAAAAGAAAAAATCAAATAAACAAGATACTTCTTTTTTTCTGGCCTTGCTAAAAATAATATTGCTTCTTTTATTTTTAACACCTAATAAACATTGATTTTTCAAAAATAGTTTTAAATGGTAAGGAGTGCAATTTACCCCTATCAAAGAAACCATTTTTCTCATTACCAGTACACAATATATAAATATTCGAAGAAAGAACTAAAGCCACCTCAGAAAGGCTCTCTCGATTGATTTTCTGTTTTGTTGTTTTATAAATACCCATCCCACTGTCCTTCCACTCGTCATACTCCTGAGGGAAAAGAGATGCCACATGCCCATCTTCTCCCATACTTAAAATGGTAATTGGTGGAAATTCCTGAATTTTAGCGATCAAATTTTTATTTAAAGGGCAATAATTATAAGTGGGTAGCAAATCCAAAAAGCATTCTCTTAGCTGCCTCTCATTGCTCATTTCATGATCAAAGGGTACGCAGCGCTCATCGCTTAAACCGATGGTTATCTTATCCCATGGCACATCTAGTACAATAAGATATGGAAAAAATAACTTGATACTATTTCCACCTGGTAAAATTAGAAGGGCATGATCCTGTAACTTGATTTGGTACTGCAAATCTTGTTCAATGTGTTGTTTTAGAAATAATCCAGCTTGTTGCACTGTTTGAAATTGACAATCTTTCATTGTATTAATTCTAGAAAATTTGTGATCGTCTTGATAGAAGAATCAAAGGGATTTTCTTCACCATCGGGAACTCTTCCCACAAAAGTGATGTCAATTGTTGATGCTGCTTTAAAATCACTTAAGCTATCACCAATAAAAATTATACTCTCTTTATTAAAATGATAATCACTTATAATTTTTTTGCCCATTGCGCTCTTCTCATAGGGCGCTCCGTAGGCACCTTTAAAATAACTCAAGATTTTTCTTTCTTTACATATACCGAGCAACTCTTCATGAGGTGTTGCTGAGAGTAAAAAAATAGGAATAACTTGCTTTTGCATTTCTCTCAAAAAACCTAAAACTCCTTCAACTAAGGGAGCTTCTATAATTTTTTCAAAAACAATCTCTGAGAATTTTGTTGAAAGCTTTTCTTTTTCATCCTCTAAACAAGCTCGATTCAAAAATAACTTATGTATCTCTTCAAATTTTTTGTAACGATTAACGCCTTGGTATTGTAGGTGGTAATTTTTTGCATTATCCGCTACTTCAGTTCCATATGGTAAATATAATTCGTAAAAAGCTTGCGTTTTGATATTAGCTGATTCAACAACTACTCCATCAAAATCTAAAAAGAGAGCATCAAGATTTTTGGGTAACATATTTTTCGTGGATTTCTTCCATGCAATTCAAAATCCCCTGGCCAAACTCGAGATACTCATTACTCACAAGTTTTTTTGAAATTTGTGGTTTAAAAACATACGGAGTAAATTTGTAATGCCCATGAAGACGATCATTTTCTGGCTGGACTGTTTCCTCTATTTTAATATCCCCACCTAACATTTCATTAATGGTCTCAAATAACTCCCCGCGACTAATACACTGATGCCCCGTTAACATTACATGGGCATTTTTATATTTTTTTGATAATATATCAACGCTCATGCGAGCAGCATCATAAACATGAATATAATCTCTTTTTTCTTCGCTACCATAACCAATTTGAATAGTTTTTTCTAAGATCGCCTGTTTTAGTATTCGGTGAATAAGGTTTTTTTCATCAGCCCTGGGACCATACAAAGAGCCATATCTTAAAATTGTATAATCAATCCCAAAGTTCTTTTGGTATTCCTCAATTATAATTTCACAAGCCTGCTTACTAGCCCTGTAAAATCCACCTAGATCAGAGTAAACATAAATAGTTGATGCAAAAATAAATCGCTCGATATCATACTTACGGCAAGCATCAAGAATATTAATGGTTCCTTGTATGTTTAAAGAAAGCGTTTCTTTAGGGGCTTCAAAACTAATACCTATATCTGCTTGGCCTGCTAAATGATAAACGTAATCTTTTCCTTCAATCGCCTTATTAACCAGATCTTGATCAAGAATAGTGCCTTGTATAAAAGCCTGCTTATCATTTTTAAATTCAGATGGAGCAATGTCAAAAATAGTTGCTTCGATGCCAGCATTTGTTAGAGCATCAGCCACATGACTTCCCACAAATCCCGAACCACCAAATATAATTGCTTTTTTCATTTTAGTATCCACTGAAATTAAATCCATGTAGCTGCCTTATAAAAGGTTGGCCGCTCATAAAACGCATAACATCTTCTACAATTTGTTCTTCCATCAAGGCCCTTACTTCCCTAGTTAAAGAGCCCATATGAGATGTAGTTAAGCAATTATCCAACTCAGTTAATGGCCCACTATAGGGTTCAATTTCAAAAACATCCATCGCTGCACCCGCTAAGTGATTGTTCCGAAGAGAGTGATATAACGCAATCTCATCTACAACCCCTCCTCGAGATGTATTAATAAGATAGCTTTCTTTTTTCATAACATTTAAAAGGCTATCATTTACTAATCCCTTGGTTTGATCCTTCAACGGTATGTGCAAGGATACAATATCACATTCACGAAAGAGCTGTTCAATGTCACATTTTATAGCGTGCTCTAAGGATTCTAAGTAGGGATCATAAAAAAGAATTTCCGTTTTAGGCGATATAGATTTAATAAGATTAATAACTTTAGAACCAATTTTTCCAGCTCCCACAATGCCAATTTTCATCGAAGATAACATTCTGCCCATTGGTTTGTGCCAAATTCCTTTATGCATTTTTCTATCAGAGACAGATATGCCTTTTATTAGATTAAGCATAAGTGAAAGTGTAAATTCTGGCACTGCTTCTGATGGAGCATCCGGAGTATAACAAATACTGATGTTATTTTCTTGGGCGCAATCCAAATCAACATTATCAACCCCAACCCCAACCCGTGCAATAAGCTTTAAATTTGTGGCAGACTCGACAACTAGTCGTGTAATTTTTTCTGTGCCGGCAATCAAAATATCGGCACTTTGAATTCGTTCAATAAAATCCCGCTCAGTAAAGCGAATGGCTGCTTCATTTAAAGTAACATCCGCTACTCTCTGTAATTTTGTTAATGATTCTGGTGACGCCAGACCAAAACCGATGTTAGAAACCAAAATATTAGGCATATTTTTTGACAAAACAATCGCTCTCAAGAATTTTTGTAGCACGCACTAAATCAGACGGCACATCAATAGCGACAGTTTCTGTATCTGTATACACAACTCGTAAAGGCAAACCATGCTCAAGAACACGCAGCATATCGATTGACTCAACTTTTTCCAAAGGTGTTTGTGGTAAATTACTGAAATCTTTTAAAAATCCCTTAGAAAAACCTATAAGGCCTGTTTGTTGATAAATCAAAGCTTCTTTATCCCTATAAGTTGAAGGTATGGGGGCTCTAGAAAAATATAGAGCACGTTGGTCGGGGGCAGAAACCACTTTCACCACATTAGGGTCTTCATGATCTTGCGCAGAATAAATTCTCGATAACAAATTAACAACAGGAGAACAGTTTTTTTCGTAATCATTAACTACAGAATTAATCATGTCCGGAGTGACTAAAATCTCATCCCCTTGAACCATCAGCACGAAATCGTCATCATTAAGGCTGAAGTCAAGCTTTTCTATTGCTTCACTGACTCTATCCGTACAACGCTCATGGCTTGCACTAGTCATAAGCACCGGAATATTATACTGCTCACACACTATTTTTATTTCTTCATCACAAGTAGCTACTCCCACATAATCAAGATTTTTTGCAAGAAGGCAGCGCTTTGCAATATGTATAATAACTGGGATACCTAGAGCTTTCGCAAGTGGCTTACCGGGAAACCTAGATGACCCCATACGTGCTGGTATAATACATACCTTTTTCATTTCCTTATTCCTTCCAAGGAGTACCTCAAAGCAACAATATCTGTTCCATAAGCAATGAAATCATATCGCTCTTCAATACGCTTTTGTAGTATTTGTGAGTTTGGCTCTACTTGGTGATAACCAATCATTTTTTTATTATTCCTTGCTGCCACTCTCACAGAAGCACAAATATTTTTAAAAACTTTATCATCAAATTGACCTGGCGTTCCAAGGGTTGCTGACAAGTCATATGGACCAATCATTATGCCATCTAAAAATGCCGAAGAAACAATATCTGCTATGTTTTCAGCACCTTTTTTGGTTTCAATTTGCGCAATGATAGTTGGCTTGAACACCTCAAAATAGTCCTTTAGATTTTTTCCCCAAGAATTTGCACGTGTTAACCCTAAGCCTCTTCTTCCTTTTGGCGGAAAAAAACAGTGCTCAGCAAAATCATCAAATGTTTTTCTCGATTCCACGACAGGCACAAATAGTCCAGCAGCTCCTGCATCTAATATTCGTCTAGCAAGATAAGGATCTGCCGATGGTAATCGCACAAATGGCTTAGCATTCTGCCGTTCAGCAGCTATGAAAATTGCTTCAGCTTCTTGAGTAGTAATTGATGAATGCTCAAGATCGACAACTATCCAATCAAACCCCATGCTTGCCATCGCAATAGTAACCTGAGGAGAAGCTAACTGTTGCCATGCTGCAAAAATAGTCATTTATATTTCTCTCTTTAAAATAGCTTTTAGCCAAGGCCAAAAATATGGCTTATTGTTTGCGTACATTTCAAGAAATTGTTTTCTTAGATCTTGAATTGCTTTATCTTGCCACCACTCTTGCACATCTCTAGTGTTTAGAGAATTGATAAAAACAGCAGCTTTTTCGGGATCAGTATGCATCACTCCCAATTTTTCAAATTCTTTTAGCAGCTCTCTAGCAGAATCAGTCAGAATAGAAGTTGTCGAATGGAATAAACACAACACAACTGGGGCATTCATACTCATAGCTTCGTAAAAAGAGGTCCCCAAGTAGTCAAGTATGGAAAATTTAGAACTCAATATTAATGTATTCAAATTAATTTTATTTAATACTTGTTGATTTTTTGGGATTTTATTTAAAAACTCATCTGCAAAATGTCCAGCATCAATCTTGGTAGGAAAAGGTTTGTATATAAGATCTTTTAATAATTCTTTATCTAAAAAATCTAACAGCTTTTCTTTTTTTTCCACATAATCCATGTGCTGAGATGCAGCCAGAAAAATTAGCCCTTCTCCGCATCTATCAATCGAACACGTTACCCAAATTATTTTTTTTTGATTATTAAAAGCATATAAATCTTTTAGCTTATACAACTGGGGGCTCGGCAAATTATTAATGATATTTTTACGCGGCACATTTGAATGCACTTCCCTTCCCCAACTAATAAAGGAAGGGCAGTTGAATTCTATTTCATGGGAAACCAAATAATTTATCATTCCATAGGATGCACCATGTTGGTATACACAAAAGTTACTTTTTCCAGCAAAATAATTTTTGTATACCCTATCATGCACATTATCTCCATACACTAAATACCCTGAATTACCGATGTAAAGCTTTTTTATTTTATCAATACTATGCTGGTAATCTTTTTTGAATATTGTTTTTTCAGAAAATAAAGCTCTAAAAATTTTAATAAATTGCATTATTTCCGTATTTAAGGTTAAAATCGGTTGTTTTGTGAAGTAATTTGGTTTTCTTCGTTGCGCAAAATTCCTAGACATATAAATAACACTCAACAATAAGCCAGGAATAAAATATATACCGCTAATGCCTGAAAAATAATTTAATTTATTTTTAAATTTAGTTGATAATTTTTGCTTAGGAATATTAGGGACATTCTCCTTAAATGCCTTGCCCGATTCCCTTTCCGAGGCAAACCAATTGATATGTTCATCTTTCAATATCACTTCTATTATCAGCATCGCTAGATAACCAAAGTAAGCGGGTTGGAAATAGCTTGAATGATGTGCTATTTTTTTTGGACGACTAACTTTTTCAAACGCTACATCTTGCATGGGATACATATTTAGAGTTTTTTTTATGAGCCGAAACAAATAAAAACCAAAAAAAACAAAATAAAAATAGTCACACTGATTTTTAAGTAAAAATATTTCTCTCTCTACACCTTCAAGCAAATCTGCATCTTCAATTAATAAATGAATACCGAGCTCATAAAGTTGCTTATGTAAAGCATTCAGATCTTCACCTTCATATGCTTCTATGCATTTAGCACGTCTAGCATCTGCAATATCCTTAAAGCACCATAGCCCTAATACCAAATCTTCATCAGCAGAATAATTCTTATCAACCTCTGTCAAATAACATTTTTTCATCAATATCAAATGGATCCCTTTTTAGCCTCAATCACAACAAAACTAAAAACTTCTTGGCGTTTATGGTAAGTCCTGCTAATCATTTCTGAATATTGAATGTCAAAATCTAAATTCTTCAATCCCTGTTCATATTCACACGAGTGAATAAAGCGAAATGGATAATTTTGTCCACAAAAAGGTGAATTTTCGCGTGTTATTGACTCTAATGTATCTGAGTCTATAAAGCGTGAATCTTTTGGAAATAAATAAGCGTCTGATTGCTTTGCAGGAAAGTACGAAAAAAACAAACCGCCTGGTTTTAGAATTCTTTTAATTTCTTGCAGATACAAAAGATGTTCCTTCTTTGAAAAACAATAAGAAGAAAAAACATCAACCACTGCGTCAAAATTATTATTTTGAAAGTTTAAATCACACATGTTTTGTGCCGATAGCTCAGCTGCAACTCCATAGCTTTCAAGCATTTTTTCCGCCAGAAAAATAGCTTCCGACGACAAATCAATCCCATGGGCATCAAACCCTTCCTTTGCAATCATCCAAAGATTAGCACCAGAGCCGCAGCCTGTTTCTAGAATTTTAATTCTTTTTCGTTCTTCAGGAGATTTATGGAAAAAATTCCGTCCCATGAATCTACAAAATTCTTCATTTGGGTATTTTCTCTGTGCTCCAAATCCGAACTCTTTATAGGCATTCTCATAGAAATCTTCAACAATTTTGGCTGAAATCATTTTTTCTCTTTCGCTTATTGTTTGGACCATAAGATTGTCGGAATAAATTCTTCGCAAAAACCTTTTTTAAAAAACTTAATATTATACAATTTCTGATCTTGAACCGTCGTTTCAAATTGACCAAAAGAAAAGCTAGTTGTTATGCCTCTCTCATATGAGCGACAAACACCAAGATATGTAAGATAATGCGACAAACCATAATCTAATGACCTCTCATAAACCCCTGTTGCATAAACACTCACAGAGTTATGATCTAAAAAGAGAGATCCTGCTACAAGTTTGTCTTCAAAATATCCAAGAATAAGCTCACCATATCCTTGCACTATTTTTTGATATTGAATTTCCCAAGATTCGTTAGACCTTGTTTGGCGTCCGGATGTTTTGATATGAAAATTTTTGAAATCTATAAATTTATCTTTTAAGGGGTTATCTTTATTGATACATACGGTAGTGATGTTTTTTTTTCCCCAATTTATAAGGGACTTATAACTTTTTCTAATATTTTTATAAAAATTTTCCAAATTAAAATTTTTATAACTAATACTCATTTCGAACGATATATCAGCTTTATAACGTTTAGAAAAAAGTAATTCCCCTAACTGAGACAACTTCCCATTGCAAAAAGTATCTTTTATGAGAAGCTCTTTACACCGATGCTCTAATAGAGTTTTTTCTAAATATTTTATTATCATGCCATATACCATACCTACTTGCTTTGGAATACTAGAATGCACATCTATATTCACACCGTCTGATGGCGACATTAGCCTTTTTTCAAATTCATATACAAGCACCAGTGCCTGGATATTTTTATTATCATGCACGATGAATGAATGGTCGTTGAAACTCTCCCGAGCATATGCCGCGTAATAATCCGAGAATAGTTTTAAATTCTCTAATCTTTGCTGGAGATCAGGAAAATCGCTTGTTTTTAGCTCATCAAGCCTAGTGATTGATAAAATTTCAATTGCGCATATTTGCACTAAATTACCTTTAATGGATCGCCAAAATGATATGAAGCAGACGACTTGGTCCCCATTAACTTTTCATAAAACTTTGGTGCTATTCCATACCCTGGCCGAATAATTTTAATATTCTTTTTTGTAAAAACCTCACCTTCTGCGATATCTTTTACAGCATAAATACTTCGCCTATAAACCCTATTTTTTCGTTCCGAATCACTACGCTGATAATTAATTTGGCCTATCGCTAATGCAGCATCTCGTGTTGCCTCACAAAGATGCTTTAATTCACCAGGTTCTAATGAAAATGCAGCATCCACACCGCCTTCAGAGCGATCTAAGGTAATATGTTTTTCAATAACGGTCGCACCAAGCGCTACAGCAGCAATCGCAACCGTTGTACCCAATGTATGATCGGATAAACCAATTTTGCACTTAGTAAACTTTTGCTTTAAATCAAGCATCGTTGCTAAATTGCAGTGCTCTACGGGAGCAGGATATTCACTGACACAATGTAATAAAGTTAAATCTGCGCACCCATTTGTAAAAGCGACTTCAACAGCTTCGGTAATTTCTTCTACTGTTGCCATGCCTGTTGACATGATCATTGGCTTATTTAAAGACGCAATATAAGCTATCAGTGGATGATGCACCAATTCAGGAGAAGCAATTTTATAAAGAGGAGCATTTAGGCTCTTCAGCAAATCAACCGCTGTTTCATCAAATGGTGAGGAAAAAACAGTAATATCGAGTTCTTTTCCTTTGGCAAATAAAGCTTCATGCCATTCCCAGGGTGTATGCGCTTCTTTATATAAATCATAAAGCTTACAGCCATCCCATAGGCCGCCTTTAATAAGAAAATCTTCATTATCGCAATCGATCGTTATTGTATCTGCTGTATAGGTTTGCAATTTTACAGCATCTACCCCCGCTTCTTTAGCAGCCTCAATAAGCTTAAACGCACGGTTAATATCACCATTATGGTTGCCCGAAAGTTCGGCAATAATGTAGGGCTTAGTCATTCAACAATTCCTTATAAATTTAAGCATTGATACCACAAGGTAATTCGTAGGGAAACGGCACTTCGAAGTTCTCAGATCGTCGCCGCAATCTTGTAAATTCATCTTTTGGAGCAATCACTCTAAAACCTAACAAATCTTTCTGTTTATCATTAAGTTGGTTATAAAAATCGCGAGGAGTATTTTGCATAAAGTCAAAAGATGGTTTCACAAACCAACGAGCATAACCAAGAGCAACTGCCCAACGGCTATCGCTTGTTGTATTCACACCACCTCCATGCCATAAGTTGCCATTAAAAATAATTGCACTACCTTTTTTTCCAGTAATTAAAACTTCCTTTTTATGAATTTCACCATCTAGTGGATAGGTCGTCCATTTATGGCTTCCCGGGACAACCCTTGTTGCCCCATTTTCTGCTGTAAAATCATCAAGCAACCAAAGGACGTTCATGACAATACAATAATTAACCCCCGGAAGATTGCTATCCAAGTGTAGTTGTTGCCCTTCATGCCCCTTTAATGGGCACCTCGCTGATATATTATATAAATAATAAGGCTCTTGATTTTTATAAGATCCTTCTTTGAGCAACACGTCTAAAACGGAAAGAACGTCAGAATGCCCAAACAGCTTAAACCAAGAAAGATCTTTGTTATGCAAATTAAATACAACTTTTTCACTACTTTTATTAGATAATTCCCCTTTATTTATGCTTGCCCCACAATAAAACGGATGAAATTTTAAATAATCTACCTCCAGTAATTTCTTATAATGTTCACACTCAGAATCAGAAACAAGATTGGGAATTAGTGTATAGCCATTTTCCCGTATATTATTTATATGCTCATTCATTTTTTACTCTTACTATAAACAAATTTATTTTGAAATTGCGTACGCATTGACCTGCCTGCCCAAATTTAATTTAGCAAGTTCTTGATAAAAGCTACGCAGCTTATCTGAATACCCCAATTTTCTCAAATTCGTTTCAAATAAAACTCTTTTTGCATGACATTGCTTGCCAAGCTCTCCATTACCAACATAACAATCTCCAAACAACAAAAACATCTCTAAAGGAAATGAAGATTCTGTAAGACACATTTCATATCCAGTGCCTTCAAGAGTATTTATGAGAGTATCATTGTTGAAGTAATTAAGGTGCGCGGGCGGCGCAACCCACCAATCAGAAAGATTATGAAGATCTCTTCCTGCCATTTGAAAGGCATTAAATTCATTCGGCACATCAATAACAATCAATCCACCTTTTTTCAACACACAAGAATGAATTTCTTTTAAAGTTTCTATAGGATTTGGAAGGTGCTCAAGAACGTTTTTTAATATAACAACGTCAAATTTTACATCTTGAAAAACATTCATGCTCTCTAAGCCTGAACACTTTAAGGATAACCCTTTTGACAACCCATACTGTACAGCTTCTGGTGAAGGATCAAAACCATAACAATCAAAGCCACTTTTTTTTAAAAATAAAAGCGCTTGAGCCCAGCCACAACCAATATCTAATATTTTCAAATCTTTAGGATCACGTTTCATTATATTAAGAATATGAAACTGCATATCAGACCAAGAGCCCTCATAGAATTCTCTATCTTCTAATTGTACTTCAAGACTTGAATCGTTGAATTTTTTGTACTCTCCCGAATAGAATTCTTGAGAGTAGAAATTGTTGATTTCCTGCGATGAGGGGGTTGGCTTAATCTGTAAGAATTTAAATTCTGGATTAACTTCAAGACTATAGGTATTTTTCATTTTTTATTTCCTAGCATTTTTATATAAAATCTGAAGAACTCTTACCACAATTTACCAACAAATCATAAATAGATAATTTCTCTATAAAGCTAGCACTGGACGCTTGTGGATATTGTTTGGGGGTATGCGAAAAAAATTCTAATTTTATTGGATATAATTCTTCAAAATGGTCTTCTGCTAAATATTCCTTTGATCCCATAGGGCTTACATAAATATCAGCATTGACTTCATTAGATAATAAATAAAGTTTCTCAGACCTGCTGGCCTTGATGTCGAAACTAGATGAAAGCAGGAATTTTGTCTGAATTTTTAGGTATTGAGATATCGCTGTAATTATATTTATATTTATATTTGCAATATTTTTTTTTGAACAATCTAATAAAATATCATTTACAAATGAAATGTTATGAAAAAAAGAATGCGCCCCATAATTCACGGCTAATTTTTCTATATGTTTTTCTCGCCACTTTTGCCTATCATCCACTAAGACGTGACGAATTTGGGTTTGCAAACCATTTGGTTTTATGACTGGAACTGTGAGCCATTCAGGGCTACCAGAAATTAGAATTTTATTCCTAGATTGCCAAGATTGTTTTGAATATTGAACATCATCTAAAAATATAAAATAATCTACACTTTGAATAAGAGAAAAATAACCAACCCAAGGAAGATATGTCGGTTGCATAATAGCACATCTAATCATATAATTCTAAATTTGCCATTCCTTTAGCTGATATCCTTTTCCATAAGGACTGCATCTTGATAAATATGGTTGGTGAAAAAATGCTTCATAAGAATTCCAACCTCTCGAAATCCTGCTTTTTTATAGATAGTGATGGCTCTTTGATTAGATGAAGCAACTTCAAGAAGGACTTTTCTTAACCCAAGCTCTTTATTGGCCCATTCAAAGAAAGAAAATAAAGCAGTCTTTCCATACCCAAGACCCTGAAAGTCAGGATGAATAGCAATTCCAAAATAAGCTGTTTTGTGGTGACTTAAAAAACGCTGCACGCTGAAATAGCCAACTGCTTTTTGATTGCTCTCACAAACAACCAGCAAGAAAGAATCTTTAGAAGATTCATATTTTTCTATCCATTCTTTTATTTCAAGTTGAGAATGATTTTTCTGATGGCACATAAGCAACTCTTGAAGCCCCAAATCATTCTTCATTTCTGTCAAAAAATCTACATCATTTTGATTGGCCTTGCGTAGATAAATTTTGTTACAAGATGTAATTTTAGATTTCATCTATCCAGTCCAAATTAGCAATTTGCTTTGTATATTTATAGTTTTCTAAAATTTTTAAAAAATTACCTTCAAGCAAGCCATAAGAAATATTTTTAATATCGCTGCAATAAATAATATTTTTGCATTTTATTTTATTTAACACCTCATGTTGCGCAGCATTTTGGGAAAAAATAAGCGATGGAATCCCCATTACGTATCTTTCAAACATCCCTTGGCCGGCAAAGCCAACACAAATATCAGACCATGCATATGCGTCTTTTATTTTATCAGTTTGAAACATCATATCTGCAACGCTTCTTTGGTGTTCAGATGTTTTATTTATAAAACCTGCAGAGATCGCTGTTTCATACTTTTCTGAGCATTGAATTATCACATCTCGAACAAGATTTATATTACCAGCTCCCCCCATATAAAATAAAATTTTTTTAATGTTTTTGACTCGCTTTGAAATCATATAGAAAGATTTGTCAACTAGGCAGTATTCAATGCCAAGCATGAGCCTACAATTTTGCTCAACAAGATGTGTATAGTTAGATTCTATAAATCCAAAATTCTGATTTAATAGAATATCGCAATCATGCTTTTTTTTCGCAAAATCATCAATAACCAGTATTTTTTTAGCATATCGTCGGAAATGTTTTTCGTAAATTTGATCTAATTCATAATTATCAACAACCAACAAATCGCATAACAAAGGATTTTGGTAGAACCCATCTGGATCTAATCTCTCAAATCTATCCAATTTAGGAACAAAATCATATGTAGTTAAAGAGGTTGCCACCTTACAAGCCCAATCTCTTTCAATCAGTGCATCAGCAAGCACGCATGATCGTATTGCATGTCCCGCACCTATTGTTGGGGAGGCTTCAAATCGAAAAATAGCTAGTTTCTTAGAAATCGACATAGGCAGAATTTATGTCTTTGTAAAGAACAACAGTGGAAACTCTTTCGTCTAAGTCTGGATGAAAATCAACTCCATGATGGCTAAATGATTTCTTCTCTGCGAGCGTATAAATGGGATTGGATAAAAATAAATTTTCGTACTGCTGCTTGTAGGAATAAACACCATCAAAATGATGATATTTTTTCTTTATATTTAAAGGCGTGTCAAAGTCGGTGATGATCAAAAACCCTTTATCTTTCAAAACTCTATCAGCTTCTGATAACGTCCTAAAAAGTAAGTCGCGATCAACCAAGTACAAACAAAACCCGAAGACAACCACATCAAAAAAATTATCTTGAAAATCCAAGTCATCGCAAGTACCCAGCACCAGCTCCAGATCTGGGTACGCTATATTGCCTTCTTGTATGGCTTTTTCGGAAGGATCAACCCCAAAACCTTCATTATCGCCCTTAAAAATACTTAATTTGCTACCATTTGAACAACCTATTTCAAGGATTTTTTTTCCAGAGCCTTCAGTGTATTTCTTTATGATAGCCACATCTATTGAATCAGTTTTAATATATTGATTATTCCTATCAAACCAGCTATTTCCTTCAGATTTTAAGAATATTTTTTTTTGATTAAGACTCATTTTTACCTCACTTTAAACAACGGTTTTATAGCTGGACTTCTCAAGTGTTTCCCAACTTTTTCATTTATCAAGCAATCTGCCAGAATATTAAAAACTTCTTCTATTGCTTTTAATATTTTAAATTTCTCCAAGTCACTATGTGCAAAATTAATGTTAAATGAACTATTAATCAAAATTCCGCGTTTGATCATTTCTTGAATAAATAAAGTCTTAATTTCAAAAGCGGTAGCACTGGTGTTGTCTAAAAACTGAAGAATCTTCCAGGGAGCATAGCCACATAAGCTGATTGCTTTTTCTAAATCATACTTGATAATCAATTGCTTTACAGAATCGCCAAGATTTTGTCCAAAAGACCATAAGTGATTAATCACATCGTTCTTTTGAATTTTTTCAATCGTTGCAACGGATGCAGCTAAAGAAAGCGTTTCGCCCCCAAAAGTACCTGAGAAGAAAATTTCTTCCATTTCTTTCATGATATGATTCTGGCCAACAATTGCTGAAATTGGCATGCCATTTCCCATGGCTTTACCAAAGCATGAAAGATGGGGCGTCACGCCAAAATATTCTTGCGCACCGCCGTTTGCAAACCTAAACCCTGTCACCACTTCGTCAAAAATAAACACCGATCCATGTTTTTCACATAAATCTTTTACACCTTGAAGGTACCCCTCAACAGGGTCTACAGCATTGCAAGGCTCCATAATAATAGCTGCAAAATTTTCAGTTTTTAAAAGGCCTTCCAATTGAGACAAATCATTATAAGGCACACTAACTGATAATTCAGATACACTTTTAGGCACCCCTTTATTACGAGTGGTTGTGCCTATAGACCAATCCTGCCAACCATGATAACCACAAAGAATGACTTTATCGCGTCCGGTATATGCTCTCGCCAGTCTGATAGCCGCTGATGTTACATCAGTGCCATTTTTAGCAAATCGTACTTTTTCAGCACTAGGTATAATCTCACATAATTTTTCAGCTAGTTGTATTTCTAAATCTGTTGAAAGGCTGAATGATATGCCTTTTTGTAACTGCACTTGAATTGCATGATTTATATCCACATCATTATATCCAAGTACATTTGGCATTAACCCACTCACCAAATCAATATATTCATTACCATCAACATCCCACACACGTGATCCTTGTCCATGCGTCAAAAACATAGGAGACGTATTTTCTGGATACTGAATATAAGATTTACTAAAAGTCTGCGAGCCTAATGGAATCGCTTTTAATGCCCTTTCCAGAAGGACTTTAGAATTTTGAAAATTAGCACATTCCATCGTTTCATTTTGCAACGATGCATCAAAGCCTTCGTTTCTCTTGGACGCTGGCTGTATAAGCTGTGGATTGTTCTTTAACGCTTCTAAATAATCATAAGTTGTTGCGTAAGGTTTTGTTTGTTTTACCAGCTTCTCAACAAATTCCAAATCTTCTTTAGTATCAATAGTCCACCGATGTTTTTGTAATCCTGGTATTGCTGCTGGAACGTTTGCAATCTTAAACTTGTATTGATTATTACGAATATAAGGGGTCACATGCTCTCGATCACTTTGACGGATTGCATTTTGATGAGCTTCTTCTAAGGCAGCAAAGGTAAATGCCTCACAATCTAGTCCATCTGGCCACGTAGCAGGAAAAGCATTAGTTGCGTAATCCGCCTCTCCACTTGAAACAAAATAAAGCACTTGCCCAGCAATATTTGGATCAAGCAAAGGACAATCAGCAGTTATTCTTACTACTATCTCAGCGTTATGTTCCTTTGCTGCACCATAAAATCGTGACAATACATCTTTTTCATCGCCTCTAAACACAGAGACTTGATTTTCATGACACCAGTCTACTATAGGTTGATCTATACCTGCATCAGAGGTGGCTATAACTACTTTATCTATTGTAGGAATAAACAGCGCTGCATCCACTACCCACTTTATTACAGGTTTATTATTAAGTAGCTCTAGTACCTTTCCAGGAAATCTAGAAGCTCCCATTCTTGCTTGAATAATTGCAATTTTTTTCATGCTATTTTCCAGTTTCTAGGATCAGTCATAGGATGTGCCATCTCTTTTAAGGAAGAAAATGACTGGGATATTTCTTGGGTTTTGCTTTCAATTATTTCTATGAGATCTTGCTCGCAAAAAACTCCAAGAATCCACTTGCTAACCCATTGATAAGTAAATGCCCAAGATAATAAAGCTTCCAATCTTGATTTGAAAGATTTAGTTGCTTCCATATATACATTCCATATCGGCGTTAAGTCATTCAAAGATTTAGGTAATTTATCTGCTAACAACACCCCTTGAAGAAATAAGGACCGAGCGTGCACCTCAATTCCCTTTTGCCCAACATAGTCAATAAATTTGTCATTAACGAATGTCTGATTTAAGGGATTCAAAGGTATTTGGATAAGGCCTGGATCGATTATATTTCTAAAGTTTTCAAGATCATTCATATCATACACAGATATGCCGATTTTTTTGACCAAACCATTCTTGTGCAATTTATCAAATAAACCAAGCAACTCAGCCTTATCAATTTTCTCTAAATTTTGTGGATCATGAATGAGCAACCCATAATATCCATCAAAATCATAATATTCTTTTGCGTATTTCATTTTCCCAAATATAGTATCGTAATTATCTAAAACACTAAATTTTGTAATTATTTTTAAATTGGACCTGTCATTAATAAGACTAAGAAAATTTCCGTAGGCAAATGCTGTATCAAAAGTATCAATGCCGTGGTCAGTTGCTAACTTTAAAATTGACTCGGCATCAGCGACACTACCAGACGACAAAATTCCATAATTTTGCGTGAAGTTTGCGGTACCTATTGCAATTTTACTAAGCATTTAAAATTAGATTACTAACCACACTACGTTGCGATTCTTGATTTAATCCTACATATAAGGGCAAACTCAAACACTTGGAATAATAGTCCTCAGCTCCAGGCAATGTCATCTCACCATAAAGTTTCTTGTAATATGGCTGCTTATGCAAAGGTATATAATGCACTTGAGTGCCAACCCCTTTTTCTTTTAGATCTGTCATGACTTGAGCTCGGGATTTACCTAGATCATCATAATCAATAAGCGCCAAATATAGATGCCAAGCCGTATCCGAACACTTTAATTTTTTTACGGGAGTGATATGACGAGCACCAGAAAAGGCATTATCATAAAACGCTACAATCTTTGAACGCTCAGCTTTAAATCCATTCAGCTTTTCTAACTGACTAAGACCAAGCGCACAATTGAGGTCACTAATGCGATAATTAAACCCTAGCTCATGCATCTCATAATACCATGGACCAGATTCTACTTCCTCCCATTCGGAGTTATCGCGAATCATTCCATGGCTACGCAAAAGCTTTAATTTTTTTGCAATCTCAGGATCGTTTGTGGTAACAGCACCACCTTCGCCCATCGCGATTGTTTTTACAGGGTGAAAAGAAAATGTTGTAACATCACAAAAAGCATTGGAACCTATAGGATATAGCTCTTCATTTTTATCCATGTAAATGGTGCCAATAGCATGAGCTGCATCTTCTATAATTAACAAATTATGTTTTTTAGCAACCATATGAATTGCTTCCAAATTTTCGCATTGCCCTGCCAGATGAACATTCACCACAGCCTTCAAAGGCTTATCTTGGTATTGCAAAATTGTAGCCTCTAAAGTCTGTGCCGTCATAAGCCCCGTGGTTGGGTCTATATCCACAAAAACAACATCGGCTCCTACATAACGCGCAGCATTAGCAGACGCTAAAAATGTAATGGCCGGAACCAATACCACATCTCCAGCTTTTATTCCCAAAGCCAACATCGCAAGGTGCAATGCTGTAGTTCCGTTAGAGCAAGAAACTGCATATTTTGCAGACACAATTTTTTCTAATTTTTGCTCAAATTTTTCAACAACCGGACCACATGTCAACCAGCCACCTTGCAGCACTTGAATAACAGCATCAATATCCTTTTGATCAACTGAATGTCGGCCGTAGGGAATCATATTAAACACTGATCATTTTTGTAAGTTGGTTGGTGGTAAGCCATTCCGTATTGGTTTCACTTGAATAGACCATTCTTTTACCAACTGAAGCGGTTTGAACACCGCATTTCCAAGAGCTTAAATCTGTAAATGACGGAAGAATGGTATAGCGATCATCCATCTCAACTGTTTGCAAAGCCTCGTCTGAAGTAATCATGCATTCATGAAGCTTTTCCCCAGGACGAATGCCAATTTCATGAGTTTCAATACCTGGCTGGATAGCTTCTGCCAGGTCAGTAATTTTCATGCTTGGAATTTTTGGAATAAAAATTTCCCCACCTTGCATTAGCGCCAAATTCGACAAAACAAAATCCACACCCTGCTGCAATGTAATCCAAAAACGCGTCATTTCGTTATCAGTTATCGGCAGTGATGCTGCACCTTCATTTAGTAACTTTTTGAAAAATGGAACCACGCTTCCGCGAGACCCAACCACGTTCCCATAACGAACAACCGAAAATATAGTTGGATCCGCTCCTCGTATATTATTAGCTGCGATAAAGATTTTTTCTGCTGCAAGCTTGCTAGCACCATATAGGTTAATCGGACTAACCGCCTTGTCAGTAGAAAGCGCTAACACATGGCTAACACCATTTCGCAGAGAAGCCCTTACAATATTTTCGGCACCTATAACGTTCGTGTGAATACATTCATATGGGTTATATTCGGCAATTGTCACATGTTTTAAAGCGGCAGCATGAATTACGATATCAACGCCTCTCAAAGCCATTTCCAAACGACTATAATCACGCACATCACCAATAAAATAACGCATACATTCATATTTAGTATCAGGAAATTTTTGCGCCATTTCATATTGCTTTAACTCATCTCTTGAAAAAATAATCAATTTTTTTGGGGAATAGTTATCAATGATTGTTTGCACAAACTGATTGCCAAACGACCCAGTGCCTCCCGTAACTAAAATTGTTTTATTGTTTAGGTCTGGTTTTTTTATTAAAAAATTTTTAAGCATTATTTTTTACCATGTTGTTAATAAGATTTTCATTGCTTATAATTTGTCTAACTTGCCCACCATTCATCTCCACTATGCGATCACAATCTTTTAGCGTTGTAAGGCGATGAGCAATCATAATAACTGTACGGTTTTGACTCACCGCATTAATTGTTTTCATGAGCCTTGCTTCTGTTTCATTATCAAGGGCAGATGTGGCTTCATCAAAAATCAAAACCTCCGGGTTACGATAAAGCGCCCTAGCAATTGAAATGCGTTGACGCTCCCCTCCCGACAAACGAATACCGCGCTCACCCACAAAGGTTTTAACTCCCTCCGGTAATTGGCTAATGAATTTCCGCAACTGCGCCGCATCAATTGCTGCATTAAGCCTATTCTCATCAATTTCTTTTTCACCAAAAGCAATGTTTGCTTCAATCGTGTCATCTGTCAAATACACGCTCTGTGGAACATATCCAATTTTCAGATGCCATTGATATGAGCTAACAGTATATTGACTATCGATCAATACCGATCCCTTATATGGCCGTAAAAGTCCCAAGATGACATCAATCAAAGTTGATTTTCCTGACCCCGTTTCGCCCACAATCCCAACACACTCGCCTTTTTTAATTTCAAATGAAATACCCTTAAGAGCGTCACTCTCAACATTAGGATAGCAAAAACAAACATTTTTCAGCTCAATCGATTGCTCAAACACAAAATGTGGCACATCAACATAATTTTCTTTTAAAGCTACCGTATTGTATTCCTTATAAACTCGCTCAATAGAGGGAATAGCTGCCTTAAAAACATTCAGCTGATTAATAACGCGATTTAATCCTGGCATTACTCGAAAACCAAGATAAAGATATCCACCCAAAACACCCATCATCTGCACAGGGCTTTCATGCTCCAAGCATAAAACAGCGATTGTTGTAACAAACAATCCTACAAATAAAACTTCAATTACCATTCGAGGTAAAGCATTCGTTGCCGTTTGAACCGCTTGAATACGTGATTTTTTACGAGAATGATATTGAAAAGCATTCACAAAAGCTTCTCGTTTACCTAAAAGTACAATTTCTTTAAAACCATGGAAAAATTGCAGCAAGTTTTGACCGCTATTAAGAGCAGCTTCCTGCATCCTTTGTCCCCAACGATAAAACTGCGGAAACATAACTTTTACAACAAAAACTCCTAAAACTGCACCAACCCCAAAAATAGTTATCGCCAATGATGGATTCATAAAAACCACCATCCCGATAAGGCAAATAAAAATAATACTTTCTGACAAAATACTGGCAATAGGAATCATTCCATTAGAGAACATCTGTTCTGCATCTCCCCCCACAACAGCAACACCCAAAGCTGAGTTGCGCGTCAGGTAAAATCCATAGTCAGCTTCAGCATACCGATGAAGCAATTTCTTTTTAAAATGATAGTTCATCTTCTGAATTGTAAAATTTTGAAAAAAAACTTCTGCAGCAGCAACCAGATTTTTTATCAAGTAGATAACCCCAACAATAATCGCAATATAAAAAACAATCCGCCCTGGAGAAAGATTATTTGAAAATCCGATCATACCTAGGTACTTTTGGCCGAACTCAGGCTGATTTAATACTTGCGCAAAAACTACAATAACCGATGCGGTCACAACCTCTAACAGGGATGTGCTTAATGCAAATACCGCAATACCAACCCACTTTAGCTTTTCCTCTTTTGTTAAAAGGCTTCTAAGCTTTTGAATTGCAGAATAAATAGAAGGAGATGACATTTTTTAATTTTTAGCTTTCTATAGCTGCCGCAGTCCGGGTGAAAATCTCCCCAAGACTTAAAGATTTACTTGTTTTTCAAACAACCGTTAAGCTGCTTCAACCGCATATGCTGGGATAGATATTTTTGTATCTCTGCCCAAAAAACTCAACAATAATTGCACGCGCTTTTTATCATCCATTGCTTCAAAGACAGCAATCTGATCTTTAAAAGTACCATCCACAATGCGTAGTTTTTCCCCTTTTACAAAAGTTTCTACGCACGTAATCGGCACAAGCCCCTGCTCATCTTCTTCGGCCTGCAACCCTTCAATAATAGATGTAGGTATTCCCAACGGATGCCCATCATTCAATAACAAATACGCTACACCACGGGTGCCATTAACCGCTCGCCATGAATCAATCTTCACATCCAGCCCAACAAATAAATACCTTGGAAACAAAGGCTGCAGAACTTCATCTACTCGTCGTGCATGGCGCCGCGTTTTTTTAAACATTGGCAAATAAACCTCATAGCCTTGCTCTTTAAGATGCTGTCTTGCAACAATTTCTTTGGCTGGTAATGTGTACACAACAAACCAATTCATGAATTTTGTCCCAATTCAAAATCATGTTCAGATATATGAAGCAAGTCTAATACTAGCAATCGTTCTTTCGGCACAACATTTTTTAAAAGATCATAGCTTGCCTGTGGGTTAATCACTTCAGTGATCAACACCGCATCAAAAGCGTTTACATTAAGATTATTTCCTATGTCTACCGATGTTACATACACACCAACTCCATGAGCCACCAACACCGCTATATCTCTTAAATCTCCAGCACCTACAAGCGCTATATTTTTCCATCCATTTTTTATGCAAAGCGCAAATGCCAAATCGCACTGGCTTTTAGCGTCTCTGAAAAAATGTAATGATCTGCTTAAGTAATCAGCCACCATCCGGCTTTTCTCACTAAACCCTTCGGGCGTTAAAAAATAAGAAATTCTTTGAGGAGAAACTTCTCGAGCTCGAATCCATCCCTTAACCACACAACGCTTTAGGTATGCATTGATTAACCCTAAAGCCACACCCAAATCGCCAGCAAGCCTTCGCTGAGAAACCTCTGGATTGTCTTCAAGGGCACTCAACAGGTTTAAAATAACCTTGTGCTCAGCTTGATCTTTGGTTTTTTGAAAGGTACTCAATGAATTTTGAAATTCGTGTTCATAGAAAGAACACTATTAAAAGTATCACCCTTGGTCAAGGGGTATTTTGGGATTTATCTAGCAATTTGGATTTGAGGAATACCTAAAGTCTGCTATACGAAAATAACTGGTAAAATCGTTAAAAAACAAAGCTGCAAAATAAGACATCGCAAATCATGCCCCTAATTATTGCCCTTTCTCCCGACGGTCACTTGTACATAGACCCCCACACACCGGCAGATCTTACAAACATATCAGAACGAACACTGCGAGATTGGTTCACTATTGAACCAGCACTTGCATTACTACGATTAACCGCATTAAAGCCAGACCCACATACCTTATCACCCACATTGTTGTATTGGCATCGTTTGGGGCAACAATTCATTGACACTGCCCGGGAAAAAATAACAAACAACGCAACTAATTTTCTTCCCATTCCTTACACTCCAAATGAAGATGATTTTGCTAATTCGGCACCACCTATGCTAGGGGGCGAGTATCTAAACGATGATGTGTATCAATCACTTTGGAATAAAATGAACACTGAGCTCGCTTATGAGCTAAGACCATTTCATAATAAATTGCTTGATTATTTAAGGCATTATAGTGCCGATTGGCAAAAAGTTGGGCGAGTATGCTTTCATCTCACTGAAAACAAAAATAATCCAACGCACCCGTTTGCCTTTATGGCAACTTACACACCTGGCACTTCAAGAACTAAATCAACTATTCAACATATTCCTTTAGGACAAGCTTTAAAGGAACATACGAATCACCAAAATAAAGCGCAATTACTCAGCCTTTTAAAGCCTGTTCAAAAGGCTAGCAAGACAATACCTTGGGTTAGCGAATATGTTAATTCTGGGCAAATTTTTAATCCTCAGTGTTGGACAGCTAAAGAAGCGTATCCATTTTTAACTTCTATTGCTCAATTGGAAGAAGCAGGGCTAATTGTTCGGGTGCCTAATTGGTGGAAGCCTCACCACCCTCCACGTCCCAAGATTACAATTGCAGTTGGCAATAAAGCCACCTCGCTAGTAGGTATGGATGCCCTTCTTGATTTTAAGATCGCGTATACCCTGCCCGCTGGAGAACAACTCACACCTGAAGAAATTCAACTCATTCTCACATCTCAAGAATCTTTAATACCCATTAGGGGGATGTGGATTGAAGTTGACTCTGAAAAACTTTCAGGAGTGTTATCACACTGGAAGAATGTGGAAAAGCAGGTCAATCAAAATGGATTAACCTTTGCCGAAGGCTTGCGCTTTTTAGCAGGTGTCTCTAAAAACTCTGCCCTACAACCAATGGTTGAAGATGTTATTCAGTGGTCGAAAATAGAAGAAGGCATCTGGCTAAAAGAAACGCTAGAAAACTTGCGTCATCCTGATCAAATTCAAAATAAAACGTCAGCAAAGATATTAACAAAGCACCTTCATGCGACCTTACGCCCCTACCAAATAAGAGGAGTACACTGGCTATGGTTGCTTTATCAATTGGGACTGGGGGGATGTTTAGCTGATGATATGGGGCTTGGCAAGACTATCCAAATTATTGCGCTTTTATTATTAATTAAGCATCAAAAAAAAATTACAGAACCTCATCTGTTAGTTGTTCCTGCCTCTCTTTTAGGAAACTGGCAACGGGAAATTCAAACCTTCGCACCTCATTTAAAAATATATATAGCTCATGCTACATCGGCAGATGAAGATACATTAAAAGCCAAGTACCCACCTGATTTAAAAAATATTGATGTAGTAATGACTACCTATGGAAATGTATATCGGGTGCCCTGGCTGAAAGGCCATGATTGGCATACCATTATTTTAGATGAGGCCCAAAGCATTAAAAATCCAACCACTAAACAAACACTCGCCATAAAATCATTAAAAGGTAAAATTCGCTTTTTATTAACTGGAACTCCAGTTGAAAATCGATTGCTTGATCTTTGGTCATTGTTTGATTTCTGTGCCCCTGGACTTTTAGGCACAAGCAAAGACTTTTCTAATTATGAAAAAAAAACTAATGATGCACAGGAAAGTGAACGTGCCTTTTACGGGGTAGTACGCAAACTTGTCAGCCCCTATATTTTACGGCGCCTTAAAAGTGACCGCTCAATCATTCAAGATCTACCCGATAAAACCGAATGCGATAGTTTATGTTTTTTAAGCCAACAACAAATAAGTCTTTACCAAAAATCAGTTGTAGAATTACAAAAACGCTTGCATGATGACGAAATTGAACCTATGGCTCGTCGGGGTTTAATTTTATCGTATCTTATGCGACTCAAGCAGATTTGCAACCACCCGTCCCAATGGCTAGACCACGGTGACTATCATGAAAAGCACAGCGGTAAATTTATTCAATTGCGCTCGTTATGCGAAATCATTGCCGAAAAACAAGAAAAGGTTTTAATTTTTACCCAATACAGAGAAATCATTCCACATTTACATGATTTTGTTGCAACGATTTTTGAACGTTCTGGTCTTATGTTGCACGGTCAAATTCCTGTAAAACAGCGTCAATCTTTGGTTGACGATTTTCAAAAAGAAGATGGCCCGCCTTTCTTTATTTTATCCTTAAAAACAGGAGGAACAGGGCTTACCCTTACGCGTGCATCACATGTTATTCACTTTGATCGATGGTGGAATCCGGCAGTTGAAAATCAAGCCACTGACCGAGCATACCGAATCGGGCAAAAGAAAAACGTCCTCGTTCATAAATTTATTTGCCAAGGCACCCTAGAAGAAAAAATTAATGATATGATTCATTCCAAAAAAGAATTAGCGTCCGATATTTTAGGATCTGGCGCTGAGACATCATTAACCGAATTTAGTAACGAAGATCTTATTAAAGTGATCTCCCTCGATATTCATAAAGCCATTGATACTCCATAGGAAAGCACATCATAAGCGGCTTTAGCTATAATAAAATAGGCAAGATATAAAATCATTCTTTGTTGAAGATAGGGTAAACGACAAAGGATGTTTCGTTTTGAACCCCATCAGTTTTTGAGGCATAACGACAAAGTCTTGCTGTTTTTTATAAAATTAGTCACATTGATTAACAAAAATAGACTTGAGAATACTATGGGATTTAATTGTGGAATCGTTGGTCTGCCGAATGTTGGCAAATCAACATTGTTTAATGCGTTAACCGCAACTGCTGCCGCGCAGGCTGCAAACTATCCATTTTGCACTATAGAACCGAACGTTGGTCGTGTCGGCGTTCCTGATGATCGCTTAGAAATTTTAGCAAAGCTTGCCAGCTCACAAAAAATTATCCCGACTCAGCTTGAGTTTGTTGACATCGCAGGCCTTGTACGGGGAGCCAGCAAAGGTGAAGGCCTGGGCAATCAATTCTTAGGGCATATCAGAAGCGTTGACGCCATATTACATGTGTTGCGTTGCTTTGAGGATGACGACATTACCCATGTAGATGGATCAGTTGATCCTATCCGTGACTTAACCACTATCGAAACCGAGCTTTTATTGGCTGATCTTGAATCTTTAGAAAAACGTATTTCCAACTTAGAAAAACGTGTCCGGGGAAACGATAAAGAAGCTAAAGAAATTCTCGAAGTTGTCCAAAAAGTTTTACCTTTTTTACAAGAAGGCAAACCTGCAAAAGCAGCTAAAATCACCGAAGATGAAAAAAGCATCTTTGAGCAACTGCAATTACTAACCTCTAAACCCATCTTGTATATATGTAATGTATCTGAAGCAGAAGCGGCAACCGGTAACGTATTCACCGAAAAAGTTATCGCTTATGCTAAAAGCAAAGGAGATTCTGCTGTGATTATTTCTGCAGCAATTGAAGCAGAAGTTTCCAGCCTTAATGACCCTTCAGACCAACAAGAATTTTTGGAATCCCTAGGTTTAAAAGAAACAGGTTTACGCCAGGTTATTAGAGCAGGATATGGCCTATTAGATTTATTAACTTTTTTTACCATAGGTCCAAAAGAAGCCAGGGCATGGACTGTATACAAAGGCTCAAAGGCTCCACAGGCAGCTGGTGCTATTCACACTGATTTCGAGCGTGGATTCATTTGCGCTGAAACCATTGCTTATGAAGACTATATTTCTTGCCAAGGAGAACAAGGTGCAAAAAATTTAGGGAAACTTCGCCAAGAAGGACGTGACTATCTGGTACGAGATGGGGACATTTTCCATTTCAGGTTTAACGTTTAGATAAGTGGTTTCTGTGAATTTTAAAAAGGTATTTCGCATCTTAAATATTCATTTATACACACGTCCTCCGATTTGTTCTTGTATTTTCTCAAAAACACGGCTAAATCTTAACCACAATTAACATATTAACTCAGTGAAGGTTTCATGTCTGATATTACCGCACGCGTAAAGCAAATTGTAGTCGAGCATCTTGGTGTAGACGCATCTAAGGTTATTGATGGAGCAAATTTTGTTGACGATCTCGGCGCAGATAGTCTTGATCAAGTTGAACTTGTAATGAAGTTCGAAGAAGAATTTAAATGCGAAATCCCTGATGATGCTGCACAAAAACTAACAACAGTTGGTGCTGCTATTGTTTATCTCCAGGATAAAATTAATTAACTACGATGAGAAGAGTCGTTGTTACTGGTGTTGGCGCCGTTACGCCATTAGCTAATGGTGCTAAATTAACATGGGAAAAGTTAATCGCTAGCCAATCTGGTATTAGTTCGATTGATGCGTTTGATGTATCTGACCTTTCAGCAAAAATTGCTGGATCAGTCCCCTTACAACCTAGTGATACACCATCACAACCTGGACTTTTTAATGCTTCGGACTATCTGGAGCCTAAAGAACAAAGAAAAATTGACCGGTTTATTTTGTACGCTATAGCAGCGGCAGATGAAGCGGTTAAAGATTCTGGATGGCAACCTACCGATAGTGAATCAAGGGAACGCACAGGCGTAACCATTGGCTCAGGAATCGGTGGTCTTCCATGGATTTATGACACTTCTGTGACCCTGCTTCAGCAAGGCGCCCGTCGCGTTAGTCCTTTCTTTATTCCAGCAAGTCTAATTAACTTAGCTTCTGGCCAAGTTTCCATTCGTCATGGATTTCAAGGGCCAAATCACGCCGTTGTCACAGCCTGTGCAACAGGAGCACACTCTATCGGTGACGCAGCACGCATGATTATGCTTGATGATGCTGATGTTATGGTTGCAGGGGGTGCGGAAGCAGCTGTTTGTCGTGCAGGCATGGCTGGATTTGCCGCATCTCGCGCTCTTTCAACAGCATTTAATGATAACCCAACAAAAGCTTCTCGCCCATGGGACAAAAACCGTGATGGATTTGTTATGGGCGAAGGTTCTGGTGTTGTTGTTTTGGAAGAATACGAACATGCAAAAAAGCGTGGCGCTAAAATTTATGCAGAAGTTCTTGGATACGGCATGTCAGGTGATGCTCATCATATAACATCACCTGCTGAAGATGGTGGCGGCGCTTTCCGTGCCATGCGTGCTGCGTTAAAAAATTCAGGGCTTTCATTGGAAGACATTGGTTATATTAATGCTCACGGCACCTCAACACCTCCAGGTGACCTTATAGAGGTGAAAGCTATGAAGCGCTTGTTTGGAGACCATTCATATAAACTCGCAGTTTCATCAACAAAATCTGCTATCGGCCATCTTTTAGGTGCAGCAGGCGCTGTAGAATCAATTTTTTCCATTTTTGCAATGCAACATGGGATTGTACCACCCACATTGAATCTTGATGAACCATCTGAGGGTTGCGACCTTAATTTTGTGCCACACAAGGCCCAAGAAATGAAGCTAAATTATGTTATGTCAAATTCTTTCGGATTTGGCGGGACAAATGCTTCCTTGATATTCGGAAGAGTTCCTTAAGTTACAATCCGCTAGCAGGTTCAGCTCTACGTACAATCTTAGCAGCAGATGGATTCGGATTGCGTAACTTTAAGTCAAGATCAGCTTTATTTAATGATTCGTCTTCATTAGGCCCACGCCCTGAAACAGGTCCGTATTTTGCTAAATCTTCTTCTGTTTCTGCTTTTTGAAGCTCAACACGTGCATCTGAGCTAGGAATATTTGCACTCTCTAGACCTTTACTGGCAGCATTACTCATAACCCCAGCTAAATCGCCCTGCTCTCCCTCTAATACCTCAGCGTGAGATTTTAAAACTGGTGCAACCTCTGCATGTTCAAAAATATTTTTTTCATCAACTAAAGGTGGTTGCTCAGTATGAGGCTGGTCTTTTAACATTAATGCCTCTAAAAAACCACTGGTAATACCGTAATCTGCCCACAACGATGGCGCTGATACCGACAATAGCACCACAAAACTACCCATTAATGTTTTCATACAGACCTCGAATCTATTTTCGTTATCTATATACTACGTCAAAAGTATTAATATTTATTTAATTGCTTAAGATTCCTTAAATTGGGACTTGGGTTTTACCCACCCAGCGGGCAAATCGCGATTAATATCTACACTTATTGATTGCCCATTTAAAATATCATCAATAGGATCCTTTAGGCTAACAGCCACTGGGGTTACATCTGTCACCTTAGGTACAGATTTAGACACCGATTTAGAATTAGAAAATTTAGCAGCTGCTTTTTTTATCTTTTGCTGACTTTTAAGTTTAACAGTAGGCTCTGGTAGGACTTGAATTTGTTGGGCGGCATCTATTTTATCAACAATTTCATCAATGTCATTTTCTGTGATAACAGTTTCTTGGGCAACAATTTCGTCAATATCATCTTTAGTGGCAACAACTTCTTGCATTCTAGGGGTTGCGTGCAGTTTCTTAAATGCTTTCTCCATAAGCTCTGCCGCTTTCTTATCACGAGAAACTGACGTTTGCCCCCCGAGAACCACCGCAAAGACACGAACAGGCTGACCATCTGCACCAATCCGCTGGGCAGATACACTAATATTAAAGCGCGACGCAAAAGTGAACCCGGTTTTGATTCCATCCATTCCCGTAAATGAGTTGAGCATTTTATTATGGTTGCGAATAGGTTTTCCATTAAAATAAAATGTCTTTGTTTTAAAATAGGCGTATTCTCTTGGGAAGTCTTTATGAAGGGCCCGCGATAAAGTAATCATGTCTTTGGCTGTTGTAACCTGCCTTTTATCTGGCAGCCCTGTTTGATTATAAAATTTTGTACGAGTCATCCCCAATTTTTTTGCTTTTTGGTTCATAAGAGCCGAAAATTTTTCAACACTTCCCGCAATTCCTTCGGCTGCAGTCACAGCCATATCATTCGCTGACCTGGTAACCAACGCGTAAATAATATCTTTTACGCTGATTGTTGCGCCCATCTTCAACCATAAATTGCATGGCTCTTGCTGCGTGGCACGCTTTGAAACTGAAAATTTTGTTTGAAGGTTTATTTTACCCGATTGAATGGCTTCAAAAATTAAATATAAGGTCATTATTTTAGTTAATGATGCCGGAGGGCGAAGTTCATCGGCACGGTGGCTTGCCATAACTTTCCCGGATTGGCCATCAACAATCATGTATGCAAAATTATTGGCATGCAAACTTGAAGAGTATAAAAAACCCAAAACAAAAAAATTAAAGTAACAAAATACCCTCTTCACACACTTCTCCACAACCAGCATAGATATAATATACCAAAAAAATTCCTCAATCAAAAGATACCTGTTAAAAAAATATAGACTAGGGAGGAATTTTTGGATATGTTTGTATTTATGCCGGTTTAGCTCAGTTGGTAGAGCAACTGATTTGTAATCAGTAGGTCGCGAGTTCGAATCTTGCAACCGGCACCACTTCAAGCAAGAGTTTCAGCATTTTCTAATTTTCTCATTTCTCGTTGGGGTAGCGTTTGGGGTAGCAAAAACTGATAGAGACAGCTTTATCCTTTTCAATAAAAAATATCTCGCGGTGCTTAATCATCCTCCTTATTTTGCATACCTTGATACTTTCTTTAACAACATATCGAGCTAGCCTCACGCTAAGAGAGGGTAATAAAGGATATGCATGAAAAAGCTTAAATATATTAAGGCAAAATGGGTAATCTCTTTACTATGCTGGGTGCCTTTATTCTTTTTGGTTGCGAAATAACGAAACAAAATAACGAATATATTGGCGATCAAGGGTATACTCAACTCGATCAGGGCAATTCTAAAGATAAACAGTTTTACGAATCCTTCCAGGAAAGCTTAAAAAATCCAGATTCACTTATTTTTGTCAATGCAGACTGGATATCCTCCGTTTTCAACGAGGCTGACGGCTGCATTCCCACACAACGTCCCAAACTCGGCATTTACCATCGCTGCTTGAATACCGGTTAATCCAAATCCTCCGGTGCTTACACCAACAGCTAGACCCACCGCTAACTTAGATATCAGCGCAAAACCTGCACTTAATCTTTTCTGGGTTGATGATGTTGAATGATGCTGATCATCTTTATCAACACCCAAAGACAGCTTTCACTAAACTAATTCCCTTCGCTTGATCATCAATCACTACACCCAACCTTGTTCTTGAAGTGTTTTATAAAAGGTACTTGTTTCTATAAACGAAAACTCCCCATATCTTTTTCCTAATAAGCATTGGTCCATAAACTCATCAAAGGAATTGGCAATAAGTTTGGGTTTTTCAAAGTCATAATCGTACTTATCCCACCATAAAACCTCGCCCTTTTGGTTAAGCAAAAAATACTGCCGTCTGGATATTTACCAAATGGGAAATAGTCATTTTTGAGTAGCTCTTTATGTTCTTCTATTTGTTTTTGCACGGAAATAATTTTAGATTTACGTGAACCAAAAAACACAGCAAAAGCTATTCCACAGCTATCGAATTCTTCAATAAATTTAGTATACATTTCAGGGAGAAAGGGAAATTGCTGCTTTAATTCTGCTATTTCATCAGCTTCCCATAAATTCTCTCTAAAACGAGCGTCAATAAATATATTATTAGTTCTTTGCTTTTTAAGTTCCTTAACTTTTTCTAGCCAATTCATTATTCACTTACCTTTTCCACAACCTCGGTAATTTTAGTACCTACAGGGACTTTTGAGAGTTGCAACTGAATTTTTTTGCCAAAATTCATAATATTTTCTTTCTCTCTCTGGAAGTATGAAGGCCACTACACCCAACCTTGGTATTGAAGAGTTTCTCGAAGTTTATCACTGCTTATCCATCCAAATGTTCCGTTACTATTACCTAATAAGAATTTATCCATGAATTCATTAAAAGAAGAGGCCAAAACTTCAGGATTTTCAAAATCATAATCATTCTTATCCCAGAACAATACCTCTCCCTTTTTATCAAATAAGTATATATTCCCCCCAAAATCATCGCCAAACGGAAAGTATTCATCTTTTAAAATTTCTTTATAATTATAAATTTGTTTTTGTAAGGAGATTTTATATCCCTTTGATCCCCGCAATCTTAAACCTCCTATACTCGTTTCATCATATATTTCAATAAAATCAATATAACTATCTGATAAAAAAGGATATTGTTTTTTAATTTCATTAATTTCTCCAGGCAACCACTTGCTTTGTCTAAAAAAAACATCAACATCTATTGGAGACTTATCAAAAAGATTTTTTAACTTTATAACTTTATCTAACCAATTCATCACTCATCCACCTTTTCTACAACCTCGGTAATTTTAGTACCCACAGGAACTTTTTCAAGTTGCAACTGAATTTGCTTACCAAAAGATGCATTAATACTACCATCAATCAGCGATAAACCTGAAGCATGATCCAGGCCTCCCAATTGTAGTTCATGCATATGATCTGCTTGCAAATCCATCATACGCTCTTTTACTGCCATAACTCTTTCTGGTTGATCAGGCCATTGGCGCTTTGCTTGTTCGATAATTCCAGCTCGATGATCGCGAGTTACGGCTGGGTCTCGAACAGCCCCATCTGTTTTAACCAACTTGCCCCTTGCTGCTAAATCCTGAAGTGCTGTCAGCTTTCTCTCATAATCCCTACGATCAGTGCCTGGTTTGTGACGTATTTCTAAACGCGCTTCTCCATCCACTCTATCAGCATCGAATACCGTTACGGAGGGACCGTCATATGCTGCAAACCCTTCAACAACACTTTTTCCAGCGGCTGGGTCTGCTTCATACCCTGGAAGCACTGGCCGTGGGTCAGCAACTGGCGTATCCAAAACCACAGGCTTCGGTTCATGCATTGGAGTGTCCAGCGTCTTTGGCTTTCCTGCATCTGGGTCCATTTCCATTAAATTGGTGATGAATTCCACGGTCATAACCTGCTGCATCAGTAATGGCATTGCTTTTACAACGAGTAATACTTCTTGCAATGTTGTGTACTTGGTTCCATTAAAACCGTAAGAACCATCGGCTTCACTACTGATCTGCAATGAATCTAAAAGTCCCTTTAACCCACACGCTGCTGCCACTGCATAGATAGCTTGGTAAATTTCATAGTTAGTTGCTGCTGCTTCACATAAAATAGCCAGACATTGGCTGCTATTATGTGCCGTCGCATTATAGGCAGCTCCATAGGCCACCCCAGCATCAAGTCCAATACCAAAAGCGCCTACTGCTGCAGCAAAGTTAGCCCAGTGAGTTGAACGTTGTGCCTTGGCCATGAATTCATCCTTGAACTCTTGCTTGGTCATTTTCTTGCCAATTGCTTGTTGTGCTTCTTGGGTTGCATCTGGCTTTAACATTTCCGCTACGGTTTCAGCAACAAACGCTCCGGTTGCACCGGATAATGCTGCCAGGCGGACATCTCCTCCAAGAATAGCTGCTGTTGTCGCACCTGAGGCTGCGCCCAATGCTGCATGTAAAGCTTTGTGAACTACAGGATCTATAGCGTTAATCCGGTACATTCCACCAATCTGCCCGGCCCCAAAACTCGCTGCAGTATTTACTGCAGCTGATGCCATACCCTGTAACAAGGCTTGTTTGAAGTCTTGCCTATCGATACCAACTGCTAAGACCGTATTAACTGCACTTTGAATCGCTGCCTTCTGCGCATAGTCTGTAAAAGTCCTTTCAATAAGCTTGCCATCAACCCCCGTTTCAAAACCGGTTTTTACACCCGCAGCACTGCTGATACCATCCACCAACCCAGCAGTTGCCATGGCTCTTGCAATATTTAAGGCAGTACCATTTCGGCCCATCGCTTGAATTGCTCGTGCTGGGTCGCCTCCGTTTTCTACTAAACAAACGGCTGCATCACCACACAAACTTCCAAACCCAGCATTCACCATTGCTGCTTGAACTCCGGTTAGCCCAAATCCTCCGGTGCTTACACCAACGACTAAACCCACGGCAAGCTTTGAAATCAGCGCAAAACCTGCACTTAATCTTTTCTGGGTTGATGATGTTGAATGATGCTGATCATCTTTATCTACATAAGCAACCGCACTATCGCTAAATAACTTAGCAAATGCTGCTGATCCACGGACACGCTCCACAATTACATCAGGACTATGAATATGGACATTACCCTCAAAGTTCGGGTTAACGTGTGTTGTGTGACTCTCACTCGAGACACGAGTCTTGGTCCACATCGCTCCTTGCGATGTTGATTGTGATTGTGCTTGGGCACGGCTTACTCCTGTTTCGATTTCTACCCGCGGCGCTGTGATATCACTTCGAACTGCAGCATAGGTAGGGGCAACTGCCCGGTATTTATCCCGAGCAAGTGCAATAAAGGACTGTCCACTCATCGTACAACCCCTAGCTATGGAAGAAACTGAACTTGATGATGCCGATTTGCGCGCGGCGGCACTAAACCAACCACCTCTCCGGGAAGATGTCGTTACGCTTTTTACGATGTGTTGATCATGTACTGCTAACTGTTCAACGACTGGTCCAGTCACAACTGCATTTACTAATTTTACTCCTTCTTGCAAAACGCCCGTAGCACCATGGATATTTACCACGCCAGCACTTGCATGGGAGGATACATTCTGATGAATATCAATGGTAGTCGTATCCGTTTCTGATTTCTTAGATCGATGGCGATCAACTCTTTGCGTAGTTGTCGCCACGGCTTCATCCACAACTGCCCCAGCTACAGCTGTAATATCTGTCCTTACCCCAGATCCGGTATTTGCAGCTTGAAGGAGGACTTCAGTTTGCCCTTGGATTTTTAAGGTTTCTTCTGCTTCTGCTGAGGCTTGAGTAAGCTCATCATGAAAATTTTCTCCATCTCCATGACGCTCAACCGTTGAACCAAATGTCATTTTTCCTCTTTCGGAAACCAGCGCTACATTTCTACCCCTAGCATTAGTAAACACACTGTTATCACCAACAGCAGTCACAACGGAACAATTACCATCCGTTGCCGTGAAGCCATCATGTTTTACTGATGGAGGAACCACAAACATCGCATCCACTGTTCTTTTGGCTGCAGCAGCGTCAATCTGTGCCTGGCGTTCCGCTTCTAGGGCATGAATGTTTTGTGTAAATTCAAAAAACATGCCAACAATCCCTGATTTCATTAAATACTCTGGAGTAATTACTTCATTGGAGAGCACTTCAACTTCTTGTGTTTTATCGCCGGCTGTAATTGCGCGTCTATCAGTCCGAGTGTCCTTATGTCCACGCACCATATTAATGAATGGAATAGCCATATCTTCCAGCTTCATTCCAAGCGCGCTGACTCCTCGGTAAAGAGTAAAAAACTCCGCTCCCATCACATGATGCAACGCACCAAAAGTGGCTTGTGTATCAAAAGCTTTAGCTTTCTCTACTCCTTTATGAGCCCCTTTACCTAAAAGAACTACAGCATTTGGTATTGGTGGGTTGTGAAACGGCAAATCAAGATGAACAGTTCCATCTACTTCTTCATAGACATTTTCAGCATCTGGTCCGCGCATAATTCGTGATAAATTGACTATTGTACCCCGTTGATCTTGTTGAATACCAAGGCTTCTAAAGACAGCTTGCGCTGCACGTATACTAATATCCCTCGCTGTAAATGCGCATGTCATATCAGCATCGCCTAAATCAGCTTGGAAACGTTCTTTAACTAGCACATAGTTCTTGTGGCCATTGCGTGGAGTAGCTGTTGATCTTCCCAAAAATTCTGTAATTTCTCCCCGGGGAGTGTGCGTTATCATCCATCCGCCTGATACAAAGGTTAAGTCCCCTCCGCAAACAATCCGTGATGCAATCATGTCTAGGTAATCATATGTTAGTTGCAATGGGCCTTGAGATACTATTAATCCTTCGTTAGAGGTTTCATAGGTCCTGTAAACCTGTTTCGCGTGATGAGCAAAAGGACTGCCATTGCACCTACTGTCGCACCTGTTACATTTACTTCCGCCTTTATAGGTACCAACGAATTCATTTACTGTGTATGAATAGGTGCCTTCTTCTTCACGAATATTTTTAATACTAGCTCGAATGGAACTACCAAGACTCGGGTCTATTGCTTTGATATACCCAGCGCGGTTAATCAGGAGGGGAGCAACAATGGCAAAAGAGGCGCCATGAATAACACCAAAGCTATTATCAATCACATCATCTACATTCATCTCTACATGGCCTTGGCTATAAATACCGTTACCACTACGCTTATACAAAACATTTGGAGGAGCCACACCAGCAATATCGCTGCGTCCTAAAACGGTTAGCCTTTTAGAGCGAAGTTTTACCCCCGCTTGGCCACCTATTTTTGCAGAAACTAAAGTGACCCCCAAAGTCAAGAACACTAAGCAGCTATTTTTGAGGAGAGATTCATCTCTTGTTTCACTTTCTTTTGCTGCTTAATTTCTTTTTTTT
>CANJXJ010000003.1 GCA_947478955.1 Alphaproteobacteria bacterium | reverse complement strand
TGGCTTTTGGGGAACGGCGAATCAGGTCTAAAAATGATGTCATAAACTTAATCGTAATACTTAAAATCCTTAAGTCTTATCTAACATATCTCATATCCTCATTCACCAGCTTTTTATACTTTGGCAGAGAATTTTGCAGAGGGTTCTAATAAATCAACATGCGTAAAATTCTAAACTTTATTGTCCTTTTTGCCTTTATTTTTCAGCAAGTAGCGTGGGCAAATCCTCTTCCGTGGAAACCCGATTTTGAAAGCGCAAGTGTGCTACCTTGCCATGTTGATGGATTGGGACGTCGCTGGGTCCTGTTGTCTAAAAAAACTTATAAAGATACAGATTATGACGCCCCATCTTGGGGAGATTTTGGCGGAAAAGTAGAAGCAAAAGATCGCGAAAACGCTACTTTAGCTGCTGCCCGTGGGAGACATGTAGGGGCCGTTGCTTTAGCTGCTGCGCGTGAGCTACGTGAAGAAACTGCAGGTCAAATAATCACTACAGCAGTTCAAAAAATAACCACCGACGAAGAGAAGCAATTAGCAGACGAGTTATTAGCAACTGAGCTATTGGCAGGATCTTCGCATCAAATCGATATGGCTAAATCACCTTTTGGTGATAAGGGTGTTCGCCGACATACAATCTTTTTCAAAATGATGGATACAATGTTTATGCCGGCAGTTGAAAAAGATGCTGACCAAGGACCAACCCGAGAAGGTAGCCGTGAAGTATCACAATATCAATGGGTTCTAGCTAGTAATTTATTAGCCATGGAAGTTCCCGGGATATTTGGGCAAGTGCTCGGGCTATACACACTAGAAGCGCTTAGGGTTGAATCCTTAAGTGCTGCAGTCAAGAAAGAACACTTCAGTGTGCCATTTTTTGTACTACTTCAACAAAGCGAAGTTAGGAAAACTTTATTACAGAAACCCCAAGACTCTTTCTCTGCTCCCATTTTTAGTTCATCCGCTGCTTCTGCTTCTGTAGCTGTATCACCAGAACCTGTTCTTTTTAATACACATACTTTTTCACAAATTGTGTTTACTAAACAAGGCTTTCAAGATTGGCGATTAGTGCATGGTGGAGTGTTAAGTGCACATTTTTTAGTTCACGAAGCTGACCCTGAAATTGATGACTCAATGATTGATGACGAAGGTGATGTCACCGCTCGTGTTGAACTATTTGCTAAAAGAATTGCCAAGAGCAATGTAGAGCAAAGACAACGTCAACTAGCACAAATTTTGGCGTTTGATTCAGAGGCTATTCAAGAAAGCACTTCTGATGATGAGGAAAGCGACGTGGCTGTGTCGTCTGCATTGGCTTCAGCGTCTCCGGCTTCAGCCCCTGTAGTATCTACGCTACCTGTGCAAATCCGTTTGTTCCATCGCCCAGCAAAGGCCGAAAATATTCACCCATTGGTTGGTTCACCAAACGCTTGGCGCGTAGAATCTACTGATGTGAATGTCCAAGAATTAATGAAACAATATACATTACGTTCTATAATGTTACAGGAATTGCGTTCAGGGGCTCTTGCGTTAAAGGCACCACAAGTACGCCTAGAAAAACCTCACCTAAAAATACTTCCCCTGGAAGAAGGGAAAGTATTATATGTGCAAAAATACTCCCGTGAAATTACGGTTCTTAAAGCAGCTGAAACACCAACTGTTGTTCCAGTTACCTTTCCGTTTGGTACATTACCAACTATGACCGATGCTCAATTACTCCATTTGTTAGGTGCACCTGGTGATCTGACTGATACAGCTGCGGTTTTAGAAGCCTATAAGGCTAAAGTGACATCCATGCGTTCATATGCAACGGTTGATACGATTACCCATCCAAGTTTTGTAGCGTCTGTCGCAGCTGTGCTTGAAGAAGAACGCGCACACCCTGAAATGTTTACCGCACATCATGGGTGCACCGCGGAGGTTCACTTTTTAAACACAGTGTATGCAGCCTTAGGCAAAGCTCTTGGGCTTCCCGACAGGCCTGTTAATTGGAGGCTCTTTGATAGGGCCGCGCGACGTTATGGTAATATAAGCTCTGCATTTACTGATACAGCTCAGTCAGCAATACAAGATTCAGGGTTTGTAAATCCTTTTGAAGTTTTACTTTCTGCAAATGCTGCTCTTACCGGAAATCCTGAGCATGATGGATGCCGTACGTTAACCTATTGGAAAAGTAGCTATTCTGAAGTTTCCCTTGATCTTAAGCACGTGCTTAGAGATGTGTTAACAGGAATAGGGCTAAGTGCAGACTCTGCAGCTGATTTGGCTGATCCACTTTATGCTTTTTATGAAAGATTATATTTTGTAGATGACCCTGAACCACCGATTGTAGTAGCAGGTTCTTGCTTAGCTTCTGGTGAAGATTCAGATACAGCTCCTATAGTTTCAGCAAGACGCCGCGTGGGAGTTTTACGACAACTATTTGTTGCTCCAGAATCTGTCGAACGCGAATTAGCCATTTCAGGATGGTTTTTTAACCATCCTCTTTCATTTGCAGATAGACAACTACCCGATGGTACTGTTGTTAGCATTTATCATGATTTAGAAGAAAGTGATAATGCCTGGATGAAAGAATTGCCTCACGTTTTGCGATTCATGACGCACATTCGTGCTGGCCATAGCGTTGCCATGGAACGCAATATCGCAGTCTATCATGAACAAGTGCCTAACGGGTTACGCCCCTTTAATTTGCATGATTTTGAGGTTCGCGTATTCGCAGGCCAAGATCCAACCTTAGTAAAAACCCACTTTTACCCACAAAGCCCTGCTGACGCTACTAGAGAAGATGACGTTAAACGTTTAACTCTTGATGCTATTGGTGACCAGTTACACGGCACTGAATTACCCGTTCGGTCGTTCCATGATTTTAATATCGCCCATCGACATCTCCAGGAAATTATCAAAAACCAACTTGACATAAAAGTTGCTCCTGCTCCAGTTTCACTTGAGCAATTTAAGGCCGCTGTTCCTCAAGGTGATCGCGAAGCAATGGAAGTGTATTTAAGTGACCCACGCACCCATAACACACAATTTGAAGCTGTTGATATTATTTCAGGGAAAACTAGATTTTTCACCGTTACCGATTACATGGCCATGACTGCTATCCGCCACCGTATGGCTCTTAAGACAATCATAGCAGGGGGTAAGAAATATAACCTTCTTTCTGGAAGTAACATACATTCTACCGATACACCTTTTGCCTTATCCGGCCTATTATGCTTTGGTGGGTTAAATGACTTAGAAAAACTTAGCTGGAATGGCGAGATTTCTACGCCCTTTTGTATTGCCCTTAGAAAAGAAGTTTCAGATGTTTCTCTACCTGATGCTGCAGCTGTTGCTAAAGAAAAACGCTTTTCAGGTGAATTTTATAAACTAACTATACAACAGTTAATGGGTGTCCCAAAAACTGGGGACACCTTTAAATTTCTAAAAAATATTGCCACCCGAACTGATTATTCAAAACTTCCACCTGCTTTTTGGAGCAACCTAATTGCGACCGGAAATATTGGAACTTTTTTAAGTTCAGGCTTGCTTGATAACGTAAATACAGCCAGATGGAGTGCCGTTGTTGCTGGATTTACTGCTGCAGGCGTAACTGAGGATAGTATTTACCATGAGAGGGATGCACTTCTTAAAATATTTCGCTCCACCAAAATACAACTTTCACAAACTGTCCCTCATACTACAACAGGCATTTCAAGAATTGCTGCGCAAGATATACTCAGAAAACTTGTAGACCTGCATGGAAAAGCAGCGATTCTTGACCAGTTAAAGGCTTTTGGGGCTGACTTTGGATTCTCTTTAGTCACAGAAGATAAAGATGATCATGAACAAGTACCCCATCGGGCATACCAAATATATGAAATTTTTAATAGTGTTGATCTTGTTGACAACACCTGGAAGGAATTTTTGAATCAACTAATTGCTGTTCCTGTTACTGGTAAAGAAGATGAACAGGCGGATGACATCGTAAGTATCATGCGAAATGGCTACACCAATTTTGAGCCCCGTTCAGTGTGCTGGATGCTAAGAGGCATATCAGTTCCTAAAGTTCACGAATGTCTTGGCAATCCATTGTTGAGCGATGTGATACTAGAAGGTTTTAAATACCTTGATCACATAGAAGAGAACACTAAATTTTCACCAGCTGAAAAAAGAGAATTACACCGTCATTTGTATTATTTGGCACACCAAAAAGGCAAGCTTGCAACCATAAAGACCGTTCCAGCCGAAGTTGCTGAGTGGTTTTCTGCCTTGGATGAAGGTGAGCGCCTGGCGATGTTAAAATCTCCTTCTTTTAATTTCAAAATGGCAGACCTGGTTGGTTTACCTGGTGCTTATACTGGCGAAGCTGCAATTTCGGCTTTAAGGGCAGAATTGTTTCCCACATCTGCATCAGCTATTGATTTTATGCTTAAAAGTGTTGATGTGCTGAACACAAGGAGCTTAGAGTGGTTTAAAGATCTACTGCAACCTTATATTCAACCAGCCTTTGAAGCTGCCTTAGCTGAGCCCGAAAGAATGACGGCGCCTGCGGTCGCTCTATTTGCTACTGCTGGAATGCAAGTCCCAGGGGATTACCCACCAGGATCCTTAGATACATTAACCAGGAAATTATGTGCTGAATCAGTATTATTATTATCCCCAGTACAAATCGTTAATGCGTTTGGCAGTTATGGCACATGGAAATTTCGCTACTCTAGCGATGGCAAGGGATATATTAGAGATTTACTAGCAGAACGTTTAGAAAGGGTAAAAGATGAAGTAAAAGCAGGCTTTACAACTGATGAAGTAGCTAAAGCCGACTTGAGAAAGATGCTGGTACCTGGTGAAAGCGAGTATATGCTTGATTGTGTCAGAACATTTCTTACATTTTTGGTTACTGATTAACCACACCAAGCCATCAGCTGATGATACACATGAGTGTTAATAGCATATTTGCCTAAGCTAACGGTAGCTGGAATGCCTATGGCATCTGGGGATAATTCAAGTAGTACCTCGCACGAGCCTGCAGGCAATGCTTGAATTTCATCGAGCAAACCTTTAATTGATTTATCGTTATTAACTTTCAAACTAATGCTGGTAAAAGGCTGCAGGTCGTTGAGGTTATAAATTTTATTCGCTGTTAAGCGCAGTTGTTCGTTATCTTTTTTAATTAATACTTCAATGGCTAGGAGATTTCCTTCTTTCAATAAATCAATCGATTGACTGTATATTTCACTAAACAAGGTAACCTCATACGTACCTTCTTGGTCTGACAAGCTTAGAAATGCATATTTTTGCCCCTTTTTACCGGTACGAACGGTAGTGTTAAGTAACACACCTGCCACGCGAATGTTTCCATTAGAAATGGTTGCAAACATTGATGATGGCGTTAGCTGTAGCTGCTCAATCTGTTGCTTATAGGCATTTAAGGGGTGATCAGACAAATAAAACCCAAGAGAATCAAATTCTTTTTGTAAAGAAGTTAGCCCATCCCACTTCGGAACATCTGGAAGTTTGAAAACAATTGCATTATCAACACTGCCCCCAAACAAGCTACGTTGGGCACTTTTGGCGCCGTTGGCTTTTTTAGAGGCAATATAACTAATATGTTCAATAGCTTCATACAAAGCACGTCGGTTAGGCTCTAAACAATCAAATGCTCCCGCCCCAATTAAATTTTCTAATAATCGCTTGCTAAGGTGCGAAGCCGTAGCCCGTTCTATAAAGTTGGTCATGGTTGAAAATGGCTCATCCCCACGAACTTGAGTAATTGCATCAATCACTTGTCCACCAACGTTTTTAAGGGCGCCCAATCCAAATCGTACAGCCCCCCCTTCAGCGGTAAAGTTAGCAAATGAATGATTAATGTCTGGGGGTAAAAGGGTCATCCCCATTCGTATCATGTCTTGATTATAGGCATTGATTTTATCAGTATTGTGCATATCAGCAGTCATCGAAGCAGCAAAAAACGCAACCGGGTAATTTGCTTTTAAGTAAGCTGTTTGATATGCCAGAAGCGCATAAGGCGCCGAGTGCGATTTGTTAAAACCATAGCCCGCAAATTTTGCCATTTGGTCAAATATTTGGCTAGCAATTTGGGGTTTTGCCCCTCTTTCGATTGCACCATTTACAAATTGTTCCCGTTGAGCATCCATTTCAGATTTAATTTTTTTCCCCATGGCACGACGCAACATATCAGCAGCACCAAGGGTATAGCCACCAAGCACCTGGGCAATCTGCATAACTTGTTCTTGATAAACCATCACTCCATAGGTGGGTGCTAGAATAGGCTCAAGGGAGGGATTTAAAAATGTAACTGCTTCTTGACCATGCTTACAAGCCAAATACCTGGGGATATCATCCATTGGCCCAGGCCGATAAAGAGCCACCAATGCAATAAGATCTTCAAAGCGATCCGGACGTAATTTACGTAATACATCTCGCATGCCTGCACTTTCAAGCTGGAACACGCCCACAACATTAACGTTACACAAAAGCTCAAAAGTTTTTGCATCATCAAGAGGGATAGTTTGAATGATAAAATCAGGAAGCGGATTGGTGATAGAGTCACGCACAATTTGGCTGGCATGCTCAATAATGCTAAGCGTTTTAAGTCCTAAAAAATCGAACTTTACAAGGCCTGCCAATTCAACATATTTCATGTTAAATTGCGTTGCAGGCAAAGCTGAACTTTCGTCTTTAAATAACGGAACAAGCGTAGTAAGTGAGCGATCACTAATTACTACACCTGCTGCGTGGGTGGAAGCATGACGATACAATCCTTCAAGCTTTTTGCCAATCTCAACCATTTTTGCGATTGCTTCATCGTCATCACAAGCTTGACGAATTGCTGGTTCCATTTCTATTGCTTGTTCAAGTGTTACAGGGCTAGCAGGGTTGTTTGGTACCATTTTACAAATGCGGTCAACCACGGGATACGGAATTTGTAATACTCGCCCCACATCACGCAACACAGCACGAGCTTGCAGCTTACCAAAGGTAATAATGTGGGCAACCCGGTCATTGCCATATTTTTGTTGAACATAACGAATCACTTCGTCTCGGCGATCCTGGCAAAAATCCACGTCAAAGTCAGGCATAGAAACGCGTTCTGGGTTCAAGAACCGTTCAAAAATTAAGGTAAACTGAATGGGGTCCATGTCGGTAATGGTCAGTGACCATGCTACCAGCGAACCTGCTCCAGAACCACGCCCTGGCCCCACTGGAATTCCCTGACCTTTTGCCCATTTTATAAAATCAGCAACAATCAAAAAGTACCCACAAAAACCCATGTGTTTGATAATACCAATCTCATAATCCAAGCGATCTTGGTATAGTTTCCGGGTTTGTTCTTGTTCGCTATCTGTAAACCGTGCAAACACTTCTTCTTGCAAGCGTTTTTCTAGTCCTTCCTGCGCTTGAAAAACCAGCTCTTCCTCTTCACTACGTCCGTTTTCACTATCAAACCGTGGTAAAATAGGACTGTGAACCGTTGGCATAAATCGACAACGCTTAGCAATATGTATCGTATTTTGAATAGCTTCTGGAATATCTTTAAAAAGCTCGGTCATTTCGGCAGAGCTTTTAAAGTAATGATGAGGGGTTACCCTGCGGCGGTCATCTTGAACAACGTATGATCCACTTGCAATGCACAACAACGCATCATGCGCTTCAAAATAGCTAGGATCAGGAAAGTAAACATTGTTGGTGGCAACCAAGGGCAAAGTATGGGTGTAAGCTTTTTCAATAAATATGTCTTCTAATTCTTGTTCAGCTAAGGTTCCGTGACGCTGAATTTCTACATAAAGATGATCAGGAAAAGATTCTTTAAGCCTGTTTAAAAAAATATCAGCCTCATGTGTTTTATCTTTTTCTTCTGCGTTTAAATTTTTTGCTTCTAACTGCCCCCAAATGCCTTCGACACCCCCTGTTAAAGCAATAAGGCCTTCGGCTCGGCTTTCTAGGTATTCAAATGGAACATAAGGTTTGCCCTGCTCGCTTGGGGCGCCAAGGTATAAATAGCTAACAATATCCAAAAGGTTAGCATATCCTTGGGCTGATGCCACAAGCAACACCAATGGCCCCGTTGTGTCGACAAATTGAACACTAAGCTCACAACCAATAATTGGTTGAATACCTGAGCTAGCACACAAGAGCGCACTCTCAAGAGCGCCAAAAAGATTGTTAGTGTCGGTAATCGCAATAGCTGGTTGATTATGTTGCTGGCAAAGCTGTGGTAATGCTTTAACCTTGATTGCCCCTTCCGCTAGAGAATAGGCGCTATGGACACGAAGGTGAACAAAATTAGCCATGAGCTATTAATAAAAAACCGTATCCATAATGTGCCGAAGTCAGACGCTGTTTTCAAGCTGAATTCGAAATCGCAAAATTAGCGATTATCCCTTGCAGAAGCTTCAACCCAGAAACGCTCTAGCTTTTGCAGAGAACTTCCAAGTTGCGCTAACGTTTCTTTTCCGCCTTTGATATTAAGGCCATCTGCATGGCTTTGAAAAATACGATCAAACTTTTTGTACAAATCCAACCCTTTGGGCGAGAGCTTTACATGGCTTGAACGACGATCATGGGGGGTAGGAACTTGTAAAATATATCCGTTCTGCACCATTTTGCGGAGGTTATATGACACATTTGATCCAAGGTAATACCCTCGGTTTGTCAATTCTCCAACAGTTAATTGTCCTGGCCCAATATTGCACAGCACAATTGTTTGGACATTATTAATATCAAATATGCCCAAAGCATCCAGCTCTGACTTTACCACATCCAGAAAAAGACGATGAAGCCGTTCTAGAGCTTGGACTGATTCAAAATATTCTTCGTTCATAGCACTACTTGTATCTATTTATATAAGTAAACTATATAACGAAATAGTTAAAATTAATTTAACATAATACAAAAAAATTAATCAAGTGTGGTTATTTTTTGCCCATTATTTAAGAAAATATTTATAAAAAGATGGCTATGATCTTTTATTTTTTAGGAAGCTTACGGGCTTCATATCCTGTATAAAGCTGCCTCGGCCTTCCAATTTTTTGAGCAGGGTCAGCCATCATTTCATTCCATTGCGCTACCCATCCAACCGTGCGAGCCACAGAAAAAATAACCGTAAACATTGATGTTGGGATTTCTAGGGCTTTGAATATAATGCCTGAATAAAAATCAACGTTGGGATAAAGTTTCTTTTCAATAAAATAGGGATCTTCCAAAGCAATGCGCTCTAGCTCAAGAGCAACCTCTAGTAATGGATCGTTAATATTAAGTTGTCCCAAGACCTCATAGCAGGCTTTACGCATAATACGTGCTCGCGGATCATAATTTTTATAAACGCGGTGCCCAAAGCCCATAAGGCGGAAGGGGTCATTTTTGTTTTTTGCCCGCTCAATAAATTCAGGGATATTTTGTTTTGTTCCTATTTTCCCAAACATTGTGAGCACAGCTTCATTTGCGCCTCCATGGGCTGGCCCCCAAAGAGCAGCTATACCTGATGCAATACAAGCAAATGGATTGGCCTGGCTTGAACCAGCAAGCCTTACTGTTGAGGTTGAAGCATTTTGTTCATGGTCTGCATGCAATATAAATATAATGTCCATTGCCCGTGCAATAATCGGATTAATCTGATAGGTTTCTGCCGGTATAGCAAACATCATCCTTAAAAAATTTTGAGAATAAGTTAGGCCATTTTGGGGGTATGGCAATGGGCATCCACGCGAATAATTATACGCCATAGCTGCAATGGTTGGCATTTTAGCAATAAGGCGGTGAGACGCAATTTCTCGTTGTTGTGCATCATAAATGTCCAGACTATCATGATAAAAAGCCGAAAGCGCTCCAACTACGCCAACCATAATCGCCATAGGGTGCGCATCACGACGAAACCCTTGAAAAAATGTACGCAGTTGTTCGTGAACCATAGTGTGGCGACTTATAGATTGTTCAAACGATTCTCTTTGAGACCCATCAGGTAATTCCCCATAAAGCAACAAGTACGCAACCTCTAGAAAATCACATTTCTCAACTAGATCTTCAATTGCATACCCACGATGCAAAAGAATGCCTTCATCCCCATCAATATAGGTGATGCCTGATGAACAGCTTGCTGTTGAGGTAAAACCTGGATCATAAGTAAATAATCCTGTTTCTTGGTAAAGGGCATGCACATCAAGCACGTCGGGACCGCATTTCCCTTTGAGTATTGGTACTTCAATAGTTTTTCCATCAATTGTGAGAGTAGCAACACGCGTCATGATTAAAATAATAAACAGCCCTTAACAAGCATCCTAGCGCAAAACCATTAATAATTCATTGATACAATAGAGAAACTAGCTAAAAATTAGATATTTGTGTATTGATACATCACTGTCCACGATCTACAAACCATATTCCCGGCGCCACTGTTGGAACATCAACACAACCCATAGCTTATATTGATAGTTGTATGACCCGCTTTGGTGCTTCTCCCAGATGGATTGAATATCTGAGGCGCTAATTCCAAATTCATCTAAAGATGATGAAAATAAAAGTTCTTGAGCCCAGGATTTTAAGTCACCGCGCAGCCACGTATCAATAGGCACACCAAAGCCCATTTTAGGACGATTAAATAATTGTTCGGGGATATATGACTTTAAAATTTCCCTTAAAATCCATTTGCCTTTGCCATGGCGTAGTTTCAAGTGTTCGGGCAAGCTCCACGCCAATGAAATAAGCCGATGATCAAGCAAAGGCACGCGTGCTTCTAAACTTACTTCCATACTAGCCCGATCAACCTTGGTTAAAATATCTCCTGGAAGATAGGTCAACATATCCCAAAATTGAAAATTTTCAATGCTGTCGTTTAAGATTGGGTGAGCAGGGAAATCATTATCGACTTCCACATCCCAATGGTGCACCAACATCCGGTAGCAATCTGTTAAACTTTTAGCCTGAAATAATTTAATACCGCGTTCAATTTTGTCAGCTAACTGAGTGGGACAACCAGGCAGTTTTTCAAGGATCCTCCAAAACCATAAGGGAATACACCGTAAATACGGCACAAGCCATCTTATAAACCCAGGGGTGCAACTTCTAATTTTCCATAAACGACGCCCTAAAGTATAACGATTATATCCAGCAAAAAGCTCATCGCCTCCATCACCTGAAAGACTTACAGTCACATGATCTCTGGCTAATTTTGAGACCAAGTAGGTTGGAATTTGAGATACATCCGCAAATGGTTCGTCATACATTGTAGCTATTTTAGGAATAACTTCTTGTGCTTGGCTAGCTGACACATAAAATTCATGGTGATCCGTTTGCAGGTGCTCAGCGACCTTTTTGGCAAATGGGGCTTCGTTGTAATTAGGGATATCAAAACCAACCGAAAAGGTTTTGATGCGATCTGTTGATTGCGATTGCATTAAGCTAACCACCAACGAGCTATCAATACCTCCAGACAGAAACGCGCCCAAAGGCACATCGGCCTGGCAACGTCGCTTCACCGCATCTTTTAAAAGGGTGTGCGTGGCATCTATCCATTGCTCATCGGTTCTAGTGATTACATGGTTTTTTGCCTGAGTGATTTCATCAGCCAAATCCCAATAAGATGTCGTTGTATGTTGGCCATTAGCTTGAAGATGCACCAATGTTCCGGGCTTAACTTTTTGCAAATTTTCAAATATACACGTTGTTTCTGGAACATAACCAAAAGCAAAAAATTCACGGGCGGCTTTAATGTTTAAGCTGCTTTTCCATGCCGGGTGAGGCATCAGGCTTTTAGGCTGCGATCCAAACAACCACACATCATTCATATATCCAAAATACAGCGGCTTTATACCAACCCGGTCACGTACCAATGTAAGAATTTGTGTTTGCTTATCCCACACAGCAAAGGCAAACATGCCAATAAATAATTTAACCGATGCATCAACTCCCCAAGCATCAAAAGTTGCCAGCATAATTTCCGTATCGCTGTGCCCCTTAAAGTCAACATTGCAAAGAGAAGTCACAAGCTCCTTGCCATTAAAAACTTCCCCGTTATAAATCATGACATAGCGCCCCGACGGAGATACCATCGGCTGATGCCCCGCAGGTGATAAGTCAACAATTGATAAACGCCTATGGGCTAGGGCAACGCCGTGCTCTTGATCAATCCATACCCCAGATGAATCAGGTCCCCGTGCTTGAATCTTGTGTGCCATAGATAGGGCAAGTTGTTCATCTATTGAAAATCTTTTAGTAGGATCCCAAAAACCCGTAATGCCGCACATATTGCACAATGTTAAAAAGCTACTGCAAACCTAGCAAAGTTACTCATAACAATAAAGATTAAGAAAATTGGTGGTTTAGATGGCGTCCCCAACGGGAGTCGAACCCGTGTTCCCGCCTTGAAAGGGCGACGTCCTAGGCCTCTAGACGATGGGGACATGAAAAGAACTATAAGATTAAAACCCCTTTTAGTCAAGAAATTTGCGGATTTCTTTTCACAATTTGTTTAAATGGCTTCTTATTTTTTCACAAGTCGTTGCAATGCAATTGTTTGCTTATGCCACTCACGAATTGGAATAGCCGGCGATCCAGCAATAGTTTCTCCAGCAGAAACATCTCGCATCAGTCCACTTTGGGCGGCAATTTTAGCACCATCACCAATTGATAAATGCCCTGCAATTCCTACTTGACCAGCTGCAATTACAAACTTACCCAGCCTGCTACTGCCCGCAATACCTACTTGTGCCACAATAACACAGCCATCACCCAGCTCAACGTTATGGGCAATTTGCACTAAGTTATCAATCCGACAAAAATTCCCAATCACCGTATCATGCTGACTACCACGATCAATTGTCGTATTTGCACCAATCTGCACGTCGTTGCCAATGAGAACACAGCCAATCTGGGGGATATCAAAATGCCCTTTTTCATCCATGTGGAAGCCAAAACCAGGCTGGCCTATACACGCCCCAGGCTTAACATAGAATCGATCGCCAGCGATTGTATTAGTGATAGTCACCCCATATTCAAGCACGCTATCACGGCCTATCTGCACGTGGCTACCTACCACGCAATGGCTGCGGATAATTGAATTCTCGCCAATTTTGGCATTTGCCTTAATAATAGCAAAGGCATCTATTTGACAGTTTTTCCCAATTTCAGCAGATGGGTGAATATCGGCCAGCACCGAAATTTCCCCACTCGATATTGGTTTTGGATAAAAATATAAAGCGGCTTTTCCAAATGCCCTATAAGGCGTTGGAGAAAACAATCCGATTACGCCATCACCCAGCAAATGCCTGTCTTCTTCTTTTAAAATGCAAAATCCATGTTTTGCTTGGCTCAAGGATGATTTATATTTTGTATTATGATAACAGCCAATAATACCTTCTCGAAGAGTATCTACCGGCCCTACGTCACTAACTAAAGCATCCCTAATCTCAACTTTAGCATCAATAATTTTTGCCAATGCTTCAATGGCAATAGGGGAAGATTTTTGAAAAAACATGGCTATTTCTTTAATTCTTGAATGTTGGGAAGGTTCTTATTTAACCGATCAATAATGGCGTCAGTATGATTTAAACTATCGTCAGCGACAAGAGCAACTTCTTGCTCATTATTACTTGTATTAAGCAGAAGGTTAATTTTGTTTTTTTTACTAAATTCGCGAATAATTTTTTCCAGCTCCGCTTCAATAGTCAAATGAATATGTTCAAATTTCTGCTTCATTACCTCACGCTCTTGCTGAACTTGCAGTTCAAATTCAGCAACTTTTTTATCAATAGCAGCTTTACGATTTGCCAAAACTTCTGTTTTGGTATGTTTTTTTTGTTCTAGAGATTGTAATTCTTCGTACTCTTTGCGAAGACTTTTTTCAAGAGATTGGAAATGTTCCTGAGCTTGTGTATGTGCCTGGCTAACTTGTTTTGATAACTGCTGGAAGGGCTCCGCTTGAGAACGAACACGTTGCATGTTTACCAAACCAATAGTAAGGCCAGTGGTTTTATAATGGGGTTTTAACAAAAAATAAGCAGCCACTATGGCAGTGGCTGCTAAGATTATATGAAATAAATAAGGAAGAAACCGCTTAAACATTATTAAAAGATGTTGCTAAACTGCAGTTGCAAACGACGCTGCTCGTCATATTTCTGATGACGGTAAGGTATTGAATAAGAGATACCAATAGGACCGAATGGTGAAGTCCAAAGAATCCCCATACCAGCTGACGCACGCATTTTTTTGTCATCGAGCGTATCTTTATTTTTTTCTCCTGGCTGCCATAAGCAACCAAATTCATTAAATATGCTTGCATTAATTTTCCAGTCATCAGGTAATCCAGACGGGAACTTTAATTCAACTACTGCACGCCACATTCTTGTACCGTTAAGTGCATCTCCAGATTTTTTATCCCTAGGACCCACACCCTGAAAATCAAAACCTCGGAAATTGTTATAACCCATCGTGAAGCTGTCAACAACGCGGATAGTTTTGCCCATTTTTTGCATAACACCGGTTTCTCCCATTACCTTTAGAACAACCTCTTCAGTAAATAATGGATGGTACCCTGCAGCTCTCCAAACGTGTTGTAAGTACTTTATTGTACCGCCCACACCAGCAAAACTTGTCTGATAGCTTAAGTCAAAACCTTTTGTAGGATTTGCCCTGCTGTCTAGCTTTCCAAAGTGAATTGTTTGGCCAATTTCGGATAACAAAGCATTATGGCTTTGTTTGCGAATAATTTCGGAAGCTCTATCATTAAACCCTGTTTCTTTTTCTGAACGGATATTGTATTCCAGGTTCTGCCACCACATTTCGCTAAGGTTGTACCCCAATCCAAAATTGGTACCTAAAGCGTTATGTTTGTGGGAACGAGTATACTTTGATTGGGTAGCTGAAACAGTAGCAGACCCAACAAGCTCACGGTCTAAGAATGCTGGTTCAATAATACCCGCATCTATTCCCATGCTTCGCTTTGAAAGCATCGCATTCGCATGAAGGGTTTGAGCTGTTCCCCTAAAGTTCCGTTCGCGAACCCCAAGCTGTGTGAAAGGACCGTCTAAAGTAGAATATCCAACACCAACGTTTAATTCTCCCGTGCGTTGCTCTTCTAGCTCAACATTTAGCCTAGCTTTATCAATTGCTGAACCTTCTTCGGGCTGAACATGCACTTCCTTAAAGTACCCAAGGTCTTTTAATGCTTGCTCTGCGTCTTTAATCTTTTTGCTGTTATATGCATCACCCTCATGGATTCTAACTTCACGACGGATAACATAATCACGGGTACGATCATTGCCCTTTATGTCAATATGTTCAATATAAACACGTGGACCTTCTTTTATGTCAAAAACGATATCAGCAACACCTGTTTCTGCGTTCTTTATAATATCAGGCTCAATATTAATAAAGGCGTATCCCATGACGCCCAAAGCATCCGTTAATATTTTGATAGTCTTATCAATCAGGGAGCCATTGAATTCTTCCCCCTTCTCAATAACAATGCATTCCTTAAGTTTTTCAATATCTACCGATTTAATTTCCGAATTAATTTTGACGTCACCAAATTCATATTTTCTACCTTCATCAATGGTGAACGTTAAGAAATATGCTGTTTTATCAGGGCTTAATTCAGCGATAGATGAAATCAACCGAACATCTGGATGGCCATGGTTATTGTAGAATTTTTTAATTTCTTGTTGGTCATTTAAGAAACGATCTGGGTCATACAGATCATCATTTACAAAGAAACGGTACCAATGCCAAACCTTGCTTTGTAAAACCTTTTCAAGGCGCGTCCCTTTAAAGCTCTTATTGCCAATGAAATTGATTTTACGAATAAACGTTGTTTGACCTTCTTCAATTTCAAACACTAAATCAACGCGGTTCTCAGGCAAACGAATAATCTTAGGATTAACCTTTGCGCTAAAGCGCCCCAAACGACGATAAATTTCTAAAATACGTTGTTGAGCCGCTTGAATTTTTGCATAAGAAAGCACTTCACGTGGGCGCAGCTGAAGTTCTTTTTTGAAATCCGCATCCTTAATTTTGTCATTGCCTTCATAAGCAATTTTGTTAATGACGGGATTTTCTTCCACCACAATAACAATTGTTGCTCCTTCACGATGGACCTTTACATCATGAAAATACCCTGTATCAAACAATGTCTTTAAGCATTGATCAAGGATCTCAACATCTACGGTATCACCTACTTTTACCGGCAGATAAGAAAGAATTGTTTGATCCTCAATACGGTTATTACCTTGAACATTTATTTGAGAAATCTTCTGGCCTTCACCATACACACAGCATAGAGAAACCAAAAGTATATAGAAAAAAGATTTTATCATAGGGGTAGCCATCCTCGGATTATTTGAAACACTTTATAGCGCATGAGGTCATTCCATGTGGAATACAACATTAGGAAAATTACAATTGCAAAACCTGATCCAAAAATATATTTTTGAACTTTTTCAGGAAGCGGTTTGCCAACAATCCATTCAATTGATGTCATTAGCATTTGTCCGCCATCTAAAACAGGAATGGGGAAAAGATTAATTAATCCAAGGTTTATCGACATAATAATCATGAACCATAACATACCTGCAACGCCTAGCTTTGCACTCTGTGAAGCCATGTCACCAATAGCTAAAATTCCACCTAACTCATCGCCCTTGCGCTGTCCAGTTAGAAGCTCACCTAACCCGACCACAATTGTCTTACACATTTGCCAAAAGGTTGAAAATGCAGTTTGCACAGCAGCACCAAGTGACATTTTCTTATATTCTTTAGATGAGCTTGGTTTAATACCTAAAATTTTTATTTTTTGAATTTCTCCAGTGTCTTTATTTTTCACTGTAAGGGGGATATTCACATTAACTTGCTTTTTAGCACGTTCCAACTTTATTGAAAGTGTTTCATGCGTCCCACTGCGAATAAAGGGCAGCAGCTCTTCAAAGGTTTTGATTTTCTCATTATTAATTTCAACGATACGATCATTTTCACACAAGCCGTGTTTAGCTCCGATGCCTGCAGGATCAACAAAACCAATCACAGGCGGTGTAGTCGGCTCACCAAAAACTGCAAATAAACCAATCATTGCCACAATTGCAAAAATAAAATTGGCCAATGGACCCCCAGCTGCAACTTGAATACGTTGCCAAGGAGTTTTTGCGTGAAGGGTTTGTTTTCTCTCTTCCTCGCTAAGCTTTTTGAGAACCTTATCGTCAGCAGTAGCACTGGTTGCATCCGCATCACCAAGCATTTTCACATAGCCGCCCAATGGCACTAAACGAAATGCCCATCGGGTGCCTTGGCGATCAGAGAAGCCAAATAGCTCAGGACCAAAGCCAATAGCGAAATCTTCAACTTTTACATTATTCCTACGCGCAAACCAAAAATGGCCCCACTCATGAACAAAAACAATAACAGAAATTAAGATAATAAACGGTAAAAGATGCTCTAAAATCCAAGTGAACAAGAAAAGCCCCTGCCAAATAACAAATGGTGATACTTAATTGATACGGTATCTTGCGTTGAAACGAAAGGGGGATTTTAATTAATATTTAGATAACTAAACATTTTCTTAGTATGTGTTGCTAAATATCCTTGGTTACTCATGGAAGTATTTGGCATTTTTATGAAAAAAAGCCCTGCAAAATATACTGCAGAGCCTTAAAGTCAATCAATTTTTATTTAGCTAAAAGTACGCGCTGGTCTGCTTTTTGGGCGATCAGAAGCAAAAGAACCCCTGAAAGAAGAATCCTTTGACTTATTAGCAGCAGGCTTGGCGAAATTACCACGCCCTTCTCCACCGAAACCACCACTTCTGGAAGCTCCACCTCTAGAGTTGCCTCTTTCGCCAGCGCCAGCATCACGACTTGCACCGCCAAAACCACCACTTCTTGCACCACCTCTGCTGGCACCACCACCATTAGCATCGCGGGCACCACCGAAGCCGCCACTTCTGGAAGCTCCACCAGAGCTACCAAAGCCGCCTCTTGAATTACCTCTGGATTCACCACCAGTAGCTTCGCCTGCAGGAGCACCGCCAAAGCCACCGCTTCTTGATCCGCCTCTGCTTGCCCCAAAGCCACCACTCCTGGAAGCTCCTCCACCGAAGCCGCCACTTCTTGCGCCGCCGAAGCCACCACTTCTGGAAGCTCCACCAGAGCTACCAAAGCCGCCTCTTGAATTACCTCTGGATTCACCGCCAGTAGCTTCACCTACAGAGGCGTCTCCAAAACTGTCTCTTGATCCGCCACGACTAGCACCGCCAAAGCCACTACTTCTGGAAGCACCAAAGCCTCCACTTCGTGCTCCACCGCGACTAGCTCCGCCGAAGCCTTTGCCTCTAGATTCACCTGACGGCGCTCCCCCAAAACCACCACTTCTTGCACCGCCAAAGCCGCCGCTTTTGGAACCGCCTCTGGACTCACCACCTCTAGATTCGCCAGAACTTTTACCGGCAAAAGGTTTCCTTCTGTCATTATTTGCAAAAGGATGAGCCCCGCCAGAATCACCAGCTCGTGCTGACCTACCAAAACCATTACCTGAACCAGCATTACGACTTGGGCCTGAATTGCGGTTTGATCCTTCATGCGCTTTAGGATTCATGTATCGCTCAATGGCATTCCATTTTTTTGCATCTTGTGATGTCACAAAACACAATGAAAAACCTTCGGCGCCTGCACGACCCGTTCTACCAATACGGTGAATATAATCTTCAGGACATGGAGGCACATCATAATTGATAACATGCATTAAGTGAGGAATGTCGAGTCCACGTGCAGCAATATCAGTCGCAACCATAACCCGGCACTTACCTAAACGAAATGAACGAATAACTTTCTCACGTTGATGTTGACGCAAGTCACCATGAATAGCTGATGCAGAATGATCTTCTTTACGTAAAGCTTCAGCCAAACGATCAGCATTCATTTTTGTTTTTACAAACACAAGAACCGTACCATCGCGTTGTTCAAGCTCTTGCAAAAGACGCTTGTACTTATCTTTTTCACTAATGTTAACAATTTCCTGTTTGATTTTAGGAATAGGCAGGGTTGCAGAACCTACAGCCACACGCTTTGGTTCATTCAAATACTTTCCTGCAAGCTTTTCAATTGCTGGCGGGATAGTTGCTGAAAACATTAAAGTTTGACGCTTTGCTGGCAACTTAGAAATGATATGCTCCAGCTGAATACCAAAACCCATATCAAACATACGATCAGTTTCATCTAATACTAAGCATTCTAGGTTATCAACCCGTAAAGTACCGCGCTCCATGTGGTCAATAATACGTCCAGGCGTTCCTATAACAACTCTTGGACGTGATTTTAACTGTATCAGCTGCTTTGGGTAAGGCTCACCACCAATAATAAGTGCTGTATGAAAATCTCTTGAATCACCAATTAGACTTTTTAGGGCATTCATAACCTGCTGAGCAATTTCACGAATAGGCGCTAATACAAGCGCTGTAGCGTTTGGGTTGTTAATTAAGTGATTTACCAATGGCAAGGTAAACGCCATTGTTTTTCCAGTACCTGTTTGAGCTGATCCTAAAATATCATGCCCTTCAAGTGCTAAAGGTATTGTCTGCGCTTGAATAGGTGTAGGCTTTACTAAGCCCATACGCGTAAGTGATTCCGTAAGTAAAACTGGCAATCCCAGTTCATTAAATGTATTCATTTAAAAACTCCATAAAAAAACGTTTATCTATCATCCGCCAAGCTCAATCTCTAGGCTGGCGAACAGAAATTTATCCATAAGCCAGCTCTCATGGCTGCACTATGTTGAACAGATAACGCTTTTAAAAAGTTTTTGGCACTAACTTATTTAATGACTGGCCATCTAACCCCGCCTCGCATCGGCAGGTATGGAATCAGCAGGTGCGTAATCGGAACCTAAAATTTCAACTGCAACTTAGCCTATAAATAAAAATAAGGCAACAAAAAAGAATATTAAGATATAAGCGGTTAATTATATATCAAATATAAAAATCATCCCTTCTTAATTGGAGTTACTTTAAGATCATTTTTCTCAAGGTCAACTTGGATTTCATAATCAGCCCCTACATTTGTTCTGTGGTCGCCTGGACTTGTGTATCTAGCAAACATTAATGCAACAGCCCCCGTACTACTTGATGGTGTAATATCTAAGCTTGCTGATGAATCAGGAACCACATCAATACTAAATACATCTAAGTCATCCCCAGCATCGGATTTAAGTTTTTTAGCTTTTTGAAAATACGCATTCGCGTCTAGCTTTATAAGATCGGCAGCAAGCTCATCTTTATAGGCAATTACCACGTGAATTTTAATGGGGGATGAATCATTCGCATTTTCCGTCGCCTTAAAATTAATTTTCTCAATCCAAACTTTGGATTGCTTTATACCCACAGCGGATTTAACAGACTCGCATCCCATTAAAAGAATGCCGATTAAAACACAAAAAAATACTCGAGAAAATTTGAGGAACATTTTTGGCCTTCGCAATTTGTTAACTTTTATCCGCTATAACTTAGCTATTAGACCATGACTCTCACAAAAACTCAAAAAGGTTTACATGGAAAAGAAAGATGAGATTGATATTGTGCGTATGCCAGCTGTTGCTGAGATATATGATTTCGCTTATCGTAGCTTACAAAAGCTACCTAAATCTTTTCGAAGCCATTTAAAGAATTTTGTAATTGAAGTGGAAAATTTTGCTGATCCTAGCACCTTAGAAGAATTATCAATGGCAGATCGGTATGATTTGCTGGGATTGTACCGAGGTGTGCCTGTCCCGTTAAAGAAAAAAATTCGCCCCAGTCAACCTGACATTATTTATTTATATCGCTGTCCTTTAATTCGTCATGCTATTGAAAATTCCGAAGATGTAAAGTCATTAGTACATCATGTATTAATCAATGAAATTGGGCACCACTTTGGTTGTACGGCAAATGAAATGTCTTGGATGCGTCAATATTCAAAATTCACAAAGAGTGAATCATAATTTTAGGCAGCGCCTTTTTCTTGAGAAGAGACATCTATCGCGTGTTTAGTTTCTAACGCTTCAACCCCTGGCAAAGCCTTGCCCTCAAGCCATTCTAAAAATGCTCCTCCCGCGGTCGATACATATGTAAAATCAGCGTTATCTTGGCCAATCACCGCAATTGTATCACCCCCTCCAGCAACACTTACCATGTTCCCCATCTGAGTGTAATCAACAATAAATTTCGCAATAGAAACTGATCCTTGAGCAAACGGGGGAACCTCATACACACCTACGGGCCCATTCCACAAAACCGTTTTACATAATCTCATGGTATTTTTTAATCGCTCTAAGGTTTTTGGACCAATATCATACATTGCCTGGTCGGCCCCTATCATATCGATATCAACGACTTGTGTAGAGATATTAGGCTCAAGCTTTCTAGCCACTACCGCATCAATTGGTAATAGCAATTCACATTTACTAGTTTTTGCCTTCTGCAAAATTGCTTCTGCCACACCTAAACGATCATTCTCAACTAAGGACCCGCCCATTTTATATCCTTGAGCACATAAAAGGGTATTGGCCATACCCCCGCCTACAAACATATAATCCAGCTTGTTCAAAAGATTTAGTAATAAATCAATTTTGGTGGAAACCTTACTTCCAGCAACAATACCGATGACAGGACGATCAGGATTAATCAAGGTAGCTTCAAGAACACGTAACTCTTTATCAAGACAAAGTCCGGCGTAAGATGGCAAATATTTTGTGATCCCAACCACGGATGCATGAACACGGTGACTACAGGAAAACGCATCATTAACAAAAACATCACCCAGTTGACTTAATTGCTCTGAAAACTCTTCTGAATTTGTTTCTTCACCACTATAAAAACGAATATTCTCTGCCATCACAATTGAACCATGTGGCATGGCATCAAGTTCTTGGTAAAACTCTGGCCCAATGGGTTTATTTAAAAAAACAACTGGCTGGCCTAATGAATTTTGTAAAGAACTTGCCACAGGCTCAAGGCTGTCATTTTTGCCCCACTGGGAATATGGCCTATATTTTGGTCGCCCTAAGTGGGAAAGAATAACAATGCATTTAGGATTGGAGCTTAGAATCATTTTTAACGTTGGGATGATTCGCTCAATACGCGTGTTATCCTGAACCTGTCCATTGTGTAAGGGCACATTGAGGTCTAGCCTAATAACAACTTTTTTTTGGGAAAAATTTATATTTTCAATAGATACTCGAGCCACGAACACTTCTGATGAAAGTACTTATACCTAGTATTCAATAAAAAATGACATTTGACTAGAGGGCACATATCAAAATAAACCCTCTCCCAACTTTTTATTGCTACATTAGCTATTACAACGGTCTATCAACTTAGCAAATGCTCCATTGCCCAAAACATTAGCGCAGGTAATTACTGGATCAAACAAAACATAAAGCGCTGTAATCAATGACATCATTTCTGCATTGAACCCTAAATACCCCTCAAGAATCGGCAACATAACCAAAATACCCCCGCCTGGAATAGCCGCTACAGAAAATTTTGCCAACACAAAATACAGGGAAAATATAAGATAGTTCAATAAAGTAGGCTCGGCCATGCCAAAACTCTTTAAAACCGCATAAGCAAGAATGGGAATGGCAAAGCAATCACCGGTCAAATGAATATTTACAGTGGCCGGAATAACCGAATGTACAAGATCCTTATTTTTAGCATTATTTTGAGCCCCTATAATTGTAAGGGGCATACTTGCTGCGCTAGACATTGTGCTAAAACCGCTAATAGCAGCTGGCAACATATTTTTTATGCTATTCGCAAATGACTTTACATTGCCTTTATTCAGTACCAAATACACAAACGAAATGTAGCTAAATTGGGCAAAAGCAATAAGGGCAAAGATGGTTGCATAATCTTTTACAATTGTTCCCACAACTCCATCAAATTGCAGTTTCACCACAAAACCCACAACAAAAAGAGGAATGAAATACACAAACCCCCTAAGCAACCAACTAATACATTGGTCTGCCATTGTTGCAAATTTACGAGCAGGTTCTGGGCAAATTTTTGAAGCAATAATTCCTAAAATAATTCCACCAAACATGGCTTTGTCGTTAGCAATAAATTTAGGTAAAACCAGCGACCACATTGGCTCTAATCCAGAGGTTGTTTTTGGTGATATCATTGACAAATCAAAGTGATAAATCCATATGCCTACGTAGTGGCTAAGGAATGTCGAAATGAAATTCGAGCAGCTTGCCAGAATTAAAATCATCCCAATAATTCGCGTTGCCCCATTGGAAAGCGTTACTGATGCCTTAAACAATAATCCAAAAATAACCAATGGCAGCACCACAATAATTATTTCTTTGATGCTTAAACTAATTGCATATAGCCCCTGTTTAATTGGTAAGGATATAAAAGGATCTAAAACTAAAATAACGGCAATAATCGCCATCAAAATAAACGGCATCTTACGAAACATATTTCTCTCCGTGAGAATCATTAAACATAAAAAAAAATTGAAAATTATAGAGATGACAAACGACTACCGGCACCCGCCGGTGGTTGACGTGGTAAGAAAATTAACGATTCTTTTTAATGTCAACACGTTCAGAAAATCGACTGTTAAATAATACCTATAGTTATAATGCTATACTAAAATCCATTAAAAAACAATAAATGCCCAACAATATCACCAGGTCACAAAGCAGGTTCGGATTCCCATTAAAATGGTCGGTTTATATTTTTCAAAAACGCTAGAAAAATTTTTTGTGTAGATATTCTATTTATACCTTGCGTACCTTCGTCCTAAACGCAATTCACCATTTCCAGGGTGATCGAGCACCCCAAGCGCTTCAGCCTCTAAAATAAACCCACAGCGCTCTGCCACGTTAATGCTCTTGGCATTTTCGCTATCACATAAAATTAGAAGTTTCTGAGCCTTTAAATGTTCAAAGGCAAAATCAATTAATCCATTTACCCCTTCGGTCACGTACCCCCTGCCCTGATGTTCTACCGAGCACCAATAGCCAATATTCATGCGGCAAATTGTCCAGTTAATATCGCTAAGCCCTACTCCCCCAATAATTTGACCATCTACACACATAACCAGATGAAAAGCTTTGCGTAAAATATAGTCAGCATAAAAAGTACGTGCGGTGGTTTCACTGTCTGCTTGGCATTTTACCGAATCAACCCAAGGAAGCCAGCGGTAAAGAGCATCGCGGCTTTTTTCAATTTCACAAAATACTTGCTCGCCATCACCTGGTTGCATCGGACGCACTATCAACCTTTGGGTAACAATCGGCATGGAAAAGTCTAATAGGATGGGAGACATAATCAGTTTCTTTTAAGATTATTGTTAGCTAAACGCCAGCTTTATCAACTGCTTTCGTTTTCTCATTTTTTAAAAAATTCAGGTATTTCCAATATATCCAGGGCATGGTTAAGACGTACAGAATAATTGTGATACTTAAGGTAACCCACGGCGTACTATAAAGGCACCCAAGCAACACCACCACTACCAATACAACAGGAATAGTATCGTGTTGAGTCAGAGGTAATTTTTTCAAAGACATCGTTGGTATACGACTAACCATTAACCCACCAACACACACCATCATAAGTGCTACAATCACGGGACTGAAATGAATTTTTGGAAAAGCCAACTCAAGAATAAGAGGGCTAAGGCACAACAATGCGGCAGCTGGTGCAGGCGCACCCACTGAAAAATGCTTCCCCCAAAGAGGAAGTTTTGTCTCATCATGAGCCATCACATTAAATCGAGCTAATCTTAAGACCATGCACATGGAAAAAAATAATACCACTGCCCAGCCCGGGTTACCCAAGGTGTGCAATGAAAAAAAGTACATCATTAAAGCAGGCGCTATTCCGAAGTTAATGACATCGGCAAAGGAATCTAGTTCAGCACCAAAATGGCTAGATGTACCAAGCAAGCGCGCCAGCCGCCCATCAACTCCATCAAGAAAGGCAGCAAGCAAGATTGCAAAAACCGCGCTCTCCCAATTTTCCTGTAAAGCAAATCGAATACCGGTTAATCCTGCGCATAATGCTGTCACTGTAATAATATGTGGTAGTAAAGCCGTAAATGGCTCAACCTTCATACGCCGCTCAGCCAATTTTTTATTGAATCGCCCTTTTAGAAGTCCTTTTTTCTTATTCAGGAATTCTTTGCGCCTCATGACCATTAACGCTTAACCCCGCGCCTTGCTGGCTCTGGGTTAGTGGTATCAAGCAGCACTGTCTCACCAGCTATCATTCGTTGACCTTCAACAACAAGAGGCTCCATCCCTTCGGGCAAATACACATCCATGCGGCTACCAAATCTAATCAAACCAAAGACCTGGCCTGCTTCAACAGTTTCTTGGGCTGAAATATCACAACGAATACGCCTTGCAATTAGACCTGCAATTTGCACAAAAGCCATTCGCTCACCTGTAACTGCATCAATAACAACAGTGTTACGTTCATTTTTCTCACTGGCTTTATCAAACGACGCATTTAAAAATTGCCCCTCATGGTAAATAACCTTACGTATCGTCCCTGCAACGGGGACCCTATTCACATGCACATCAAATACATTAAGAAAGATGCTTACCCGTGTGCGTGGTTCATCACCCATTTCTAGCTCAGCATCAGGCACAACAGAAACAATTTGGCAAACAATTCCATCAGCGGGGCTAACAACCAGCCCTTCGCGCATTGGCACAGTGCGAGGTGGATTCCTAAAAAAGTACATGCACCACATGGTCAAAATTGCACCAACCCAGCCTAAGTTTGGGCCTACCATGGCTAATAAAAACGCACAAGCTGCAAAAATAGCAATGAACTTCCACCCATCGCTGTGAATTATTTGAAATATATTCGGCATATCTTAAAGTACTATTTTCAATTTTTCTGACCTTTACAGTGCCGTGGTTGTCATCAATATTCAAGAGGCAAGATGCAATCATTGCTATTCAAACAACCAATCATCAACAAAGACCTCAACATATCGCGTGGTCTCTGCTAGCCATTTGGTGACGGCACCCACTATCTACCCGACGCCACACAAACATAATTTTTATTTCAAATTAACAAAATATAAATACTTTTAATATTTACTATATTAATAAACTCTATATTTTTGTTGTTTGTATGTTGAATTTTATATTAGTATGCATATTTGGATCACACCTTTTTGCCTCCTCCCTATCCGATTTGGTGCCCACCCAAGTATCAGAAATAGACTCAAGAATTGAAGCGCTTTCTTCCCGCTCAAATCTAACACTTGTTTTAGGAGCCTCTCCCTGTGAAGAATCAATTCGTGTTTCTAGAGCAGCACTTGCAAGCTCAGATTCAGTCTGCTTTTTAAATAACCACCCCCAAGCAGGGGATGCTGCCCACCCAAGATATTTTAATATCGATTTTAATACCACTCAGCTGGAAAATTTTGCCACGCGTTTATCTGGAAAATTTAAGGAAGTCTATTTTGATTGGTCAGTTTTAAAGTTCTTTGAATATAACGGGCTTTCATCCCTTCGCACCTTATTACAAATAGGCGGATCCCTAATTATTCCACAGCCAAGTGTAGGAGGGTATTTTGGTACAACCACAGGTTTCTTAGCCTATTCAGAAGCTGAATATGATACAGACATTCGGGCTTATTTTAGTGAATGCACAGCCTCTATGAACGGGCCCCTAGCACGCATTGGAACAAGATCATGGGAAGCATCAAGACCAATCATTAATACAATATTTCTTGAAGAATTAACCAAAAGAATTGGCGGCTACCATTTTGCTCCCGTACTACTAAGTGATACGGAAGTTGATGCCCCCATGTTTGAACTTATAACAAAGGGACACCCAGAATTTTTAGAAAAAAATATTAAAGTCCTACAGTCATATGCAATGGGTTAGGTACAGGTGTCATTCCCGCGAAGGCGGGAATCCATAATGATTAGTTTCACTGGATTCCCTTTTCCAAGGGAATGACAAGATAAACTCTATTTAATTAGCAATCGCTCCGTGACAATGCTTAAATTTCTTACCTGAACCACAAGGGCAGACTGTATTTCTAGAAACTCTATCGCCTGTATCGGATTGAAAACTTGGCTCAACTGGTTCTTGTTCATTTTCCTGGGGATAGTTTTCATGTAACTTAGAAAAGTCAATTTGTCCCAGCATTTCTTCTAATGCAACATCAACAGGAGCTGAAGTTTTAAAGTGATGCAATGCACTTAAGAATTCAACTTTAAGACGGCCCATCATCAATTGGAATTGGTTAAAGGCTTCTCGTTTGTATTCATTTAAAGGGTTTCCTTGAGCATAAGCGCGCAAGTTAATACCGTGACGAATATGATCCAACGCCAACAAATGTTCTTTCCAATGTTGATCAAGAATACGTAGCAACACCGTCTTCTCAGCATGACGCACTGCTAGGTCGCCCAAGGTTGCCTCAAGATTTTTCGCACGTTCGTCACTTAAATCAATAATGGTTTGAGTTAAAAATGCAGCGGAAACATTAGGCATCGCTTGAATTTTCTGAATGTCTAATTGAACATCAAATACTGTTTCACATTCTAACTTCAGCGCCTCAAAATCCCAGTTGTTAGCAACAGTATCAGATGGTAGGTGACCCTGGACAAGCTCATAAGCAACATCCTGACGAATTTCTTCGACCATTTCTTTAATGCTCTCTTTTTCCATCAATTCACGACGTTGCGCATACACGATTTTTCTCTGATCATTCATGACATCGTCATAACGCAAAAGATGCTTACGAATATCGAAGTTTCTAGCTTCAACTCGTTGCTGAGCTTTTTCTAAGGATTTACTAATATAACGATGAGAAATGGCTTCATCTTCTTGCGCACCCATTTTACGCAAATACTCACGTAACTTATCAGTTGCTGCAAATATACGCATCAGATCATCATCCAAAGAGATGAAAAACTTAGATGCTCCTGGGTCGCCCTGACGCCCTGCCCGTCCCCGTAACTGGTTATCAATACGCCGGCTTTCATGACGTTCAGTACCCACAATGTACAAGCCACCAGCTGCAATAACTTTAGCCTCATCTGCTGTAACTTCATCTTTAATACGTTGAATTGCAGCATCGCGCGCTGGTCCTTCAGGAATATCGTCAAGCTCTAGCTTGACGCGCATTTCCCAATTTCCGCCAAGTTTAATGTCCGTACCACGGCCTGCCATGTTCGTAGCAACAGTAACCGCGCCACTTTGCCCGGCTTCGGCAATAATACTCGCTTCACGTTCATGGTGCCTTGCGTTCAGCACTTGGTGTTTAACGCCCTCTGCATCAAGTAGACTTGAAAGAATTTCAGACTTTTCAATACTTGTTGTGCCAATAAGAACAGGCTGGCCGCGTTCTTGGCACCCGCGCACTAACTTAGCGACAGCTTTATATTTTTCAGGAGCAGTTAAGTAAATTTCATCGTCCGCATCAACACGAGTAACCACACGGTTAGTTGGAATTTCCACAACCTGCAAATTATAAATTTCTTCAAACTCAGGCGCTTCAGTCATGGCCGTTCCGGCCATGCCACCTAATTTAGGATAAAGACGGAAAAAGTTCTGGTAAGTAATGGATGCTAAGGTTTGATTTTCTTCAGCAATTTCAACTTTTTCTTTTGCTTCAATCGCTTGATGCAGACCATCTGAATAGCGACGGCCTTCCATCATACGGCCAGTGAATTCATCAACAATAATAACTTCGCCATTACGGACGATATACTCAACATCTCGACTATAAAGTTTATGAGCTTTTAAGGCTGCTTGCACATGGTGAACCACTGAAATACTTTGCACATCATACAATCCACCTTTAAGGATTCCCTTTTCCTTAAGGGCACCTTCAATTTTTTCAATGCCTGATTCGGTAAGCATCACACTATGTTGTTTTTCGTCTTTTTCAAAATCGCCTTCTTCAAGAAGAGGGATAACATCATTAATCTTTGCATAAAGTTCTGAAGAATCTTCAGCAGAACCAGAAATAATAAGTGGTGTCCGCGCCTCATCAATAAGAATACTGTCAACTTCGTCAACAATTGCATAGTTAAAGTCCCGCATAACCAGATCTGATTTACGGAACTTCATGTTGTCGCGCAGATAATCAAAACCAAATTCGTGGTTGGTTCCATAGGTAATATCGCAGGCGTAAGCCTCGCGGCGCTGCGCATCATTAAGCTCATGGTAAATACCACCCGCTGTTAAGCCTAGAAACCGATAAATTCCGCCCATCCATTCAACGTCACGTTTCACAAGATAATCGTTGATGGTAACTAAGTGAGCACCCTTACCTGATAAGGCATTTAGGTACATCGGCAGTGTTGCAACTAGGGTTTTTCCTTCACCGGTTTTCATTTCAGCAAGCATACCTTTATGAAGTACCATGCCTCCAATCAGCTGGACATCAAAAGGACGTAGACCCAAAACACGCTTTGCAGCTTCTCGAACATTGGCAAACGCTTCTGGCAAAATATCGTCTAAGGTTTCACCATTTGCAATCCGCGCCTTAAAGCGCAGAGTATTTTCACGAAGTTGATCATCGGTTAGGGTTTGGTAATGGCTTTCAAGTCCATTAATTTTCGCAACAACTTTGCCTAGCTGCTTTACCAAACGATCATTTGCAGAGCCAAAAAACCGGCGCATCAAACTAGATAACATACATTCCTTATTGTGTTAGATTTATAACAATTTCAATCAGTATACTTAGATTGGATAAAAATGGCTACTCATTGCTTCCTGGTATGCTATAGTATGCACACAATTAGTTACTCAAACGTAAAAGGGTATTTTCATGAAAAAAACCGTAAGTCAACTCAGCCTTGCTTTGTTGACAATGTTAGCCGTTTCTTGCGACAAAAAAGATGAAAAAGCACAAGAACCTGCAAAAGCCGAAGCACCACAAAAAGTAGAGGCTCCTAAAGTTGAAGCTGCACCAGCAGGAGAGCAAGCAAAAGTTGTTGCTGAATTCCCTGATGGAACAAAAATGACAATGGCACAAGTTTATGAACAACTTAATCTTTTGCCTGCTGAAATAAAGGACCGTCCTTTCTCAAAACTTTATGCAGCCTTGCTACGTCGTTTAATTGATACACACATTCTAAACAAAGCAGCATCTGAACTTGGGCTGGACAAAGCGCCTGAAGTTATTGAGCAAATGAATAAGAATGCAGAAACAATGCTGCAAAAATTATTCATCGAAGGTGAAGTTGCAAAGCTTCTTACTGAAGAAGAAATTAAAAAGAATTTCGAAGAATTAAAAGCTAAGCTTCCAAAAGACGAAAAAGAAGTGCAGTTAAAGCACATCCTCGTAAAGACTAAAGAAGAAGCTGAAGCTATGGTGAAAGAATTGGAAAAAGATCCTTCCAAGTTCGAAGAAGCTGCAAAGCAAAAGTCAATTGATCCACAAACAAAAGCAAATGGTGGAAGCCTAGGCTACGTTCGTAAAGCTGATTTACCAGAAGCATTTGCAAAAGTTGTATTTGAAGCAAAAGCGGGCGCTATATTACCTCAAGCCATTGACATGGGGCCAAACGGTTTCAGTGTTGTACTTGTAGGAGAACAGCGTAATGCAGAGCCACCTAAATTTGAGCAAGTAAAAGCTGAGCTTACAAAAGCCTTAACGCCAAAATATGCTGTTCAAGTAATTGACAAGATTAAAAAGCAATCCGGCGTAGAAATTACTGGTCTTGATGGCAAGCCTGTTGTTGAAAAAACTCCAGAGCAAATCAAAGAAGACGCAGAAAAAGGCATCAAGAAGCCAGAGGTTGATCTTTCAAAATTAGATGAAGCTATGGTTGTAGCGAAGTTTAAAGACGGCCACACCATTACGTTGAAAAACGTGAAGGATGCCGTAAAAACATTGCCACCTCAACTTCAAGGAACGCCATTTGGGGAAATTTTTGAACCCTTAGCGCTACGCCTTGTTGACATGAAACTCATCCTAGATGCAGCAAAAGCGTCAGGTCTTGAAAACGACAAAGCTACCGTTAAAAAGCTTGAAGATGTTAAGTCTGCAACATTACACAAAGCTTTCTTAGATAAGAAAGTGGCAGAACTTGTAAACGATGGCATGCTGAAGACAAAATACCAAGAGTTGTTAAAGCTACTGCCTAAGAACCAGATGGAAGTTCGTCTTCGTCATATAATGGTTAAAACAAAAGAAGAAGCCGAAGCTGTGATTAAGGAAATCAAGTCCGGTAAATCTTTTGATGATTTAGTCAAAACTAAATCACTTGATGACAAAACGAAAGATAAAAAAGGTGAAATCGGTTATGTGAAGCGTGATGAGCTTCCTGGTGAATTTGGTAATGTTGTATTTGCTGCTGCTAAAGCAACCCTCATTCCAAATCCAATAAGTCTTGGTAAACTTGGTTGGAGCGTTGTACGCGTAGAAGATAAGCGTCCAATTGAACCACCGAAGTTTGATGAAGTAAAAGGCGAACTTCAAAAGATCGTTGAATCTGAGAAAATCGCTGAAGTGCTAGACAAGTTACGTGTTGATTCAGGCGTTAAAGCGTTTGATATGAACGGTGGCGTACTTAGCCTTAAGGATGAAGCACCACAAGCACCAGCAGCAGCTGCTCCAGCCGCCTAAATTGCTTGGAATATTAAAAAGGCGCCGGGATAATTTCTCGGCGCTTTTTTTATGCCTGGTTATGGGTTTTCGTATTTTCCAGCTCGCTACCTGTCGTTTTTGGTCCACTTACCCCAAAGCGAAAAACACGTCATTGTATACTCCGAAGGAGTGAGGCAATCCAGTGTAATAAACAATATGGATACTAATTACTAGATAAGCACGACCGCTTCGTAGTCTCGGAGAAGAGGGATGGGAGTCGAGGGTCTGAATAAATCAAACATGTACAATGGGCTCGTAACTAACTTTTCGCCTTTTTAGTGCCCTATAAGAATATTTCACAATAAGCCCATTGATCAAATTTTATTAATTATAAACTAATGCTTAACACTAATATGAGAATATAAAGTTACTAAAATTAATCTGGTAATTTTATGAAAACCAAATTTACAATTTTAATTGCTTACATAGGTTTTGCATGTCTTTCTAGTGCTTCAACTCCTCACGCTGATGTAGAATCAGCATTAGGGGGAGATACTGCACAAACACCTCTGATAAGAGTCGCTGCTACTCCTCCAATTACATCAGATGCTCCTGAAGGGCTGGGGCCAGAAAGAACCAAGCGAGCCCGTGAACTTCTTGCTAATGATTATGAACGCAATGTTAGCGACCTTATCAGCACGCGATGGTTTTTTAGAAAAATAGCTAATGTTACTGAATCTCTTGGCAATGTTCTTTTGTATTTTAGCGCAGCTGCTCCAGGAGTGGCAGCAGCAGTCACCCCTATTTACCCTCCCGCAGCTCCTTTTATCACTTGTTCAGGTTTAATGTGTCTTGCAACACATGTGTGCTGTCTTGGATGCGCAAAATGTGGTGCTCGTGAAGAAGGAGAAAGAGAGCAGCACCTTAAAGATTTAGCAGCAGAAATAGGATTCCACGTAGTCCCTTTAAGACCCATCATAACAGATGATGCAACTAGTACTGGGCCTACCGCTACGATGGGAACTCCAGCAGTAGTTTCAACAGGAGCAGATGCACATTTACAGCTATCACCGCTCCCTGCAGCCTTAACGTTACCACCACTGCTGCCCATTAAACGCACGCTTCATATGCCTGGATGAATAATTTTTCATTCAGGTTTTTAATATATAAAAGTCCTTTATTAAAATTTTAATGTTAGTAAACAAATAATTAATATTAATATGAGATTATATAATTGCTAATTATTAACATTTGGTATTATATGATTACAAAATTTATCTTATTAGTGTTATCAATAACTTTCTCAAATTTCGCTAACAGTGCTGACGACACCCCTGTGGAAGATGTACGTATTGATATAGAAGAAGAACTTCGGGCAGGGCAACATGCCCCAGGCCTAAACGCAGATCGTAGCTCTTTTTCTGGCTCTGAAGACTCTGCCGCAATCGCACACAGAACCAGAATAAATACACAAAGGGTATCAGAAGCTCACGAAATTCTTAGTGATGACTATATGGATCATCTGAAAGACCTTAGAAGTACAAGATGGTTTTTTAGAAAATTCGCTAATTATACTGAAGGTTTTGCCAACCTATTATTACCTGTAGGAGTAGGGCTCGAGACAATTTCTTCCATTATGTCCCTTGTTGGTGCAGACAGCCTTGCTAACACAGTGCTTTTTACAGGAGCAGCGTGCGTTGTTGTCGGCGGATCGTTTCTTGGCATCGCCAGATATGGCGCTCGTGAACAACGAGAAAGAGAACTCCTTTTGAAAGGACTCGCTAAAAAAGTCGGTTTTTCAATAGTTGATGTGCCCAACACCATAACCAGTAGTGATGGTGGAGCTGAAAATGTAAGTCTGGGAGATCATAGAGGACCTATCTCAGCGTTGACCCAATCTTCGCTGCAGCTTGAACAATAACTTCATGAACCTGGGTGAGGGCTACTTCATCCAGGGTTTTTACTGTTGGCTGCAAAGTAACCGAAAAGGCCAAGGATTTTTTGCCTGGTTCCACGTGGGGGCCTTGGTAGCAGTCAAAAACGTCTACTCGCGTAATAAGATCACTCGCTTTTTCAACTGCTTTAATAAGCATTTGGGCAGGCATGGAAACATCTAACACAAAAGCAAAGTCACGTCGTACAGGCATAAGGTCAGTTAATGTTGCTTGAACTTTTTTGGGTTTAGCTAAAGGTAACAAATCCAAAAATATCTCAAATCCTACTGCATTTAGCCCATCTGTAAGCTTGGGATGTAGTTCACCAAAATGCGCTAAAACTCGGTTACCTTGTTTAAACATTCCTTTGCGCCCCGGATGATAATGGGATGGCCCATCCGATGAAAGCTGCACAGAGGATTCAATTACATTCAAGGCTTTTAAGGCACTTAGGACATCAGCCTTTGCATCAAAGACATCTACATTTCTTAAAGCAGATAACCAATGGCGATCATGAGCATTACCAAAGCGAAGCCCTGAAATACACATGGTTTGTTTATTTGGCAAGTTTGCACCATAGACTGGCGCAATCTCAAAAAGTGCTCCGTTTGTGCGGGCGTTTGATGTATTAAATTTTGCTACTTTTAACAGGGATGCCAATACAGATGGGCGCATTGTCGACAAATCTTCACTAATTGGATTAGCCAAATGCACTAATTGATCGGGTAATTCGCTAAATTGTTTGGCGGTTACCTTATCTGTAAATGACCAGTTGATTGTTTCTAAAAACCCACGATTGCTTAGGTATTTGCGCGCAATGTCTTCTCGTGAAACAACAGTCTGCACTGATTTCAAAGACAAGCTTCGTGCGGTAATTTCACCGTAACCTTTTAGGCGAGCGACTTCTTCCACGAGATCTTCAGGAATTGCAAGATCATGACGCCAGGTTGGTGGGGTAACTTTTAAAATAGCGCCCTCTTCTACCGAACATCCCAAACGCTGCAAAATATCCACAATTTCCTTTGGCTCAACCGCCAGGCCAAGTCGTTGTTCTACTTGGCTGTGATCAAGCGTAATGGCTGGGTGATCTTTCAATTGATTACCAATCAATAACGCTGCAGATGGAGAACCGCCACAGTGTTCAACAATCATTTTTATGGCCATATCAAGAAACGATTTAACAACCGCGGTATCAACCCCACGCTCTAGGCGTGTTCTCGCATCGGAAATTAAATTAAGGCGTTGCCCTGTTATGGCAATAGAGACGGGGTCAAAAATGGCAGCTTCAAGCAAAACATTCGTGGTATTTTCATCCACCGCTGTTTCGCTTCCTCCCATAATTCCTCCAATCGCTTCAACACCACGATCATCAGCAACAACAACCATTCCATCCTTCAAATGGTATTCTTGGCCGTTAAGAGCCTCCAGCATTTCACCGTCTTTAGCTTCGCGTACAACTAAATTGCCTTGCACTTTGTCAGCATCGAATACATGCATAGGACGTCCTAGCCCTAGGCAAAAATAATTGGTGATATCAACTAGTGCGCTAATAGGTTTTTGCCCGGCACTGATTAATAAATCTTTTAACCATGCAGGTGATTCACCATTTTTAACGCCGCTAATTCGGCAAAGACCAAATTGAAAACATAAAGGAGTATCTAGTGTAACAGAAGGCGTAGCAGCACAATCATTGTCATTCCCGCGAAGGCGGGAATCCATAATGATTGAATTCACTGTATTCCCTGGGCTCGCAATAACAAGCTCCTTAAGCACCCCAACACCAGCCGCACTCAAATCACGGGCAATACCATAAACCGAAAAGCAATCGCCTCGATTTGGCGTAATTGAAACATCGTAAACAGCATCACAAGAGATGATATCAGTTAGGGGCGTGCCGGGCTTATGATCCAATCCTAGGTCCATAATACCGTCAGAATCTTCGCCTAGTAATAATTCCTGAGAAGAACACAACATGCCGCAGCTTTCTACATCGCGAATGGTGCCTTTTTTCAACGCTTCACCCGTTATAGGAATGACTGTTCCCACTGATGCAAACGCAACACCCATATTGGCTTTTACATTTGGTGCACCACACACAACTTGGATAAGCTGGCCACCTCCTGCATCAACTTTACACAAAGAAAGCCTGTCTGCATTAGGGTGCTTTTCGCGTTCCACAACACGTGCGTATACAAAACCTTCAAGTGCGTTTGCTGGATCATCAACTGATTCAACTTCAAGCCCAAGATCAACCAGCTTGACTGCAATCTCTTCTGTTGTGGCATTGGTGTCTAAATATTTTTTTAGCCATTGATTTGAAAATTTCATGACTGTGCTCCGAACCCATAAAGATCAAGCCAACGGGTGTCCCCATCATAGAATGACCTAATATCATTAATACCGTATTTTAACATCGTCAGACGTTCTGCCCCCATGCCAAAGGCAAAGCCTTGAAATTGGTTAGGGTCAACACCACAATTTTGTAAAACTGTGGGGTGAATCATTCCACAACCTAAGACTTCAAGCCACTTATCATTTTTCCAAGAAATATCAACTTCAGCGGAGGGTTCTGTAAAGGGGAAAAAGCTAGGGCGAAACCGCAGATTCATATTAGGATTTTCAAAAAACCATCGACAAAAATCTATTAACGTACCTTTTAGGTGACCAAAGTTAATCCCTTCTTCAATAACAACACCTTCAATTTGATGAAACATAGGGGTATGGGTAGCATCATAATCGCTACGAAATGTGCGTCCAGGAGCTAAAAAACGAATTGGGGGCTTGTGATTACGCAAAGTTCTAATTTGCACTGGTGATGTGTGAGTGCGTAAAACTTCATCAGATCCCGCCACATAAAAAGTATCATGGTTCTGTCGGGCTGGATGATGAGCAGGAATGTTCAATGCATCAAAATTGAGTTCTTGGCTTTCAATATGGGGACCATCAAAAACCTGAAAACCAACTTGAGAAAAATACTGGGTAATATCTTGAATCGCTTTTGAAAGAGGATGAATTTTACCCATGGATTCTGGTCTTGACGGCAATGTAATATCAATTTTTTCATTATCTAAACGGCTTTCAAGAGCTTGAGCTTCCAGCAACGTTTTCTTTTCTTCAATTGCTAGTGCAATTTGGTCTTTTATGGCGTTAATTTCGGCGCCTTTTGCTTTACGTTCTTCGGGCGCCAAAGCGCCTAGGGTTTTTAGTTGCTGGGTCACTAATCCGTTTTTGCCAAGAAGATGTACTCTTAAATCATCAAGGATTGTTAAATCTTCTGAAGCTTGTATTTGTTGTAGCCATTCTTGTTGCAAATTCGTTTGTGACATAAGCTTATAGTCCTTTTTCCCAAGCACCCTTTAAGGTTTGCTTCCATAGCATAATTTCGTTACCGGCGTGTTGATAAGCATCCATTCGTTCTTTGGCCGATTGAACACTTGATGGATCATTTCCATCGTAAATATCTAAAATTCGATCATAAGAATTATCTGTAGCATATTCTTGGGTGGTTATCACCAATACAGTTGCATCAATGGGGTTATCCTTACCTAAAGTTAACCAAATAGGTTGATGGGAATGAAATACTGCAGGGTCTGCACTTGAACCATGAGGTAAAAATCCTAGGGTTGTGTAAGTCCACATGGCACTATCAATGGATTTTAGACGCTCAGCGCTTTCAATGCGCACAACTGCCTTAAACCCACCCTCATAGACCTTTTCAAGAATCTTAGGCAGAGTCTTTTCTAAGGATGTGGCAATAAGCTCATAAAAAGTGACTTGCATTGGCTATACTTTCAACAAGCTAACAATACATTAACCGCATTATCGCCAACCTGAGCAAGGCCATTTTCAATTGAAAATGTTTTATTGCCGCTAGAAAGCTTAATCTGGATTTCTCCTTCACTTAGCACTACAGACATGGGCGCATGGTTCGGGCGAATTCCCACTTTGCCATAAAGCCCAGGCAAGGTAATTTCTTGTGCTGCATCGCTAAAAAGAATCTTATCAATGGTGCGGATGGTTACATTCATGACATGACCACCATTTGACCAAGATCCTTACCCCCTAAGATGTGGACGTGAAAATGGGGGACATCTTGGTGGCCATGGGTACCTGTGTTTGCGATAAGGCGGTAGCCGCTCTCCTTTAGTCCCAATACTTCAAGGGTTGCATTCACACCTTTGTAAAAACCAGCAATCTCCTCTAATGGCGCTTTATCAGAAAAGTCATGGGCATTTTGGTAAGCCCCTGTAGGAATTACCAATGCATGTACTGGCGCTTTGGGGGCAATATCGTAAAAACTCAAGTAATGCTGCCCCTGAGCAATTTTCTTAGCTGGAATTTCACCCCTTAGAATTTTTGCAAAAATATTGTTTTGATCATACATCAAGAGCCCCCTATTCTTAATGGTTACGCTAGCATTGTCTGAGACTTGAGACAATATATGTAGATTAATTTGTCTTTGTTTGATAGTTTGATGCCATTACTATCTTTTAAAATCAACACATGCAATCAGACAAGTGCTTATCATTTTACCTAAGCAACGGATCAGTGAAAGGACATTTTTGTCGGCTTGGCGATTCCATTACAAATTCCCTGCAACTCCATGAATACCCCGAAAAGGTGAATACGCTTTTAGCGGAAATGGCTGCTATTTCGCAATGTTTTTCTATGGACGTCAAATCAAATTCCCATACCACAATGCAGTTAACAGGCACCGCACCAGTTAAATTGGCCTTGGTTAATTCTACTGATTGTCAATTTTTCAGATGCTGCGCAACCATGAGTAAGGAATCTCCCGCTAATCTCAATGACTTATCAATCCCGCAGCTTTTTGGTCAAAATGGAAAACTTGTTTTTACGATTGATTTTGAGAACCAGTATTACCAAACCATTGTTGAGCTTAGTGCCTCTACCTTACAAGAGTGCTTCCAACACTATTTTATTCAATCAATGCAAATTCCAACAATTGTTATTTTATGTAGCTCAGTCATTGATAACAAAATTGAAAGCGCTGCGTTGCTATTACAAAAAATGCCCTCGCCATCTTCAGCGGAATCAGCGGAAGCAGACGATAGTGATATCTGGCATGAGGCTTCCTGCTTTGCAGCAACGATAAAATCCCATGAGCTGTTAGGTTCTGGCATGCCTATGGAACGCCTGATTGAGTTGGTTTTTGGAGAATTAAATCCTGTTGTTTCACGTGAAACAATTTTGTCCTTTAAGTGTAATTGCAGCCATGAGAAAATTCTAAACATTATCAAAAATTTAGATTCCACTAACGAAGATGATCCCTCCAATTTACCCCTGGAAGTTGTTTGCGAATACTGCAATAAAAAATATGCTATAGACAAATCAGAAATTGATTCATAAAATCCAAAGGAAAGGCAAAATCATTTGCTTTAAAAAAATGTTGGAAAAATGTCCGCAGAAATATATACACTTTTCGCAAATGAACTCTTGAAATGGAACTCCTCAATTAATCTAGTGCAGGAAAACACAATACCCGCTATTTACGAACGGCACATTTTAGATTCTCTTCAGCTAAAAACTTACGTGGATTATGAAAAAGACGTTATTGTCGATATAGGATCAGGCGCAGGTTTCCCAGGAATGATTTTAGCAATTGATGGAGCGCGACATGTACATCTTGTCGAACCTACAAATAAAAAAACTGTTTTTTTAAACCATATAAAAAATCTTTACAAGTTACCTATTACGGTGCATACCAGCCGCTGGCAAGACGTGAAAATACAAAATGCAACAGTTGTAACGAGCCGTGCTTTTGCTTCTCTTACAAATTTATTAGATGCCATGACAAATGTTTCACGTGAAACACCAAATGCTCGGGGGCTTTTTTTAAAAGGTGAAAAAGCTAAAGAAGAAATTGCAGAGGCTAAACAAATTTGGAATTTTGAAAGTGAACTCTTTCAAAGCGCAACCCATGAAACCGGGTGCATTATTAAAGTTTGGAATGTGAATAAAAAATGACCGCAAAAATTATTATGTTTGGGAATCAAAAAGGAGGCGTTGGAAAAACCACCACCGCCGTTAATATCGCAACCATTATAGCAGCCTCCCGGTATAAAACGTTGCTTATTGATTTTGATCCGCAAGGAAACAGTACTTCCGGGATTAATGGCAATAAAAAGCACGCTGGAACCTATGAATGGATGACAGGCAATACAGCCAACCCCATTCAAACAACCTATATCCCCCATTTGGATTTGATCAGCGCAAATATGGACCTTGCCGCCGCTGATATTGAACTACTAAATGCCCCTAATCGAGAATTTATTTTGGCTCGTAAAATCACTGAATTACGTGCTAATTACGATTATATCCTCATTGATTGCCCTCCCTCTTTAGGGCTTTTAACTGTGAATGCCTTAACGGCCAGTTCACACATTATTATCCCCATGCAGTGTGAGTATTACGCCCTTGAAGGAATAAGCCATATCATGCAGATTATTCAAAGAGTTCAAGGAGGCCTAAACCCACAGCTCCAATTACTGGGAATTCTTTTAACCATGTATGATAAGCGCAGCACGCTTAATCAACAAATTGCTAACGACATACGTTTTCACTTTCAGCAAAACGTCTTTTCTTCAGTCATTCCCAGAAATGTTAAAATTGCTGAGGCACCGTCCCACGGGAAACCAATTATTTTATACGATGTCAAAAGCACCGGCGCGGTTTCCTATATGGACGCCACCAAAGAATTACTCACCCGTATCAACCGTTCAGAGGCAGCATAATATGACCACCTTAAATAGACCAATCCTTGGAAAAGGGCTTGCGGCATTACTTGGCGAGGCAAACATTCCCCACGCTCAACAAACGCCACAGTCAATTGATATTGCAGCAATCCAGCCAGGAAGGCATCAGCCGAGGCAAGAATTTATCCAGGAAAATTTAGACGATTTGGTTCTATCAATCCAGCGAAAAGGAATCCTTCAGCCTTTACTTGTAAGGCAATTTCAACCAGGACAATTTGAAATCATTGCTGGAGAAAGGCGTTGGAGAGCAGCAAAAATAGCAAAGCTTGAGCGCGTTCCTGTGGTCATCATTACCTGTAATGATCAAGAGGCTTTAGAAATAGGCCTAATTGAAAATCTCCAACGCCATGACCTAAACCCCATTGAAGAAGGCGAAGCCATCAAAAGGCTACAGGAAGAATTTAAGTTAACCCAAGAACAAATCGCCAGCAGCATTGGCAAAAGCAGAAGTTACGTGGCAAACATGATGCGCCTTGGAACTCTCGACCCTCATATAAAGGCGCTGATACGCGAAAACAAACTAAGCGCTGGCCATGCTAGGGCAGTCATCACTGCAACCGATCCTGAGTCGCTTATTAAGCAAATTATTGATCAAAACCTTAACGTACGTGATACCGAGCAATTGGTAAAAAATGCAAAGGATCCTACCAAGCCAACTAGCACTAAAATAGAAAAGCAATATGTTGGCCCTATGGATACGGATATTCAGGCAATTACTGAGCAGGTGGCCGCGAATTTAAACATGAAGGTTAATATGGTCATTAAGGGGCAGGGCGGAGCCATCACAATTAATTTTCAAAATCTAGATCAATTGGATATTTTGCTAGAGCGCCTGCAACGATAAGAAAATTGTTTTTGTGGAAAATATTTTACATAAAAAAGTACTCTTAATAAAAATTTAAGAATTTTCACCCCAATATTACCCCACCCAATTGAGGGCGGGGGTGGTTAGGGAGTGTTATTAAAACCTATAAAGACTTCAGCTAAGTGCGGATATCTCTGCTATACAAGAAAAATCTGAAAATAATGAAAAGTGGTGGAAGGGGTAGGGTTCGAACCTACGTAGACATCCGTCGGCAGATTTACAGTCTGCTGCCTTTAACCACTCGGCCACCCTTCCAAAGGTGTGACAACAATAAGAAATTTTAAGCTAGCCGTCAAATAAAAAACGCTAACTACCGTGCGATTCATGCCAAAATACTTATTATTATTTCACTTTTCAGCTACACTCGCCTCTTTACTACTACCAATTTTCCGAGCTCTGGGATGAGCAGCCTTATAGGTATTCATCATACTCAGCTCATCAAGTTGTGTGTAAATTTGTGTTGATGATAAAGACGCATGACCTAGCAATTCCTGAATCCCCCTAAGGTCATGAGATGACTGCATCAGGTGGGTGGCGCAACTGTGGCGCAGCGCATGGGGTGTTAAAGATTCTGGCATGCCATTAGCTCTTCTAAAATCTCTTAAGGCTTTTTGCGCTATTGCCGGTTGCAAGCGTTTGCCCATTTCTCCATAAAACAGGGGGGCATCGGGTGCATTTTCAAATGGCTGAACCTTTAGATAGTGAACCAAACCCTCTCTGATGGAATCTATAATCGGAACCTGCCTAGTCTTTTTGCCCTTACCAATTACCGTAATAAACTGACCGCTATTCAAACATCTCTGATTAAGATTCAACGCCTCACTAATACGCATGCCTGTATAATATAATAATTGCATTAAAGCCTGATTACGTAGGCCCACCCATGCATTTTCGCTCATATTCTGAATCGTATTCGTAATCACAAGCGCTTGTTCAATACTAACCGGCCTTGGCAAAGTTTTTTGCAACTTTGGCGAACGACTATGGAAAAAAGCATGATCTTCCAATATTTGTTGGCTCAAAAGAAATTGAGTAAAACTCTTAAGGCCTGCTAATCCTCGGGCCGATGACCGGGTATTCATGCCCTTTTTTCGTTGATATAACAACCAAGCACGAATATCTTGTGCAGTGACTTTTTTAAAATTTTCAAGGGTAAGGGTGGTATTATGATGATCGTTATAAAAAAATTTAAAGTCAAAAAAATCCTGAGAGTACGCCTTGATAGTATTGATAGAGCGGTTAAGCGTACCAAGCTTTAATTGCCACTGACAAAGAAGTTGTTCAAGATTTATCAATTTTTAAACCCTTTTATCCATAATCCAACAAGTTCATTAAGGTCAGTATACCATTGCCTCATCGTTTTGAAGAGATCCTGCTTGAAAAAGGGGTCATCACCCCTGACCAGCTTCATATTGCCCTTATTGAACAGCAAAGGCTTAATGGGTTTCTAAGTGAGATTCTTATTGATTTGCGGTTTGCCCCACCTGCTGTAGTCGGGGAATTGGTTAGCCAAATTTCTGGCTACCCTTACATTGATCTGCAAACCATTAAGCCTGATATCACCTTGATTGCTCAATTGGGGAAAGAATTTTGTGAACAGCATGAGCTTATCCCCTTTCAGCTTAATGAATCTCTGCATGTGGCCATGCTTGATCCTGAAAATGTGGTGATTCAAGATCTGGTAAAAAAAGAAACTAAAGATTTTTTTCCATCAGAGCCTCATTGGGCATTCTACCATACCTACCGACAGTCATTACTCCAGACTTTGCAACTATCTACCCAGCAACAGGTTCAGTCACCGGATGCATCATTTGAAGATCTTTTTGCAAATTTGCTAGATGAAGCCTTTGCCCAACAAGCATCGGACATTCACTTTATCCCCTTGGAACAAATGGTGCTGGTCAAATTTCGCATTCACGGGGAGCTGATAACCTATCAACATTTTGAATCGACTGTGTTTGATAAAACCTCAGTGCGGTTTAAAGTACTCTCTAACCTCGATATTGCTGAACGTAGACACCCTCAATCGGGCGGGTGCACCATGACGGTGCATGGCAATCATCTCGATTGCCGTGTTTCGTTTCACCCATGCCTATGGGGAGAAAGTTTGGTGATACGTCTGTTACCCACCCACGCTCAAGCATTAACTTTAAAAGATCTAGGGTTTGCAAAAAACCAAGTTAACACCCTGCGCACCCTCATGAATAAACCGTCAGGGCTTTTTTTGGTCTGTGGACCAACTGGCTCTGGAAAAACCACCACCCTGCATGCCCTGTTACAAGAGTGTGATACCGCCCGTAAAAACATCATGACCCTTGAACAACCCATTGAATACCAGGTTAATGGAATACGGCAAACCGAAATCAGCGAGAACGGCATTATGAGCTTTGCTGATGGGGTTCGCTCCATGCTGCGTCATGACCCTGATATTATGCTCATTGGGGAAATTCGTGATGAAGATACCGCTAAAATGGCATTACGTGCTTCCATGACAGGGCATTTGGTGTTGGCCACACTGCATGCTTCATGCCCGTTTGTAGCAGCTGCCCGCTTAATTGATTTAGGCATTACGCCTAATCTTTTGAGTGGGCAAATTTTAGCCGTGTTGAGCCAAAAATTGATTCGCACCGCCCGGGGCCGTAAAAAGGGCCGTAAAGCCCATGGCGAGCTAGTGGTATTTACCGATGCAATGCACCAGCTAGTAGGCGAAGGAGGGAATAGCTCGAAACTGCGGAGTTTATATGTGAAATCAAAATAATTTCCAGCACTCACCTCATTCAGGGTACCTCCCAGAAGATTTTTATTGAGCAAGGTTAAGCCTTTTCGATGTCATCCCCGCGAAGGCGGGGAACCAGTGAAACCAGCAATTATGGACTTCAGAGGGAGCATGAGTATCTCACCTCTAAACGGCCTAAGAGCGCATTCAGGCAAGCATAGCAATTGGATTCCCGCCTACGCGGGAATGACAAGGATTTTTTCCATGGCGGAGCCGCCATGTTTGACTAACTTTCGCAACCTTGTTACTCAGCCTTTTTGACGCTTATAATACCCATGGTTATCGCTACTTAGTAAAGCTTGAGAAGGACGAGGCTTTTCTATGTTTCAAAGGATACTTTGCATTCTCATTTTAATGGCAGGGCAGCAATTGCTATTTGCTGCAAACTGGCCTCAATTAGAGAAAAGTCAAAGCCAAGAATGTCCACCAGGTATGGCTGAAATGATTCTTCGCATGGCTGAATCAGTATTTCATTCATCCTCAGAAAAATTATCTAACATTTCAAAAACCAAACTTACTGATGGCCTAAAGCTATTACTAGAAGCCAAAGACAGCATATCTAACTTAAATGTTTGCGATGAAAATTTTGAAATCATTGACGGAAACAAAACTAAGGATGGTATTGGTTGGCACCAGGGTGGAATCGAAAGTTTTCGTTTCGCTATCTATTGGCAACGCACGGCAATCAAGGGATTTCGTTTTGTGCTTTGCGGAGATAAGGTTGGATGGCGTGGAAGCTTATATTCGCTATTTTCTGTTCCTGAATCCTTGTCTCAGAATGAGTTTATCGCCCAACGAAAAGCAGGTTCTATCACCCCAATTGCACCTGAATCATGGTGTCCTCCATTCATTATTCAGCATCTTCCTTCCCAGCAGATTTTTGCTGTTAGTGTAGGAAATTCTTTTGAGATATTAGCTGATTGGAAGGTTTATTTAGCTGATAATGCCTCAGTGCCATGTTGTGTTGTGCATTTTCGTCCAAGCATTGAAGCTTCTTGGGACTTATTGCCAAAAGAAGTGCGTCAACTGGCGCAAATGTTAAATGAGGCCCTAGGAGATGGCAAAGATGAGGGCACTATGCAGTCTACCGGACATTTACGCAGTAATGCTGCCCATACCTGGGGTAATGTCGCCCTTAGGCCGTGGGCCGTCAATAATGTAGACAATACTCGTAAGGAAGTTGATTTAGGATTGTCTGAATGGTCAAAGATGAATAAGAAATTTATGGCTCTTTATCAAAAAATAACCAGCCAGTACCCCAAGGCTGAGCAAGTACTTGAGCAATATTATAAGGATCAATTCCAATTAAGCGAAGAAAAGGCAAAACACTTATCCGCCTATGTCTTAGATATCGCGTTTAGGGGAAATTTTATATTCTCCGGTGGACATGATGAAGTCCCAGATAATGACAATACATCTAAAAATCCCTGGAATGGGTAAGGGCATATTGGTGGCTAAATCTCTTGGGTTTTTCTAAAAGGTTATTCACAGGAGTGGCTAAGCTTTGTAGGGAAAGGCCGCTAACCTTTTGTTAACTAAAATTTTAATAAAATAGTAATAGGGACATAAAAACATTCCTTTAGGAAGCAATGCACGCTACTTTAGCACGCTATATTTTAAGCCTATGCGCATATGGTGTATTGATACTTGTAATGTCTTTATCTAGATTGCATGCAAGTATATGGAGTGTTACACAAGTTGCTTCAGGCAGCCAAAGTAACCCAGGCATTGCCATCACTGCAGATCCGTCTAGTGGAAACTTGTACACATTACAACAAGATGATTCTATAAATAAAATTTCAACGCATCTTCAGTCATCACTGTTTAAGGTAGCCCCCAATCCACCTACCATCTATGGATATGCAGCTCGCATCACCTACAATAGTAATGACACGTGTTTATACTCATGTAACTCGGGAAAGATAGAAAGAATACCAACAGAGGTTTCTGGACCTTATACGTACGTGTCTAATATTCTCAGTGGAGGGGGAACGCTTCCTGGTAGCTATGGGAACGGCATTGCTTACAATAGTGATGACACTAATTTATACGTTTTACCCGGGGATGGATCGCTTCAAAAAATTATTCCCAGCACCGGTGTGATGACTCAGGTTTTCGCTTCAGGAACAATACCGCAAGGTTCCACTACTGGGGGACGAGCCATTACCTACAACACTTCAGACCAAAATTTTTACATTTTGCCTGGTGGTGGCACTACTGGTATATATAAATTTAAAGCTTTTACGCCAATAAGTGCTATCTCTTTTCCTCAAGCTGCTGTTGCCCTTACTAGCGATAGTGCAAATCATCTTTATGTGCTGCCCGGTAATCAATCTGTAGTCGAGGTAGATTTAACGACTCAACCTCCAACACTTACAACAATTACTACCTCTCAATCTCAATTGCCGGCAAATGGTACAGGAATCGTTTACAATCCTTTTGATCAAAATTTATACGTAACCTGTAGCGATGGTTCTATTCAACAACTTACACAAGCTATTCCTGTAACACTCCAGCCCCAAGCCATCGGTGTGACGCCAAAGGTTGTAGGAGGCGCTATCAATACTGCCACCCATAGCACCATAAGCAATGTAACAGAAAGCGCCGATCAACCAGGTGCTGATAGCGTTGAAGAAGACTTTCGTTTTTCTCTATCTCCCCAGCGCATAAAGCTAGGCATGGGGGCAATGACTGGGGCATTTACCGGTGAAAATGGTAGCTCTAACAATTCCAGAACCATTGCTGCCTTAGAAAAAGCCTTAGGGGCAGCAAAAGCCATTAAGAAAGTCACAAGTGACGTTACGGTCTGGGCTTCGGGGGTTTACACCCAAGGTCAACAAAAACCTATGTACGGTAATTCTGCAGCCCGGGAAAAACACTATGGGGTCATGGCAGGCACCCATTATTACCACAAACCCTCTAAGCAGCTTCTAGGCATCGCTTTTGACATTGGCTTAGGTAATTCTGTGGTGAACACCAACCATAACATGAGCAGTACCCACAACAGCAAACAAGCCACTCTTTATTACGGCAAAGGATTCGCTGATAATTGGAGCATCAGTGTTCATGGGGCTTTCATGCGTATTGATGCAAGTCATCATCGACCCTACACCCCAACAGTAGCAGTGGCGATGAAACCATTGCGACATCTCGTGGAAAATCCCACGTTACAACGGGAATGGTAGAAGTATCACATAAGTACAAAGCCAATGATAATGTTCATGTAAAATCATCCTTTGGGGGAATTTACGGACGCACCAAGCAGTTTGCTTACAAAGAAAAAGATGCTGGTGCGAATAATCAGGCGTTTGCTGCCTCAACTATGAACGAAGTTAGTGTAAATGTAGGTTTAAAAGTTAGCTTTTTCAAAAAATCAGGGGAACACAAAACCTATGGCTTATACCCCCACGTAAATTATACGCGCTATGTGAAGATGGGCACCATGAAACAGCGCATTACCACAATCAACACTGGAGAAGGACAGGTGGTAAAATCAGGGACAGCAGGAAAAAATCTACTTAGTATAGGAATGGGGGCGGGCGTCACGGATAGCGACGCAAACACCAAGGTACAGGTCGGCTACACGGCCAGCTTCCAAAAATACAAAAAAAGTCATGAAGTCATGCTTAAAGCAAGCATGGAAATATGACGAGGACGGTTGGCAACCTATTTTGTTTTACATTGTTTCAATGGGAGTAGCCATCTTCAGGCCCATAATCGTTTAACGGTGACAAAAGAAATAACAATAGAAAGAACCATAATGGCAAGTGTGACCATTTTTACCTTGGTGTAATTGGTTGCTGGCTAATGAAAGCTGTTCATTCTTAGTGGGTAGTTTTAGTCCTGGGTGGGCTAAACTCGAGTTGAAATCTTAATTGCCGTCCGGGTGATGCCTTTGACGACTTTTTCTAAAATATCAAATCTAGGTGCATCTCTGCCGCCGCCTTGCTCAGCAATTTCCCGGTGGTGGTCTTCTTCCTTTTGAAATTTTTCAATTGTTTCCATTAGGGGTTTATGCTCTGGGGAATCTGCCAATGAATCAATTTGGGCTTGGTAGTGATCAACAATCACTTCTTCAACCGCAATAGTACAAGCATGTGCTGCCTGCTTACCCATAAGCGCTGTAACAGCCCCCATACCGTAACTTAACACATGCCAAAATGGCTGAAAAACTGTGGGTTTTACCTTATGTTCAATCATCAATTGGGTAAAGACCTTTAGGTGCTCTTCTTCTTGGTTTGCCATTAGCACCAAATCAGGGTCATCCCCTAAAATTTTCCGCATACCTTTGTAAATTTGGCGAGCCCCAAGCTCACCAGCATGGTTAACCCGTAGAATTGATTTTATTTTTTTGGAGTCGTCCATTCACGCCGCACTATAACAATCGTTGCAAATAAGAATGCTAAGCACGTCCACCAGCTGGCAGGAAGCCCGAATAAATACCAATTCACTTGGTCACACCGGGACACTTTTTGATTTTTCATTTGTGCTTGAAGGGATTTTAACATTTCCGCAGGATCAGTCGATGTAATCTCTGCTTTTCCAATACATGACTGCGGCATCGCCCACCACTTTTGTTCAACTCCAATATGGAAGGCACATAGAATAATACCCCCAAATGCTAGTAGGTAAAGTAGGGTGGTAAAAAGTCTACCATTGTATCCTGTAACAACAACGCATAATGACAATGCTAAAATAGTCATCATCACGTAGCGCTCATAATAACAAAGGCTGCAGGGCATAATATTAAAAAAATATTCCGCCATAAAACCAACGCACAAAAGGCTAAAAAAGTAGACCGCTACAAACCAGTAAAAATATCTGGAATTTTTAAATACTTCGTTTATCAACCCAAACACTTCACAATCACAAATCCAAGTACAATTATACCTAAGCTTACAAGAAGCGCCAACGTTAAATATTTTTCAATGTATTGCTTGGCAAGAGGACCAAAGAAATACAGAGTTGTCGCTAGCAGGTAAAACCGAAAAGATCTGGCGATTATAGAAGCAGCTACAAACTGGAGTATGTCAAAGCGCGCCACGCCGCTGGCAATTGTAACAAGCTTGAAGGGAATTGGGGTTAGTCCTTTTAGGGCAATAATCCAAAATCCGTACTGTTGAAAATCTGCTTGAAAGCGCTCAAAAGCATTATGCAAGCTGTAGGTTTCAATAATCCAATGGCCAAGTGTGGCAAATAAATAATATCCAATTGCGTACCCTAGTAATCCCCCAATAACAGAAGCAACAGTGGCAAAAAATGCCAACCTCCATGCAAGAAGACGATTCGCTAAAATCATCGGAATAAGCATCAAATCAGGGGGCAGGGGAAAGAATGAACTTTCCGCAAACGCAATCCCATACATAATATATTGGGCGCGTTTCGTATCTGCAGCCTGTAAACACCAATCATACATGCGACGTAATAAAGTGGGCTGTTTAGCTGCAAGACTGCTCATTACTTTTTACAAAAAATTTCAACTATGGACTTTTATACCACAACCAACGACACTGCATATATTGAATTATAGGAAATGATGTTGTCGTCACGAGTCCTAAAAAGACTTATCCCCTGTCATTCCCGCGAAGGCGGGAATCCATAATAATATTCACTGGATCCCCGCCTTCGCGGGAATGACAAGGACTCCTCAAGAATGACAACTGTCAGGAGTTTTTATGTGCGGAATTATTGGTATTTTATCAAACACTCTTGTAGCGGAACGCTTGATTGATGGATTGTCTCGATTAGAATACCGTGGGTACGATTCTGCAGGCGTTGCAACAATTTACGAAAATACGATTACCAAGCGCCGCGCGGAAGGCAAGCTACAGTCCTTAAAAGATCTGCTTCAACAAAAACCTTTACCGGGAACTGTTGGCATTGGTCATACCCGTTGGGCAACCCATGGATCACCAACCCATCAAAATGCGCACCCCCATGCAACTGATCGAGTGGCCGTTGTTCATAATGGCATTATTGAAAATTACCAACTTTTAAAAGATGGCCTTATAAAAGATGGGGTTATTTTTAAAAGCGAAACTGATACAGAAGTGGTAGTACACCTCATTGATCAGGCCTTACAAGCAGGAAAATCGCCGGACATTGCTGTAAAAGAAACCTTATCAAAACTCCATGGGGCGTTTGCTTTAGCAATCATTTTCAAAGAGCATTCGGATATGTTAATGGGGGCGCGCCGTGGCAGCCCATTGGTATTGGGAATTTGTGATGATGAATTGTTTTTAGGATCTGATGCTTGGGCGTTGGCACCCTGGACTCAAAAAATTTGTTATCTTGAAGAAGGCGATGTTGTAGTAATGAAGCGCGATAACGGCTTTGCATATACTATATTTAATGAAGCTTGGCAGCCTATAAATCGCCTTGTTAAGCATCTTAATTTGGCAACCGGTGCCGCCAGCAAGGGTGGATATAGCCACTTCATGCTAAAAGAAATTTTTGAACAATCTCAAACCTTAAGCGACACGTTTTTGTCATTGATAGACGAAGAAACCCACACAAGCCGCATTAACCTGCCCATTGATTTTTCCGGTGAACATGTAAGAATACGGCTCATTGCCTGTGGCTCATCCTATTATGCGTCACTCACTGCAAAATATTGGTTTGAAAAATATGCCCAAGTTTTATGTGAAGTCGATTTGGCATCAGAATTTCGCTATCGCGATCCAGTGTTAAGCAAACATGATATATGCGTATTCGTTTCCCAAAGCGGAGAAACAAGCGATACCCTAGCAGCACTTAACCTTGCAAAAAGTAAGGGTTGTATAACGTTGGCAATTGTAAACGTACCAGAAAGCTCCATGACCCGCGCCGCAGACCATCATATTTTGACCCTAGCTGGGCCTGAAATTGGCGTAGCATCTACTAAAGCTTTCTCTGCTCAATTAGCGGTACTTTGTGCCTTAGCTCTGCATGCAGCGGCACAACGCAAATCTATGGATACAATATCAACCCATTTGCGCGAACTCTTGCATGTGCCAAAACTTGTAGCCCAAGTTTTGCAAGATGTATCCCTTTTCGATGAGCTGGGCCTGCGGCTTTCCCAAACCCGCGATGTATTATTTATCGGCCGTGGTACTAATTACCCCATTGCCCTGGAAGGCGCTTTAAAACTAAAAGAAATTTCTTACATTCATGCTGAAGCTTACGCTGCGGGCGAATTAAAACATGGGCCCATAGCCCTGGTGGATAAACTAACTCCGTTAATTGCCATTGCGCCCAATGATGGATGGTTTGAAAAGACATCTTCTAATATTCAAGAAGTTGCTACCCGCGGCGCGCCAATTATTGTTCTAACAGACGACCCTATGTTTACCGTTAATTGTCTTGAATTTCGTAAAATTTTGCTGCCAAAATCAACTCCCTTAAGCGCTTGTTTTATTTACACAGCGGCCGTGCAATGTATCGCTTATTATACAGCGCTGCACAAAGGTACCGACGTAGATCAACCACGCAATTTGGCGAAATCCGTAACGGTTGAGTAAACAAAGCCAAGCACACTCTATCCCTCACTAAGGCTGTTAATCTTTTATTAACTAAAATTTTAATAAAATAGCCATAGGGGATAATCTTGGTTTTTTTATGCAATCAGGCAATGCATTTCTAAAATGGTGTTTAGCCATAGCGCTTTGGAGTTTGCCAACTCTGAACTCTCATTATGAGGTTACCACTATTGCTGGCGTACCAGGAGAGAATGCTTTTGTTAATGGAATAGGAATTAATGCTAGATTTAATTACCCAGCAGGAATAACTAGTGATAGTCACGGAAATCTCTATGTTACAGAAGCTCAAAATAACGTTGTAAGAAAAATCACTCCTGATGGTATGGTCACTACCGTTATAGGAACAGGAGGGGCCGGACTCACGGACGGAACAGGAAACACAGCAACATTTAAAAATCCTTATGGAATAAGTGTTGATAGCATAGGAAATTTGTATGTTGCTGATACCGGTAACCATGCGATAAGAAAAATCACCCCCGAAGGAATAGCTACCACCATTGCTGGGAATGGTGCTTTGGGGTCTACGGATGGAAACGGTATTGATGCAAAGTTCAGAATTCCATTTGGTATTACTATTGATAGCGCAAATAACCTTTACGTTGCTGATACTGGTAACAACACTATAAGGAAAATTACTCCTGCTGGTGACGTCACTACCTTTGCTGGAACCGCTGGAGTAGAAGGTAATACTAATGGAGATAAGGCTCTAGCAACCTTTAACGGCCCCCATGGTCTAAGCATAGATAATGCAGGTGTCCTCTATATAGCAGATACTTCTAATTGCTCAGTTCGAAAGATAGATACGAATACGGGGCAGGTAGATACGATGGCTGGAGGAAATACATTTGGCTCCATGGATGGTACAGGAGCCGACGCTAGGTTCACTAATCTCTATGGGGTCACTGTTGATAGCACTGGAAACCTTTACGTAGCGGACACTAATAACAATATAATCAGAAAAATCACACCAGCAGGCGTTGTTACCACTATTGCAGGAAAAGCAGGGATAGAGGGCTCTACTGATGGAAAAGGTGCAGATGCAAGATTTAATAATCCTACCGGTATCACGGTAGATGCTGATGGAAATATCTATGTAACAGATTGGAGCAGTCACGTTATCAGAAAAATTGTATGGGTGCCAGATCCGCCCTCTGATCTTGATATAGAAAAACCTCCCGCTGCATCAGGAGGATCAATTGGTTCTGCAACAACCACCGCTATAGGCCATGCCACCGAGGGCGCAGGAGAAGGCGGTGAAGAAGAAGAATCAGACTTTCGCTTTGCTCACTCTCCTGAACGGATAAAATTGAGCATGGGGAATATGACGGGTGCCTTTATGGGTAACGGCAGAGGTTCTACTCATACCAGAACTTTAGCTGCTTTAGAAAAAGCATTGGGCGCTGCCCAGGGTATGAAACAAATCTCGCAGAATATGACCCTTTGGGCATCAGGTGTGTATAGCCAGGGGCAAATAAAACCCATGTACGGCAACCCGGCTGCATCAGAAAAGCACTATGGAATCATGGCGGGTACGCACTACTACCACAAACCTACCAAGCAACTTATTGGAGTTGCCCTAGACTTAGGCCTGGGCGATTCATTTGTTCGCCACGACCACGAAATGAAAAATACCTACCGTAGTAAACAGGTAACCGCCTATTACGGCAAAGGGTTGGGTAATGATTGGAACATTAATGTTCATGGTTCCTTCATGCGGATTGATAGTAGTCACCATCGACCCTATACCAATAATGCTACCCGTAATATCGCCGTATCCCATGGCAAATCCCATGTCATGTCAGGCATGGTTGAGGTATCTCATAAATACAAACCCAGTCAGAATGTTCATTTAAAATCATCTTTCGGGGGAATCTATGGACGTACCAAGCAATTCGCCTATAAAGAAACCAATGCTGGAGACAAGAACTTAGAATTTGGCAAAACTACCATGAATGAAACAAGTCTAAAGGTAGGTCTAAAACTTAGCCTTCTTCAAAAATCAGGGGAACACAAAACCTATGGCTTATACCCCCATGCGAACTACACCCGGTATGTGAAAACGGGTACCGTACAACAGAAGATAACCTCGTTAAATGATGGACAATCACAACTAATAAAATCAGGTACTGCCGGCAAAAACCTCATCAGCCTAGGATTGGGGGCCGGCGTCACGGATAGCGACGCAAACACCAAGGTCCAGGTCGGCTATACCGCCAACTTCCAGAAATACCGAAAAAGCCACGAGGTCATGATGAAATATAGTATTGAGTTTTAAGGGCACTAAGCTATCTTGAACGTTATAATTTCTCCCTAGCCTTTGTAAAACACCTTGACTCACAACCAACTTTCATTGATCTTGAATCTTTCGTAATACATTTGTAACGAGTATCGATTTTAAAGGATGAAAGAAACTCAAACAAAATTAACCACAAGCCAAAGAGAAGCCGCCGGATTACTTTCTGTTGGCACGTTTTTAGAATATTTTGATTTGATGCTGTATGTGCATATGGCCTTTTTGCTAAACGACCTATTTTTTCCAAAGGTCGATGGTTTTACGGGTTCTTTATTATCAGCTTTTTCTTTTTGTTCCACATATTTCTTTAGGCCTTTTGGGGCACTTTTGTTTGGCTACATAGGTGATTATATAGGCAGGAAAGTTGTCGTAATTATGACAACTTTTTTGATGGCCATATCCTGCGCTATTATTGCTAGCCTTCCGACCTACGCTCAAATAGGCATTACTGCTTCTTGGGTAATCACTGCATGCCGAGCAATACAAGGCATGGCCGCAACTGCAGAAGCCCGGGGCGCTGAAATTTATTTAACCGAAAGCTCAAAACCGCCCATTCAATATTCACTGGTAACGTTGATCACCGTATTTTCAGCATTGGGAACAACAGCAGCGTTGGGAGTTGCCTCCATTTTTACCAACGTAAATATTTATGGCGATTCCTCTAGCTGGCGAATAGCGTTTTTGGTTGGCGCCGGCATTGCGTTGGTCGGAACTGCCGCTAGAACAAGTTTGAAAGAAGCCGATGAATTTACTAATAAAAAAAATAAGTTAAAAAATAGGCTAGAGGATAATTTAATAGGCATAAATGAAGTCAATAAAAAATACCTAGATGAAAAGCCCTCTATATCAACTTCTATTTCTTATTTCCTTATTCAGTGCGCCAGGCCACCTTGTTTTTATTTCGTCTACATTTATTGCGGGGACGTGTTAAAGCAAACATGTGGATTTACATCAGCTCAGGTGATTAGCCAAAATTTCTGGGTGTCCATTATCGATTTATTCGGCATCATGATGTTGGCGTATTTAAGCCTTAAAATTCACCCTTTTAAAATTTTAAAGGCCAAGTTTTACGTATTTTTTGTAACCCTCTTCTTTTTCCCTATTATCTTAAGTTATTCGCCAAATTCTGTTTCTATTTTAATTTTTCAATGCTTAGCAGCTTTGTTTGTATTTGATCACGTACCAGCCACGCCTATTTTTTATAAATATTTCCCCGTATTTAAAAGATTTACATATACCAGCTTCTTAAGCGCTATTGCAAAATTGCTCACCTATTTACTTACCTCATTTGGATTGGTCTATACCACAGCACACCTAGGGTACTGGGGATTATTTTGTATATTTATACCTGTGGGAATTGGATTCTTTATGAGCCTTTTACATTTTCAAAAGCTTGAAGCTCTCGAAAATCAGGAAGTCTAGCAAGTTTAAACTCTTTCCCAAACACATGCTTGGTTTCTGTCACTAACCCTGAAGTAACGTTAGCCTTATAACATTCGTTGTATAAGTAATCGCCCAAGCTTGGCAAATTCATCATTTCACTTAAAACCAAAAAATACTTCAATGTTTCATCAATAGTACTTTGGGCCTTTTTTTGCGAGATAGCCCCAATGGTTTGCATATTGTGAAGCCTGTCAAATAGCTTGATCAGCACCAAGTCATATTTCTTTTGGGCCCATAAATTTTCTATAAGTTCCGCTGCACTGATTTTTCGGTCCTTTTTAATTCTTGTTAAATCATCAACTTGGATGGCAATCTCTTGACTAAAAACAGATTCAATCATCTCAAAAGTAAGCTCGGTGTCTTCGATCGTGTCATGAAGGATACTCACAACCAATGCATTGGCGTTAAAAAGATAATCCGACACTCTATACGCCACTTCTAAAGGATGTGAGTAATAGGGTTCACCAGACTTTCTAAGCTGTTCCCCATGATATTTCCGTGCGTAATAAATAGCTTTTTTAAGGTCGTTAATATCTATTGGTTGGTAGGCAGTTTTATTTTTTAAAAGGATTTTTCCCAGTAGCCTATCGGAATAAGAGCATGATTCGAATTTTGACTGCCAATCATTAATATCTTCCACAAATCCCCTTGTGTTGCTTCATAAATTCCTAAGTGACATTAGTGTGATCTAGTATCACGAAAGGAAGCAACAAAAAAATGTCTTCTAGGCATAAAAACCAAAGCCATATATAACGCAGTGTGCAATTTTTATCCCCCATTTTCAAAAAGAAGCCCCTAGTAAAATTTTTGCCTCTAGCAAAACCGAGGTATTCAGAGGACCAAAAATGATTTTTAGGGGCTTTTTGGGTTTGTGCATAATACTGCTTGCAGTGCTCTCAGTTGATAGGAAGTCTTGATCGCATTACATAAGCTTTTTTTACGAAAAAAATCCCGATTCTTTTGGGCGTGGCCCCTTCCTTTTTTGACCTGCTCCAAAAACGAAGTTTCGTCTAATTTTTCGTCTCTTGCGCCCGATACGTTGCACCCCTTACCACCCCCACCCTCATTTGGGTGGGGCCACTTTAGGAGGGATTATCTTAAGATTTCATTAAAAAATCCAATTTCTGAAAAATATTTATCAAGGCCGAATACAAGCTGCGAGGAGGAGCTCAAAGGGCATAGAGCATCATTTCGAGGGCTGAAAGCCCGTGGTAATCCAGTAAAACCAATCATGATGGATTCCCGCCTCCGCGGGAATGACAAAAGAAATGTGGGAAAGGAAAAAGGCCCCCCCTGTCATTCTCAACACAACTCTTGTCATCCTCAACCCCACCTCTGTCACGCCTGTGCAGGCGGGGATCCAGTCAACCTCATGATGCTCCCTAATCCCTGGAAAACCCTAGCTCGGCCTTCCCAGCTAGAACCCATTGATAGGGAGTGGCAAACTTGGCTGATCCTGGCAGGGCGTGGCTTCGGTAAAACCCGCACCGGTGCAGAAACCATCTGGGACTGGATTGCGAGCAATCGCTTTTCCCATATTGCCCTGGTGGGGCAAACCTTGGTTGAAGCCCGTCAGGTCATGGTTGAAGGCCACAGCGGTATCTTAAGTGTTGTCCCCAAAGAAGCCCTAAAACGCTATAGCAAGAGTGATGGAGTATTAGAGTTTCACAACGGGGCGATCGTACAGCTGTTCGGCGCTGATCGGTACGAACGCTTACGTGGCCCTCAGTTTGATGCCGCTTGGGTAGATGAACTGGGCAAGTTCAAGCACCCCGAAGAATTCTGGGAACAACTTCAGCTGTGCTTAAGGTTAGGGGAAACCCCTAAGTGTATTGTCACCACTACCCCTAGGCGTAATAAAGTAATTTCTATGTTAATCAATGACCCGGACTGTGTGGTAACCCAAGGATCTACCTTTGATAACCAAGCAAATCTAGCCCCGGGGTTTTTGAAAAACCTTAGTAAACAATTTGCCGGCACCAAGTTAGAGGCCCAAGAAATCTATGCCCAAATGATGCCTGAAACCGAAGGGGCATTGTGGACACCCGATAAAATTGTTTATGAAAAACCACCAAGTGAAGATTGGCGGCGCATTGTTGTAGCGGTTGATCCTGCCCTTACCGATGATGCCTCCAGTGATGAAACCGGTATTGCCGTGATTGGATATCATTCTAACCAACAGGCTTATGTGTTAGAAGATGCCACTATCAAGGCTAAGCCCACCGAATGGGTACACCATGTGGTGGAACTCTATCATAAATATAAGGCTGACCGGGTGATTGCTGAGGTCAACAAGGGCGGAGACTTGGTCAAAGATCTGCTTCGGGCCCGTGATCCACACATTAGTTACAAAGGCGTCCATGCCACCCGGGGCAAGGCCTTACGGGCAGAGCCAATTGTGAGTCTGTACGAACAGGGCAAGGTCAAGCACATCAAACCCCATCCGCTGCTCGAGGCTCAGTTATGTTCCTGGGTACCTGAAGTCTCAAGCAAATCCCCAGACCGACTCGATGCTCTAGTCTGGGGTCTTACCGAGCTGTTCCTTGAAAAAGAAGCAGCGTTCGTCCCGAAAGTTTGGATGGGATAATGCTGGATGGGGTAGACAGCAAAAACCCCTTATGGCTTTTCAACCGCCTTCCAGCTTTTGGCGTATTCAGCCCATTCAATAGCTGCAGCGCTATCGCCTATTTCTAGGCTATCACGGGTATCAACCATGACTGCAACTTCATCAGTTTCTTTTCGGGCAAACTGGGAAGCTGTTGCAAATGCGCCTGGATGCGGTCCATGGGTAAATCCACACGGGTGAAGCGTGGTCATGCCTGGATGAATATTATCACGGCTGAAAAACTGGCCCCTATGGTAGAAAATGAATTCATCGTAATCATCATTGTTATGGTAAAAAGGTACCTTCAGTGCCCCTGGGTCACTTTCAATAGGCCGTGGCGCAAAGGTACAAACCACAAATCGGTTCGCCACAAAGGTTGTGTGCGCCGATGGAGGCAAGTGATAACGATGGCTCATTAATGGGCGAATATCATCTACATTAATGCGCACTGGCGCTAGGTTACCGTGCCATCCCATAGCATCCAAAGGATTAAACGGATAAGTCACGGTGCTTATTTTGCCAAGGCGTTTAATGTGGACTTCCCATTCATGATTAGCATCTATCTGTTGTGCTTTGAATTGATCATTCATTTTAGGAGTATCAAGCATGGCCGGATCAAAAATTGCATGGGGGCCAACAATGCCTTTATCGGGCAGCATGTAGCTGCTATCGGTTGCTTCAATTAATAAGATATTTAAAGGCTCAATCACATCTAACCGCCACATAGTGGAGCGGGGGAGCACAACGTAATCACCAGCTTTAATAGAAAGGTGCCCATAATCACAAAATAGGTCAGCTTTTCCTTGGTGAATAAACAGCAATTGGTCGCCATCACCATTGCGCGCCAGATGCGTCATTGATTGGGTGAGCTGCCACCACCTTAATTGGGTGTGGCGATTGTGCAAAAAAATGTCCGTTTTAAAGGGGCAGTTTTTATCTTGATTCCATTTATTTAAATCATATGCTCGTGGCCGAAGCGGCCCTTCCCACTTTGTCCAGGCGGTTGGTGCATGGCGATGGATCATATGGGTACAGGGGCCAAAAAATCCTTCTTTACCAAGTTCACGTTCATAGGTTTTTGAACCATCTTCTTGGATAGGAAAATCGGCATGGGCCTGACGGCTACAAACACCTTCAACAAGGGGAAATTCAATCCATTTACGCATATGACTTTAGCTTTACAATATTGCCCTGATCATAAGGAAAAAGGTTGCATAACGGCAAGGGAAAAATGGAAATTTTAGGGTTAACGGATTTTAAAATAGCTTCGCTAGACGTTCAGCTGATTCAGCTGCTGCTTCCATGGTACTAATTTCTGGCAAAATAGTTGCATGTTACCCTGTAAAAAACACCCGGTTGTTTATAGGGGCAAATATTTTTTTGAACTCGATATCCTTGTGGTGAATTCTTTCATCTAGTGCTTCGTTCAGTTGATTGCCATACCCAGAATATGACCCTTGGGCGAATGGATCACCTACCCAGGATTTTACGGCTAAAAGAGAAAAAATATTTGGGCTTGATAAATAATAATATTTAAAATTTATATGTTATTAATTATTTTTAATTAGAACATTTAAATATAAAGTATATTTTGAAGAGAGAGATATATGTCATTTAAACTAACATTCCTAATTGCTGCACTAGTCTGCGGCATGTTTACGTCTTCTGTCACAGCATCTTCAACAGGTGAGGCAAAGAAAGCTAAGATTGCAGAGCACGCTCGCAAAAAAAGACTATGCTTAGATTCAGAAAGAAATGCTGAGAACGAAGCAAATGAAGCATATGACAGATGTATAGGGAAGAAAAAACTTGAAGCAGTTTGTTCGGGTCCAAAAAATGGGGCAATTAAAACAGCAAAAAATACTAAATTAGCTTGCATAAATGCTTTATCAGCTGTTGGCTAAGGGCGTATAGGGATGCTTTTTGCTAGTTAATGCACTTTTACTTTTAAAAAGTACATCATTGCTTGATGATGGCTAACTAAATTATGGCTAACTAAACATCCGCGTAGTATTTTTCCCTATCTAAAAGCCCTTCGGAATGATCCACGCATAATGCCACGGTAGCGTCACCGGTAATGCTAATGGTGGTGCGCATCATATCAATAATGCGGTCAATACCAGCAATTAAGGCAATGCCTTCAATGGGAAGGCCGACTGATGCTAAAACCATGGGCAGCATAACAATGGTACCCCCGGGGATGCCCGCACCGCCAATTGACCCTAGGGTTCCGGTTAAAATAATGCATCCATAATCACTTGGTTCTAAAACTTTGCCAGTGGCTTGGGCGAAAAATAAAGCACATAGGCTTATATAAATAGCGATACCATCCATGTTAATTGATGCCCCAAGGGGGAGCACGAACGATGAACTGATATTTGAGACACCAAGGCGTGTTTGGCAAACCTTAATAGTTGTAGGTAATGCCGCCTTTGTACTGCTTGTGGAAAACGCCAGAGTTTGGTATTCAAGGCTCTTTTTAAAAAATGGCACGGGTGATAACCTGGTCCATACATAAATAATGAGTCCAAACACCAGGTATTGGACACCAAAGGCCAAATACGCACAGCCTACCAATTTTAGAAGTTTTTCTAAAACGACCATGCCTTGGGTGCCAACAATCCAAGCGGTTAAAGCGCACGCAGCAACGGGAGAGAGCTGAATAATTAAGTGCACCATGCGGAACACCATTAATGAAAGTATAGAAAATATATCGCTTAAGCGCTTTGATGCGGTGTTTTCCATAGTGTTAAGGGTAATGCCGGTAAACAGGGCAAAGAAGACCACTTGTAAAATTGTGCCTTGGGCCATGGCTTCAATGGCATTTTCCGGAATAATGTTTAAAAGGGTATCGATGATTTTAGCAACGTTTGTGTCAGGAATTTTAGATATGCCATCCCCACTAAAGTTCAGTATAACGCCACTTCCTGGTTCAAAAATGGTGCCAATACCCAGGCCGATCGTTATGGCAAAAAGAGTGGTTAGCAAATAGGTAACCGATGCTTTTATGCCCACCCGGCTTAGGGCCTTAGAATCTTTCACACTGGTAATGCCGCTGACAATCGCAAAAAAGATTAACGGCACAATGATCATTTTAATTAGTCGGATAAAAATATCACCGAAGGGTTTTAGGTAAACGACTTTCTCTTTTAAGATCACTCCTAAAATAACGCCAAGTACTAGGCCAACTAAAACTTTTTTCCATAACTTCATATATGCCCTTCATCTTTCAAGCCTTGGGTGCGTTGATCATCGCATCTTCGGTCCTCATGTACACTCTTGGTCCTCGATGCTTGATCGCCTGCCCAACTCTTGAAATATTTTGGGCGTACAACCAAACCTAATAAGTGATCCCGTAGTTTATCTAAAACAACTATCCCGGGGAGTATAACAGGAATTTCTGTTTAGTGGACGAAAAGATATTAGAGTTCTTTCCAAGCCCTCAGCAATGAATTAAAATCGCGCACTGAGTGATTGCTGTGCAAGTTTAGCTATTAGCATTGGCGAGGTCCATTGTTCATAAACTATAGCTGACTTTCAGTAAAATTGAATTTTATAACATACTTAGATATCGAACACCACACGCCGCCGTTCTCACACATAATCGGGTAATGAAATGGCATTCGCCGCCATTTTAATTTTTTCCATAATCACACTTGAACGCTGTTCTATTATC
>CANJXJ010000002.1 GCA_947478955.1 Alphaproteobacteria bacterium | reverse complement strand
TGTTGGCTTTTGGGGAACGGCGAATCAGGTCTAAAAATGATGTCATAAACTTAATCGTAATACTTAAAATCCTTAAGTCTTATCTAACATATCTCATATCCTCATTCACCAGCTTTTTATACTTTGGCAGAGAATTTTGCAGAGGGTTCCTTATAATCTTGAGCAATTCTCTTAATCCATTCATAAGTAGTTATTTTTTGCCATTCTTTGCCAGACCCATATGCCTTTATCATTTCTTCCACTAAAGGCACTCCAATAGAATCAAAGTGTAGAAATGCAGCCTTAGAAAAATCGCTATATTTTTCAGATAACGCTTTTACCAAAGTGGATTTACCAGCACCTGAAGCGCCACTTAGAAAAACAACATATGGGGCGGCCATATTTATCTCTTTCTTGAGCCATTTATTCTTACACTCTTTAGGCTTAATTTTTCTATTTTTCAATTTCTAAAAAACATAACGTTGCGTGCTAAATATATAAAATTATTGATTCTGCAATGTAAACTCAAGCTTCATGGGGTCATGTTCTAATTTTACCCAGGCCCCGCATGCTTTTGCCCATTCAAAAATTAAGAATCCTAAAGCATGACGACTAGAAGGTGTCTCAACCTTCCCATTAATGGCTTCTTTAACTTCGTTTGAAAGGTAACATTTTTCACCACTTGCAGTTACGGTTCCTTTGTCTGCATCAATACTGATTTTTCCACCTCGCGGCAGGCTTTCCAAACCAAGCATGACAAGCCCTAAAATCAAGCGAATATATACTCCCTGATAGTCTTCTACACTTACAAATATTACTTCAACTGATTTAAGTTTTGCCATTGCCCGTATAGCATTTGCAGCATCCGAATAGGTAGGTGATTGCTCACTTCCAGTCACCATCAGGCGCCAATAGCTAATTCGCTGCGCTAAGGTTTCGATACTGGCTTCAATTAAACCTGCGGATTCAGGCAATGCTTTTTTAATATCGTCCACACATAAAGTTAAAGCCCCCAAAGGAGCTGCTATATCATGTAAGGTTTTTGCATATAATAATTTTGATTCATTTGTTAAATAAGGATTCGACATACCGTAAACAGTCCTGATAATTCGGGCCAAAGTTATGTTGCACCCACCACGTTTGAGCGCATTGCAAATAGTCTCCAACAATTGGTCCAGGTTGGCAACCAAGTTTTAAAATATCTTTCCCAGATAACGGGAAAACAGGGTTTTGAATATCCCAAAAGCTTTCAGCTAAAATTTCGTCAGAGCTTTTCATATATTTACATGCCCAGTAGTGCACAAGCTCTTTAGCTTGTTGGCCATAACGCAAATATAGGTTTCGAAAATCATCATTAGGGCCAAGCGAAACTGCAGCCTCCAACCACTCTTTTTGAGCTGTTGTAAGATTCAACCGGTGTGCCAAATGTTCCACGTGCACAGATGGCAATAAAATCTTGGTTAGTAAAAGGGCATCCCTACCCTTATAAGTGGCATAAATTTGTATATCAAGCTTGCCCCCAAATAGTGTTACATCAATATCTGACGCTTCAATGGCTTGTAAAACCTTTAATGCGTTGGGCCCAAATACCATTTTTGACCATTCATGCCACACCCGATTCCCAGATAAATACCGTAATCCCTCTTGATAGGTTATACATGCCTGAAGACCGTCTTGATTTAGGTCTTTTGCGTAAATGCTTGAAAAGCGAAAAAATCGTAATATGCGTAAATAGTCTTCTTGCACTCGATCATTAGGGTTCCCAATAAACTGTACAATATGGTGGTTAAGGTCACCCTGGCCATTAAAAAAATCAGCAATTTTAGCTTCATTCCAATACAACGCATTGATGGTGAAATCCCGACGCTTTGCATCTTCTGCCACATCCGTTGTAAATGCAACGCTCGTATGCCTACCATCAGGCTTAACATCTTTACGAAGAGTCGTAACTTCAAGCCACAACCCAGCATGGTTAACGCGCACACAACCAAATTGCTCACCAATTAAATCAAGCTCAAACTCTTCTTTAAAAAGGGAGACAACATCAATCGGAGAGGTACTGGTTGCTATATCATAATCTATGAATGGTTTGCCAAGTAAGGCATCACGCACACATCCACCAACAAACCAGCTATCAAACCCAGCCTGTTGAAGAGTTTGTAATACAAGCATTGCGCGTTTGTCAAAGTTAGAAATATCCATGTGCTCCCCCTAATCTTTAAATTTAGCATGATTTTATTCGCTATGTATCTTGGGTTATACCTTAAATTTTGTTAAACTTTTAAGGATTAAAGCAAGTAAGAGTTGTATGAGGGTCTGGGGCTGGATTTTTCTAGTATTATTTATATTATGTGGCTGCTCCACAACGAATAATACAAAATCAGAACATGCAGATGATGATGAGTTCTCCCTTCATGAACCTGATCCATTGGAACTGTTTAACCGCTATATGTTTGGCTTCAACCGTATTTTGGATGCAGCAATTATCAAACCAGCTGCCATTGCTTATGAATTAGGCACGCCAGAAAATTTCAAGTATTGCACCCGAAGTTTTATCAAAAACATCTATGGTCCACTTAATTTGGTAAATTACACCCTTCAAGGCAGAATTGAAAAAGCTACCACTACCACCGTTCGGTTTATTTTAAATACCACCTTAGGCTTCTTTGGACTAATCGATTTTGCAGACTTCATCGGCATAAAAGAAGAACCAACCAGCTTCAATGAAACCCTCACCACCTGGGGCGTTGAAGCCGGGCCTTACATTATGCTCCCCGTTTTAGGACCAACAACATTTCGTGGAATGTTTGGTTATGGATTTGATTGGTTTGCAGATCCCTTTAAATATTTTGCATATCACTCCAAAAGCCATCATAACAGCCATCACCAATTTAAACATTGGCTTTGGGGCGTTACTGCTCTGGATATTATTAATATACGGGCTGGATTGCTTGACAGCCTGGATGACATCTACGAGACATCTACTGATCCTTATGTTACGATTCGTAGTATGATTTTCCAGCGTCAGCAAAAATTAGAAAAGAAGCTAGGAGTAAATAAATGATAAAAAGAATTGGTGTCTTAACCAGTGGTGGAGATTGCTCTGGTTTAAATGCCGCAATTCGGGCAATTACCCTGCATGCCATTCAGCATTATGATTGTGAAGTTTTTGGAATCTTAAAAGGTACAAGCGGATTAATTCGCAGACCTATGGAATATATACCGCTAACCCTTTCAAATTGCGACCAAAGCATGTTGCGTTCTGCTGGAACAATTTTAGGAAGTACCACAAAAGAAAACCCCTTCTTTTTTCCATCAGATGATGGCTTAAAAAGTGATCGTTCGGATGATGCAATTGCTGGTTATCATGACCTTAAGCTTGACGCCATTATTGCCATTGGTGGGGATGGTAGCATGCGCATTAATAGTAAGCTTGCGAAAAAAGGCGGCATGAACCTAGTCTGCATCCCTAAAACCATTGACAATGACCTTGCTCAAACAGATTTTTCTATTGGTTATAGTACTGCCGTAAGCGTGGCAACTGAAGCCCTTGATCGCCTACAGCCGACCGCTGCTAGTCACCAGCGCGTCATGATTTTGGAAGTCATGGGGCGTGATGCTGGCCATATAGCTCTATCAGCCGGAATTGCCGGTGGTGCAGATGTCATTTTAATCCCAGAGATTCCTTACAATCTTGAATCAATCTGTCAGCATGTCCAAAACATTAGCGCTTCGGGACGAAATTTTTCATTAATTATTGTGTCAGAAGCTGTAAAAACCCAAGGGGGGGATTCAGTTTTAAGGGGGACATCTTACAATGATCGACCACGCTATGGAGGAATTTCTCAGTACCTTTGCGCTGAACTAGAAGCGCGTATTCAGGCTGATACTCGTTTTACGGTTTTAGGCCATGTACAGCGGGGGGGCCAGCCAAACGCTCAAGATCGAATTTTAGCTACAGCATTTGGAGTCAAAGCCGTTGATATGGTATTTGAAAAAAATTTTGGAAAAATGGTTATCTGGCGTAATAATCAGGTTGAAGCTGTACCTATTGAGTCAACGATTGATACCTATAACGAAGTCGATCCAAAAGGCATTTTAATAAAAACTGCAAAAGCGATGGGTATTTATGTAGGTGAACTAGGCTAATGAAAGTTACAGTACTGGCATCTCATAAGCTTAAGGCAAAAAATCTAGCACAATCAATTGAAGGTTTTATGAAAACAGTCCCCGTTGAACAAGCGGAGATTATTATTGCCATAGGTGGTGATGGGTTTATGCTGCACACCCTTCACCAATTAAAAAACCACAAAATACCTGTTTATGGAATCAATACAGGCACCATCGGATTTTTACTAAACAACGCTGAACAGCTAGAAACGCTTGAAGAAAAACTTGCAAACGCAAAACCTACGATTTTATTGCCCTTGAAAGCAGAAGTAACTGATATTTTTGGACAATCTTCTGAAGTGCAAGCATTTAATGAAATTTCTTTATTTAGAAGTTCTGCACAAACCTCAAAAATTTCAATCAAGCTCAATGATAAAACGCAGCTGAATTCATTAATTGGCGATGGGTTAATTGTTGCAACCCCTGCAGGAAGTACAGCGTACAACCTATCAGCGGGCGGGCCAATTCTTCCCCTAGAATCAGGGTTAATTGCTTTAACACCTATTTGTCCATTTAGGCCACGTCGCTGGAAAGGTGCTTTAGTACCCAATTCTATTAAAGTGGAACTGGAAGTATTACACCCTGACCAGCGGCCGGTAAAACTAACAGCTGATCAACGCTTAATTCATAAGGTTCATACTGTCAACATCCGATTAGATTCCTCTATGCCCTATACGCTTTTATTTGATCCTAATCACCACCTAGAAGAGCGCATCCTTCACGAACAGTTTTTAGAACACTAAACGTACATACCAAAAGGTGGCCCATCATCTGTCTTTTCAGCAGGTGGTGGCAAATGAGCTTCAACAAATTTTTTCGTTATAGTAATCTTTCGAACACCATCAACATCTGTAAGTACCCCGGCTGGTAAGTGATCTATATCATACAGTGGTGCCAATATATGCACCAGCATTTCTTCAAGTTTACGCGCTCCTGTTGAATCTTCAATTGATCTAGCAGCTATAGCTTTTAGCCCTTCATCTTCAATTACTAAATCCATACTGTACATCTTTTTGAAAAACTTAACTTCGTGAGCATAAGGTCCCTTAGGGTTGTTTTTCAAAATATCAACCAAGCTAGCTGTTGTATGAGGACGTAATTTGATAATTCCTTGACTAAATCGATTGACTAATTCTAGCGGCATTCCAGTATGATGGCTTAAGGCTTCTGCAGTTAACTCCACTGAATCAGGTACATGAGCACAAGCATCAGTTGCAAGATACGTAAAGCAACTGGTAGACATTGCTTCTTCGACTCCTGATGCTCCTACTGGCAATTTTACCGGTGCTCCGTCCATATGAGCTAGCAATGTTCTCATAATACTGCCCCCGTATTTTGGTGCATCATCTCCAGAACCTGTTTTGCCCATTTTTCCTGCTTCGTCTAATAGCACAATGGCGTAGGGAGGGATTTTTCCTAATTGTTTTAACTGTTCATAATAATAAGATAAAGTCGGTCCTTTGAATCCTTCACCAACAACTTCAGGCGCATTTACCCTAACCCAAGGAATCCCAATAATTTTGCACAATTCAATAATTGATTGCGTTTTACCACAACCTGATCTTCCAACCAAAAATGCGTGAGGTGGACGAAACTCCCATTCTGAGTCCGCCTGTTTTAAACGAATTTGCGCCATAATTTTATGGCCAATAAGTCCCAAGGCGTCCATGGCTGCATCTTGCCCCCGGATGGTTACCTTAAGACGAGTGGCTATTTCTGTGGGAGTCAAAAGGTCGCCAAAGGCAGTTCCCATAAAAGCTTTAGCTTCAGCAATTAAAGCCTGCTGTTTGACAATACGTTCCAAAAGCGTTTTCAAAAAAAGATTGCTTTGCGCTGCATCGGCAGCTGTTTTAAGAGGGCTATATCCTGGTATTGGCCTAACCGTATAAACATTTAATGCTTCCAGTTCTGATAAAACGCCTAATACTTCTTCTTTCCTTTTCTGTTCAATCCCCTTTTTAGTAGCAAACAACCTAAAATCTTCTCGTAATGTCGTTACCATGAAAGGTTCTGAAGCTACATAGTCACCAACACTAATGAATTCACATAAAGCACTACGAAGTTCTTTTGGAGTAGATTCTTCAAATCCGACTAGATCATAAAAATAGTCACGCGCAACCCAAAAATAACTTGAAATATTGCTTGGATACATGCTTGCCGCTTCATGCAGTATGTCTGAAGCTACTGCTGGGATATACCCAGGTATAGGGCGTGTAGAGTAAAAATCATCGCAAGCTAGTCTAGCTCCTTCTTCTAGACCGTCTAGAGCGCTTAAAATATCAACCTTAGAAGCAGTAGTCAGAATTGGCACATACTTCTCAAAATCATTACGAAGATTAGACCTCAAAATTGATTCAGAAGAAATATAATCACACACTCTAACAAATTGACATATTTCAGTTTGAAAGTTTGCCTTTGTAGCCGAAGGTTTTGCTAGCTGTTTATAAAAGTGTTCTCGCAGCTCCCAAAATAAATCAGGGAGGTTATCTGGATAAATATCCGTGGCTTTTAAGGTCGTCGTTAGGTTAACAACCGTAATAAGAATTATTAAAAAAAACCTATGTATCATGACTTCCTCCGCTACCTTTGCTGGTGAAGTCACGCTAAATCGTGAAAATCATGCCATAATGCGAATTACCATGACGCACAAACCAGCGTTAATTTTGAGTTTTTGGTTTGTAATTTTCATTTTCTTACGTTACTTCAACAGTTGTTTCATTTTCAGTATGAATCACAAAAATTAAAAACCTATTAACACTGTTTAAATTTGCTTTACGCTTCATTTAAGGCGTACCTAGAAAAATAAAAAAATAAATTCAATAGAAACGCTCGAAAAAATTTAAGAAATTGGCTATGTTGCATTACTATTTGCATTTTCAATTTCAGATGTTTTTTAAAAAAGCGGTTAGTGTAGGCTTCTTGTTAGTGTTGAGCGCATGCTCGACTACCCAGCAAACTGCCGAAGCCCCAAAATCTCGAGAAGATAAAACAAAACTTAGTTTTGGATCTCTAGCAGGTCCAGAAGGTATTACCTTGGGCTCTGAAAAAATTAGTGGTCGTACAAATGATGCTGGCGGTCAAGTTGTTAATCGCATTTTATGGCAGGCTAGCCTTGATACTTTAAAATTCGCGCCACTTATTTCATCTGATGGTGCAGGGGGAATTTTAGTCACTGATTGGTACCAACCGCCTAATGCAAAAGACCGCATTAAAATTCAGGTGCGCATTAAAGACCGCGAGTTGCGCTCTAATGCATTAGAGGTTAGCGTATATAAGCAGGTTAAACAAAATAACCAATGGCACGATGCTGGTATTGATATGAATGCATCAAGAGAATTGGAAAATATTATTTTGTTAAAAGCCCGTGATATTCGCGTAAACACACAATAGGGACACCAGGTGGAATCCACGCAGCTTAAAAAACCTGATTGGATTAGGGTTAAAGCACCCAACTCAAAAGAATATTTTGAGACTAAGGCCATTGTCAGTGAACACAAACTACATACGGTGTGCGAGGAAGCTGCGTGTCCTAATATTGGTGAATGCTGGGCAAAACGCCATGCAACTTTTATGATTTTAGGGGATGTCTGCACTAGATCTTGTCGCTTTTGTAATGTTAAAACTGGACTGCCTGACCTTCTAGACCCCCACGAACCGGAACGGGTTGGTCAAGCTGTTGCAAAGATGAACTTATCCCATGTAGTGATTACATCCGTTGATCGAGACGACTTAGAAGATGGGGGGGCCAACCACTTTGCCCAAGTTATTGAAGCAATCAGAGAATTATCTCCCCATACAACCATTGAAGTTCTCACTCCAGATTTTTTGCGTAAAGAACATGCCATAGAAATTGTGGTTAAAGCCAAACCAGATGTGTTTAACCATAATCTTGAAACCGTACCACGGTTATATGCAACTGTGCGTCCAGGTGCTAGATATTTCAATTCCTTACGCTTACTTGATACAGTTAAAAAACTTGATCCAACTATTTTTACAAAATCGGGCGTTATGGTAGGCTTAGGAGAACAAAAGCATGAAATTTTTCAAGTCATGGATGACTTACGTTCGGCTCAGGTTGATTTCATGACCATTGGTCAATACTTACAGCCCACCCCTAAACACCATCCAGTAATGGATTTTGTTACACCTTTACAATTTAATGAATATGCAAGCCGAGGCCGGGCAAAAGGTTTTTTGCTAATTGCGGCCAGCCCACTCACCCGTTCCTCCTACCATGCTGGGGATGATTTTATGCGTCTTCAAGCTGCACGCAATGCTATGGTAAAATCCCATGTTTCAAACATCTAAGGTACTGCCCTACCCTGCTGATTTTTTAAAAGAGATTGTAGCAGATGTTGAACAATACCCATCATTTTTACCCATGTTAAAAGCGGTAGCAATTTATCCTAAAACTAATGATTTTTTTGAGGCAGATTTAACCATAGGCGCGGGTTCATTTGAAAAAACCTATCGATCAGAAGTCTTTATTTTTGGCGATGCAGTTGAAGCAAAAGCTAAACCAGATAATACATTCAAGTTTTTAGAGTCCCGCTGGCACTTTACAAATTATGAAAATAATCGATGCTTGGTTAATTTCTGCGTTGATTTCAAATTGCAATCAACCTTATTACAAATTACCGTTGGAAAATTTTTAGATAGCGCCGCCCAAACAATGATGGCAGCATTTGAACATCGAGCTGCACGGTTATGGCAGCAACCCGAAGACGATTATGACGTCTGATCTACAAAATACTTTCTATGCTCTCGAACACCACTTCTCAAGAGGGATTAGCTTAAAGATCCATGTATTTGATGAAGCAGTTGCCTACATCGATGGAGTTGATGAAGCTAAGTTTAATTTATTTTTGCAGCGCAAAGCGCATCATCAACCAGAGCACCTAATTAATGAAGCTAAACAGTTTTTTGCGATGAACAATATATTAAGCTGGATTTATGTTGTCCCAAGCTATCTTGATACACTAGATTTGCGCCATGCATTTCAAGCTCACAATCTTATTTTCGATGAAGATTCTACAGCTATGTATTGCGCTTTGGGAACGCCAGCACAAAATAGTATCGAGCCTGAAACCCCGCTAATCATCCAATCTGCTGATGTTAACAAAAAAGCCTGGCTACAAATTTTACAAGGCTCTTTCGGAGGAACTGATGCAACCAACGCTCAATGCGCACAAGCCCTGGATAGGGCCAAAGGTAGGGTGGATATGCAGCATTATCTTGGAACTTTAGATGACGAACCTATAGCTGCGATTACCTTAACGTTTTTAAATGATAGTGTTCGTATTGACAATGTAGCCACTGCCCCCACCCATCAGCGATTAGGCTATGGTTCACAGATGGTGCAGTTTGGCGTTAACTTATCCCACGCAAAAGGATTTAATCATTGCTTCCTTGATGCTTCATCAAATGGCTTAAGTGTATATCAACGATTAGGCTTTTGTGAGATCTTCACCTATCATATTTACGCATATGAAGGCGAAGTATTAACAAAAACCTAAACCTTATAACCCACAAAGACTGTTATTTATTCCGCAAGCGGAATCACCCATATAATTCCACAATTCGTTACATTTTGTTTTTAACAATCCCCTCACAGTATTTTCTTGAACAGCAAGTGCAGACTCACTAAAAACGGCCTGCTCTAATACGCTGATACTGCGCAAATAAACCTTCAATTCCATCTCTCCAGTCTCTTATTATACGATCAGCTGTATTATTTGTATGCTCCAAGAAATTCTGTCTAAGAGGAGCTTCAGCATCACCAAGATAGCGAGATGATCTCAACAATTCCATAACTTCTGCCGTTGTTGCTGCACGCATTTGGTTAATAGCCTCTGTCCAAATTCTTACCGCCACAGGAGCTGTAGCAGGACGTGCACGTTCCCACAAATCCCAAAGCTTACTTGCTTGAACCATCACACCACGTCCATCCATACCTGGAGATCTGAGCACTTGCATCGTGTTAAAGGAATTGGTCACCAAATCTCCCAAATCAATAACAGCTAGAATATTATCAAACTCTCTTTGAGTTTGATTCTTAAGACCAAGCAGCAGTCTTTCCCAAATTCCTTTGTCACAACTTAAATTCCCAGCGACAGATGTGCCCTCATACGCCTGCGACGCTTCGCCTAAACTATTCACAAGCCATGCATCTCGTTCTTGCTTATCTTTCACGCCTATGTATGAAACAACCTTGGATAATATCCTATCAAAATCAGCACGATAGGCATATCCAGGGTTTAAAGCCTTTGCCAAAACGGCCCGATAACGAACCTTTGCATTCGTAATATCTTCCTCTTCATGAGCTATAGCCGCAGCAGAACGATCGATACGATCAATAGTACCATATTCTTCGATCCATCGCGCCAATGTAGCCTGAGCAGCTGGCACTCCAGCAGGTATCAGCCCTCTAGCTATTAATACTGCATTTAAGGCATTCTCTAAAGGATTACAAATTAATGCCCCAATTCGGTGAACTGCCATACAGCCAACTGTTCTTAATTCCACACGCCGCCCTGCATCTGCAACCTCAGCAATTTGTACGCCCGCGCGCCTAGCTTGTTCTCTTCGGGATTCCTCTAGAACCACCCGATGATTATAAACATACTCCTCAAGCATTGCATTCTGTTCAGCAGCTGGATAATTCAAGCGAGCCACCGCAAAATTTAAGTGGCTATGATTACGAAAATCAGCAGGAAGAGCATCATTAAAAAAGATACGATCATACACTCTTTCAGCAAGTCTTGCTACCGGTTCACGCCCCACAAATTCTTCTGACAATTGGTATACTTGCATTATCATACTAGCTATGTCACAAGGATCTTGTCCTAACGATAAAAGTGCTTCAATCCCATTTAATTTATCTTCACTTATGGAATAAGCTGTTACATTCTCTCTCTCTACCACCTGGTTTATAACCATAACTAATGCATCAGGAAATTGGCTTGTAGTTGGTCGTGATAAATTCGCAATTAATCGCAAACGTGCGGGCCGATCATCTTTGAGTCGATCATCAGCCTCTAAAGGCTCACCAGTTTCATCATCATATCCATCACCCTCAGGAGCCTCAAGCAAAAGAGATAGATTATCTTTAAACCGTTGTTTTGGGGAAACCCTATCAACAACTCTAGCAGCGGCAACTTCTACATCGCTTAAGGTTTCAGCACATCTCAAAATTCCAGCAAACTGGCGCATCTGCACTTCTAACATTCCATCTGGCATAATGTACTCTTCAGGAAGTATTTCCAATATCCTTCGTCCCACCAATCGCTGTAAGCTGTCAACAACGGCTAGTTTTTCTGTTGGCCGAACAGCATCTTTTACCATTGTGATGGATTTTGCAAAAAAGCGACTGAAAATCCTTAGAGGAACTCGATTAAATAAATTCTGTCTTCCACACAGCATTGTTATTGCTTCAATCATTTGGTCAGAAGCATCTCCAGCAACAGCAGCTCGAAGCGATTCCCGAAATTGCGCTTTTCGATCCGGATCTCGTTCTGTAGCTATGTACTTCGAAAAATCTGGGAAACGATTGGGATGCAACCTTGGAAAATTTCGAGCAATGGAATCTAGTTCGTCAACTATATTATCTACACGCATTCCCTCTAATTTACGCAGTACACCTGAAACCATTTCCGTATTAAATATAAATCCGCCTGTTCTTGCAAGATTTGCTATTCGTCCAAGCGCAGTCAATAACACGGGAACGCGCTCCTGATCTACATCCCTAAGTACATCTAAGCAGTCCCCTAAATTTTCTGATGTTATGTAGTCTGCTGCGATTGTAGGTAATAGCCTTAAAAATTGTTGTGTTACCAAACTGAGGCGTGATCTATTCGCTGGTAATGTATCATCCAAAAAACGAGTTAATCTTGCAGAGTATGCAGGAACGGCTCCAATAACTTTTACTAAAAGCGCTACCTCAAAAGGTTGATCATAAGTGTTAACCCTACCAAGATCAGCATATTCCCTAGCCAACTTGGCCCTTAATGAAGCGTCAACCTTTTCTGCTGCAGCTTTTCCTAAGTCAATTGTGTGCTGCCCTCTTAGGGTTCCTGTCCTTAGTGCATTATCAAATCCTTGCAAATGAGTACGCTCAAAACTACGGGAAGCATCAGCTAAAGTAACAAAGGCTACTGCTCTCTGCAGCTGATTTCCTAGTAATCTCGCCACCGCTTTAAATATACCAGCTTCAGTTGCATTCATAGGGGTCTTAAGAATTCCCGCGTCGAAACCAAGACCTAAACTAACTGCTGCGCTTAGTCTTGAAAAATATTCAATACGATCTCCTAGAGGGCAAACACAGCCTGTGTTTCTATACTCAAGCTCTTGCCTGCATAATTCTAATAGACCTACAGCATCGTAAGATGATGCACCTTTAGAAGCGCGAATTAAGGAAGCATTTAATACACGACAATGCTTAACTTCTTCATGAGTAAGAGGTGTTAAATTTCTCGCATGCAGTGAAAAAATAGAAAATGTTATAAAAAAAAGAAGATTTATCATAGAAGGAACAAATTAACATATTAATTTTAATTATATAATACGGCCCAACGAAAAATTCAACTAAATATAGTACACTTTTTACAATACATCTGCATTTCATTAAACTTTATGAATCACCGTAGTTACCACGCCCCACACCCGAAAGTCCATTTCCTGAGTCACTACAATATCAGGATATTTAGGATTTTCAGCCATTAGCACAACTTCGCTGCCCCGTTGAAAAAATCGCTTCACTGTAAGCTCCCCATCAACCACCGCTATAACAATACAACCCTCCTTACAAACAAGCGAACGATCGACTACTAATACATCCCCATCATGAATACCGGCACCAATCATTGAATCACCGCTAACCCGTACAAAAAATGTTGCAGCGGGATGCTGCACCAGATGTTGATTTAAATCAAGTTTGGTTTCCAAATGATCATCAGCCGGTGATGGAAACCCCGCTGATACTTTATTAGAAAATAATGGAAGAGGCATTGATGGCAAATCTAGACTTTGCCAATCAAAAGCTTCGCGAATACTAGAAAGAGTAGACCCTAATTGAATTTTATCAGCTTTCATCAGTAGCTCCTTCACCTTTGGCACCAGAGATTTAGGTATTCGCACCGGAATAGTCTGTTCACCAAATTTACTAGAATTTGGTTTTCGACCTGCCCCTTTGCGGAGCCCACCTCGTGTCATAGATACCAATTTGATTATTGTTACAAAAATCATATAACTTTTTATATGCTTTACGCAAGTCTTTTTTATTGGTTAAACTGCTACGCAGCTACAGGCGAATTAAATATTTTAAATAATGTTTCAAAATCCATCGCAACCTTTTTATGGAATCATTGGTTTTAAGCAAGAAGATCAGATTCTTTGGAAAGGGTATGGGCCAGATAATAAAAATCTGCCGACCCTGGAAACCCAATATCGTATTGCTTCTGTTACAAAAACATTCATTGGATCCGCTTTTTCTAAGCTCGCTGAACAAGGTTTTGATTTAAACACCACTGTCGATAAGCTATTACCCAGTTTTACTCACCCTCACGCCCATCAAATAACCGTGCAGCATTTGTTATGCCACCGCTCTGGCCTGGCGGCCTTTATAACCGATGATCGTAGCGAACCTTTCCATGAGCGTCCCAGATCCTTGGAGTGGTTAATTGACCAGGCTTCCGCCCTACCCTTACAATTTGCCCCAGGAACCAACAGTGTCTATAGTCCACCAGGTTATATATTGCTGGGAGCCATTTTGGAAGAACACACAAAACAATCTTGTGCTCAGTGGCTAACTCAAAATATTTTCTCTCCTTTTGATTTGCATAACACGGTTTTTTATCCTCAAGGGATAATGGATGAAAATCGGGAGCAATATCCTTCATTACCAAAAACTCATTGCTGGAAAGAAGGAAAAATACTGCCTCTTCAATCAGCACGTGATTTTTCCACAAGCCATGCATCTGGCGCTATCATCTCAACCGCACAAGATTTACTAAATTGGGCGGAAACGTTAATAATTCGTCAAATTGCTGTGAACCCTAAAGCATTATCTACAATGCTTCATGATTATGGACAAGGCTTTGGTTATGGTATTTGCATAGGTGAATCGAAAAAGCACCCAGCATATTATCATTTTGGCGGAACATCAGGCATTAGCAGCGTGCTTATATGTTGTCCTGCATTAAAAGCTAGTTTATGCATCTTAAGCCATGTGCAAGATTATCCCACAAGAAAATTAGCAAAAGAAATTTGGCCACAAGTGGCCTTTCATCTATTAAATTTTGCAGACTAATTGGAAAATAATTACTTCTTATTTTACTAGAGCTTCCCCCATAAAGGATCTTTGAGTAATTTTAAAAATTCTGCGTGTTCTTGCACCTCGTTTTCATTTGAGGCAAACACTCTAGGTTCCCGAAATGGTTTATTCAACGTGATAACATTCAGTTGGTCGGATTGTTCTTGCTTAAACATTTCAGCCTGTCTTCCACCAGTAAGTTCAATATAAACTTCTGTTAAAAGCTGCGCATCTACTAAAGCACCATGTTTTGTTCGCTTAGAAAGATCGATATTAAAACGCTTACATAAAGCATCAAGGTTCGCTGGCTGCCCCGGGAATTTTTTTCGAGATAGGTACACCGTATCAATAGCATCTTTTAATTCAAGAAGCGGCAAACCGAGTCGGGCAAATTCTGCATTAATAAAACCAACGTCAAAGGAGGCATTGTGAATAACCAAGGTGGCTTCTTGAATAAATCCATGAAACTCAGCAGCAATAGCTTCAAAGGTTGGGAAATCTTTTAAAAAATCATAGGTTAAACCCGAAATAGCTGATGCTCCTGGTGATACATCCCGTTCAGGATTGACGTAGCAATGAAACGTACGACCAGTTGGTATACGGTGCACAAGTTCAACGCATCCAATTTCAGTAATGCGGTGACCGTCTTTATGACTAAGGCCAGTAGTTTCGGTATCTAGGGCAATTTCGCGCATTAGGGAATAAATCTTAAAGAAGTACAAAAAAATAACATATAGATTTGAAAAAAGTAAGCGTTAAGAAAAGTTACAAACACAACGGTGCATTTTTATAGAGCTATAGCAGAATCCATACAAAAAAATAATTAATTCCCGAACTTAAATCCATGATTAATATTTTAATAATACAAATGTAAAAACATTCGCATTAATACTTATTAAAAAAACAAATTAAATTTAAATACTAAAATACAGAACAATACATGTTATCTGCTCAGTTGAACAGCCACTCAATAGTCAAAGTTTCCTTTGCTTCTTTTCACTTGCAAAAAGTGGCACCAGCCCCATTTTGGTAAGGTAGCCATCCTTACCAATGGCCTCGGGGCTTAACCACTCATTCACATACTCGCGCAACCCTTCGGTTGTCTTATAACGATCCTCATTCACATAAATAAATAACTTGCGTGTTATAGGGTATGTACCATTTTGAATATTCAAAATGGTCGGTTCCATTGAATCTATAGTTAAGGACTTAATATGATCTTGGTGAGAACTCAAGAGGCTATCCGCTACAAAAGCCATCGTCTTATCATTATTTTTCAAATAATCAAAAAGCAAGTCATGGCTATCCGCAGCTTCGTAATCACTAATTTCACGAACCTCCTGCCCATTTCGAATGTCATGGCCTTGCATAACGACAGTTTCAAATGTATCGCGTGTACCGCGAGACTTTGATGGAATCAATATACGAATAGGAATATCCGGGTAGCTAGGGTTAATATCGCTCCATTTTTTGTAAGGGTTTTCAACCATCTCACCTTTTTGGTTGGGCACTTTTAGAGCGATTGCTTGAAAAATCTCTACTAACTTTAAATTGTCAAAGCCCTTCAAATTTTTTTTAATAGCTAGAGCAATCCCATCCATTCCTATGCAAATTTCTAAAAGAGATTGGATACCTAATTTTTTACAAGAATCAACCTCTTGAGGCGTAATCACCGTTGAGGCCCCCACGACATCACACCCAAACGTATTTTGAGTAAAATCCCTAAAACCATTGCCTGTCCTTGTACTTTCCACTAATGGGCAAATCTTTGTGGGTTTTTTAGAAAATTCTTGTGCTACCTTCATGGCGAAAGGATATACAGTTGATGACCCTGTTTGACGAATTTGAATTCGCCCCTCAACTGAAAAATATAGGAACATACATATCAAAAAATAAATTCTTCTCATAAACTTGCCCCGTGGACTTTGTGGTAGTTAAATAATTTTTGGGTGCCCACAGCAAATGACTTGTATATGGATGGCATACAAACTCCCCGTTCACTTATATGATCCTCGTTAAGAAATACAGCAAAAACTTTTGATAATACATTTGGTAAAAAATGTTCATTATTTAACATGGTCAATGCCGACCCCATCGCCATCATTCCCTGATCATAGGCAGATGATACAATTGCCGCCCCTGCCCCATCTTCAACCGTATATCCCAATGTCGAAATAATAGGAATTGACGTATTCTTCACCACCCATTTCATCATTTCATCTGAAACAATTTCATCTTCGACATTTTCGACATTTTTTAATGCCCGATAGCTTGAAATCAAAAGTACATCGCACTGCTTACTTAGCATGGTTGCAGCTTCTTTAAAGTCAGTATAACTATTCACTTTAACTGAATCGGTAAATGAAACATTTTTCCAAGCGTGCCGGATCAATATTTTTTCCGTCAAATTCACCATGGTAGATGTATCACCTAAATGGGCAAGACGAATATTTTTCTTCCCCTCAAACATATCGTTAATCAGAATATTAAGTTCATGCATTTGAGGCTCTTCAATAACCGCCCCAACATTTTTCCCAGGCTCATATCCAAATTTTTGGATATCCCCTTTCACCCCTGAAAATAACACCCGCATTTTCTTTTTACCTACATAAAACTTTGCAGCAAATTCTTGCGCTTCATCGCCTACTGCTATAAGAATTTTTGGCCGAAAGCGATTAATCGCAGCTTTTGCTTCATAGCCAGAGGTAATTCTTTGCCGAATCGTGCTTTTATTAAGCATGTTCATATAGTAAATTTGAATAACTGGTTCAATTTCATTTTCCAGAACTTTTTTAGTTCCATTGTCAAAATCTTTAACAATATCCAAGGTTGGATCATAACTATGGACAACCATGATCCTTGGCCTGTGCATATTATACAAAAACAAAAGCCCTAAAAGGCTTGAAAACACCAAGCTCTTTAGCGCATTAATAATAAATGATTTACGCTTTGCTGCATGAAGGGTGTTTACCATGGCAAAATACCGATCCATTTCCAGTAGAAAACCCCAATATAAATCGAAAGAATATAGAATATGTTCAAGCGTAAACGTGCATCCTTCAACGCTTTAGCAAGGCCTGTGGAAGCATTCTTACTGGATTTTATAAACACCCCATACTCAGGCTCTTGATACCCAAAAAACCAAATTCTACCAACCGTATTAATAATAAAAACCGCTATCCATGGGCTTACTCCATTTTTTTGAAACAACGGGATGAACATGATACTTAATACATTAAGGTTTACATCCCTTGGAAGCATCAACTGGGCAATAAGAGAGATAACAATCATCAGCGTTGTGAGTTCAAAAAAGTGATGGGTCAAGTACTCAGTCATCCACTTAGTATTATCTTCAAGCCAACTGATAAGGCCTACATCGTTTGCGGCAAAAGCAATACCGGATAATCCGCACATAAAGACAACAAAATCCCACTTGATACGGCTTTGAAACCCTTTATCGTTCATAAATTCAAAGGTAAATAAGAATAATAAAATCAATAAACAAATTACATCAGGTGCAATTCCATGTATACTAACCGTCGCTAGACTCAAGATTGCTCCAAACATACAAATGAATGACGCTTTTTCTGTTGACGAAGCAGGGCCTAGGATTTTAAGAATTTTTGTCAGATGAGAACTATGGGTATGATTATTTTTCGCTCTAGAAGAGAGTTCTTTATCAGCAGTCTCTTTCCTAAACGAAAAATGAAGTATCAAAAAATATCCGCATAAAAGCACAGCAATTGGCCCCAGGGATGCAAACAACCACCCCCACCAGTCATATTGGTTTGCATATTGCCCCCAGAACAACCCTAGTAACACAAAATGCATCATCGAAGCGCTTAAGATACTTTGTGAAAAAATTCCTGCTCCACAATATGCACTAAAACCTAGTGCTTGGGCTTGACGAGATTCATCATCAAGGCCTCGAATATGAAGAGTATCATGGTAGAAAGTTTTCATCATATCTGTACGCAACATAAAGGATGGAACGCCAAGCGTCAGCAATCCCCCGATCCCTAGCATAATAAGATTGTCACCTAAGTGACTGGGACGGCAACGTTTTAAAATATGGAGCATAATACGATATACAACACCCGACGAAACCAACACACTTGCAAGCCCCAATAGGCTTAAGGCTACAATAAAATTACTTGAACTAAATCCAGCCAAAATAACTTTTGTTTTAACGACCCCCCCTGCAATTAAAAGAAAGATGGTAGCCATTGTTGCAACGTAATCAGACATCAACCTAAAGGAGGCAATAATTGACCAAGCAGAAAGAATCGCTAAAAAAACCTGGCTTTGATAATTGATACTAGTTTTATTGAGCAACCAATACACAATAAAGGGAACAATCGCCGCTAAGATCCACCCCACACCGTTAACCCAAAACCGGTTTGCCTGAGCAAACAAACGCTCTACATAATCTTTTTTAAAGACCAAAAAATTTTTTGGATAAAAGGCGCCCACAAAACTTTGCAAGAATCGCTTCTGAAATTTCTGCAAATCATAGGCATCGATGGTGTCGTACAAAACGTCTTTTTTAATTTTTAAAAGTTTACATTTACTTTTAGCTGTCGCGGTAAAAAGATATTGCTCAATCCCACAAGGAACTTCCGTCCCAAAAAAATTATCTTTAGAAATAACTTCCCTGCGAATTTTATTGAAAATCTCAACTTTGCCGGACAGCAGCACATAAAAAAAATCTGAAGAAGAGCCTTCTTTAAAAATCATATCTCCAGACTCTATGACCTGCTCAACTGCAACTGTTGCAAGACGCGCTCGTTGGAGAGGCTTTAGAAAATCCAGCTTGTTAAATGCGCTTGCGGAGCTCACGAAAAATTTATGTTAGAGTTTTATCTAATTATTACAAATTTTATTAAATTTTTTATTAATAAAGGCCGTCAATGATAGAGTTTTTGGGAAAATTTCGAAATTATTTTTATTATTGATGCAAAAAATCAGGATGTCGTACTTGTTTAGCAACTTCAGCTTTCTTGTTTAATGCTACCTGTAACACGTCATCTTGAGGTGGGCTTTTGTAAACGCTAGGGTCTGTGGTTAAGCGAGCCCTATCTTCTTGTGTAATGATAACGTGTTTATTTACTGTTCTTTGGGTTTTTTGCCCACCTTTTTTAGGAGTAGTTGACCGCCCATATTTTCTTTTTTTATCTTCCGCTCGCTTGTCTGCCTCTTCATCAAAAACAGACTGCACCAAAACACGTTTTCTTGAAGCAGGATCACGCTCGTCTGCTCCTGCATACAAAGTACTAGTTATAAAAACCAAATAAAATAATATACTTTTCATGATACATAAGACACTTTTTTGGCATCTTCATGGTCGCATGTTTTATATTAATAATTAGTTAATTATAACTATCGATTCAGTTAGTATGATAATCTAGTATCCAATGGCATATAATCATCTATCACACTAATAACTTCAAGAACCCCGCTAACCTCTCACCTTCATGAACTTTCAAAGAATACATATCCTTATCTTCCTGCCATTGGTCAGGCTTTGCATTTTTATACGCTTCGTTTTGCAATTTTTTTTCCAAATGCTGCGCCTCTTTTTCAAGTGATTCCTGCTTTTGAGAGAGAATACTTTTAGCACTGACAACATCAAGTGCAGTATCAAAGCCCATATAAAGCGTAAATCCTTGCACAACACATGGCAGACTGCCTGCCGGTGGCTGTTCATGATTCCATTCTTCAATCGAAGAAAAACGTGCCATGGAACTTAATACACTTATATAAGGAGTGAATTCGCTGATCAAAGCAGGTTCGGCTTTTATGTACGCCTTAAGCAATACCCCCCCTGAAATGTTTAATAGACCTTTTAATGAACGAACCTCGTCAATCAGTCGCCATAGGGTATTTGTTTGGTTAGGAGCAAAGCTAGATGTGGCTATGCACACCTTATAATTTGTCAAGCATTCATGCATCCCAAAATACTTCGCCAAATAGCTGGTAATGCTTGGCATAATCGGATGCAACAAGCTTAAGTACTCAAACAACGCCCACATTGCCATCTTTTTTGACGCATCAGCTTGATCCCCCTGCAACAACACCTTTAATGCTTCTAGATACTGATCACAAAAGACATACCAAAAGCTTTGGTATAATCCCTGTGCTGCCAGGTCAAACCGGTGATCATTTAAGTGGACGATAGTTGCATCTTTAAGGTCAAGAAGATGCGCTGCTATCCACTGGTTAATGGGATGAATATCAGAATGGGGGCTAAAACTTTTATCAAACTGACAACCATTCATTTCTAAAAAGCGTGCCGCGTTCCAAATTTTAGTACAGAAATTTCGGTATCCTTCAATCCGGTTTTCGCCAAGCTTAATATCGCGTCCAGGCGCTGCTAATGCTGCCAGTGTATAACGCACAACATCGGAACCATATTTATCCATCAATATTAAAGGATCAATTACATTCCCTTTACTCTTGGACATTTTTTGGCCTTTTTCATCGCGCACCAAAGCATGTATATACACAGTCCTAAAGGGAATATCGCCCATGAAATGTATACCCATCATAATCATGCGAGCTACCCAGAAAAAGATAATATCAAAACCTGTAACTAGCGTATCAGTTGGATAGTAACGGCTAAGTTCAGCGGTTTTCTCAGGCCATCCAAGGGTTGTAAATGGCCAAAGAGCACTTGAAAACCACGTATCAAGCACATCGGTTTCACGACGCAATATCACATCATTGCCTAACTGTTGGCGCGCTACTGCATAAGCTTCTTCTTCGGTTTTTTCAACAAAGATTTCTGCACCTGGCCCAAACCAAGCAGGAATCTGGTGCCCCCACCAAATTTGACGGGAGATACACCAAGGCTGAATATTGTTTAACCATTCAAAATAGGTGTTTTCCCAATGCTGGGGCACAAATTTAATTTTACCTGTCTTTACTGCATCAAGAGCAGGCTTTGCTAGAACTGCCGCATCAACAAACCACTGATCTGTCAAATAGGGTTGAAGCTCAACCCCTGAACGTTCACCATACGGCGTAGGACCGGTTATTTCATCGGCTTTATCAAGAAATCCTTGTTCTTCAAGATCAGCCACAACTGTAGCTCTTGCCTTAATATAGTACATGCCTCGATAAGCTTCGGGCACCATATCATTTAAGTGGGCGCGCTCGTCAAACACATTAATATGTTCAAGATTATGACGCTTTCCCATTTCAAAGTCGTTAAAATCATGAGCTGGCGTGATTTTTACAGCCCCAGAACCTTTTTCCATATCACAGTAATCATCGGCAATAATCGGAAAGGTACGACCCGTTAAAGGTTGAAGCACTTTTCGCCCAACTAATTTTTTATAACGTTCATCTTCAGGATTAACCGCAACGGCTGTATCACCAAACATCGTTTCTGGTCGCGTAGTCGCAATCACTATGTGTTCTTGTGGATTATCAGCCAAAGGATACTTTATATACCAGAATGGTTTTTTTTCTTCCTTGGTTATTACCTCTAAGTCAGAAACTGCTGTTAACATTTTAGTATCCCAATTTACTAAGCGCTTGTCTCGGTAAATCAGTTTTTCCTTATAAAGCCTTACAAACACTTCAACAACAGCCTTTGATAACCCTTCATCCATGGTAAAGCGTGAACGATCCCAATCTGCTGAAATACGTAAACGCCGTTGCTGGGTCACAATTGCGTTTCCTGAATATTCTTTCCATTCCCAAATTTTTTTCAAAAATTCCGCCCGACCTAGATCATGACGAGACTGCCCCTGCTCGGCCAGCTGACGCTCAACAACCATTTGTGTTGCAATGCCCGCATGGTCGGTCCCGGGTTGCCAAAGGGCATCAAAACCCATGGACCGCTTAAAACGAATTAATATATCTTGCAATGTATAGGTTAAAGCGTGTCCTAAATGCAACGATCCCGTAACATTTGGGGGAGGCATCATCACCGTATAAGGAGATGCTGAATTTTTTAAATCAGCTTTAAAATAAGATTCCGATTCCGCGTACAGCTGATCTTCTAACAATTGAGGGGTAAATTTATAAAGCATCTTCATTGTGATTTTTCATTTCAGGACATCATAGCGAATAACATCAAAACTGTCATGAATTCCTATTAACGTTTTTTTTACCAGATGGTGCAACAATCATACTTATGTAGAAGGAATATAAAATATTATGAAAATCACTTGGATTCTTCTTGTAAGTATGTACCTAAGCTCTCTGGATGCTGCAGCAGATGGTGGGAAGGCAAATGCCATCCGCAACCTACCAATTCTCTCTAGTTGCATAGCACCCGAAAGAAATAAAGAGCTCACACAAAGCTTACATAAATTTTTTGGCTCGGGAGAACTTCTCGCAGTAAGACAATTAATTATAAAGGGCATAGCTCCGGCCTTATTTAACCTGCAAAAAATGACAGCCGCGAGCAAATTAGGGCCACAATTACAGCAATCCGCGGAAAAATATTACAGACTAGCTATTAAAGAAAATGGGTTAACACCTGAAAAGCTTAATGCTTTAAAGCTTAGTCTTAAAAACATTTCAAGTAGCCAAGCCTTTAGCAAAGCGCAAATTCAAACAAAATTGCTGGCACCATTAACATTCCTAACTGCTGTTCAACAAGGAAAAAAACAAACAAACTTTGTTACCTTTGAAAGAGCCCTTCGTGTGTTCATTAGCAGTGTAGATGAATACATGACTAAAATTTCTCTTTACCAAGAGCTATTAAAAACTGCCAAAAACCCTCAATTGCAACAAGCCCTTAAAAATGCATCTGGTCAAATTCTTCGCCTGAATGTATTTGCAAATAAATTACGCAACGACACAGATAGTATTCTTGGATTTATGGACAAGGGTGCACAAGTTCTTTGCTCGCCAGCTGATTACCTAAAGGCGCTGGGAATAGGTGAGCATGATGTTCACGGCGGAATGCACCCAACCCCTAATAATCATAATCCTTTTGGGCAAAATATTGGAATGGGTCACCACATGCAACCTCATATGGGGGGAATGTCTCCTCAAATAGGTCACCATGGGATGATGTCACCCCCTATGGGCATGCGCTCTCAAATGGGCCCGCATGGGTTTAATCCTGCCATGGGTCAAGGCCGTCCTCCAATGGGCCAACATGGGATGATGCCACCTCCTATGGGCATGCGCCCTCCGATGGGGCAACCTGGATCTTACCCTGGGATGGTTGGGCAACAAGGTCGTCCTCCTATGCCACAGCAGCCTATGATGTCACCTCCACCAATGGGGCAACCTGGATCTTACCCTGGGATGGTTGGGCAACAAGGTCGTCCTCCTATGCCACAGCAGCCTATGATGTCACCTCCACCAATGGGGCAACCTAGCTCCTATCCTGAGATGGTTGGGCAGCAAGGTCGTCCTCCTATGCAGCCACCTCTGTTACCGCCTGCTATGATTCCTGGGACGCAACAGACAGCACCTGTAATATATCCGCAGCTCAGCATCAATCCCAATATGCAACCTGGTAGAATAAATCCCGGCGTGCAACAACTAGGCCTAAATACTGGTATAGGGCAAGGCATACAACAACCTATAATGTGCCCTCTTCCGGGTATAAATCCTGGTCAACCCGGCGGTCTCAACTTCAACATGCTGCCTGGAAGCCAAGGGGCTATGGGCGGTGGTATATTCGGCGGAATAAATCAAAGTATGCAACAGCCCCTAACATGCCCACAACCTAGTATGAATCAAGCTCAATGGTTCAATAGCCTTAGCCAAACTGGCGAAGGTAGAGCACACACGCAATCTTTTGGATTAGATAGTACAGACTTAGACGATGATGACGACGACTTAGATGATGAAGATATGGATGGAGTAATGGGCTCACAACAGTTCAATCCTCGTTCAAGTTTCCATACCCAGCATGGTATACCATTTAATCAATATGGTCAGTTTGCGAATCAAGGAATGTTCATCAACACACAAGACCCCTATCAACCATACATAGGGAATGGATTTGCACCGAGTTATGGAACGCAGACAAGTCATCAAGCTTATCCTACACAATGTATTGTTGGTGGACAGTTTGGAAATGGGCAAAACCCATATATGGATGTAGGCTATAGCGCTGGTATACACCAAAATGGATTCTATCCAAATGGTACTAACCCTGGGGGATTAATGCCAGATGGATCCTATCCAAATGGTACTAACCCTGGGGGATTAACGCCAGGCAGCAGTACCTGTTCTCCTAATTTACCCAGCAATGGAGTCCAAGCAGCACCCACTACTCCCGCAGGATCGGTGCCCGCTAGCACTACCTGTTCTCCTAGCTTACCTGCCAATGGAGTCCAAGCTGCATCCCCTACTCAAGAATCAGCGCCTTCTAGTGCGGCCTCTTCTTCTAGCTTACCTAGCAATGAAGCCCAAGCTGCACCCACTACTCCCGCAGGATCAGCACCTGCTAGTGCAGACCAACAACTACCACCACAAAGTAACACCACACCCAGTGAATCGGGATCTGCGCCTACAGATCAAAATAGCGCAGCAAACGCCCCTGCACCGTCCACAGATCCAGAGGTAGCAGCAGCAGAACAAAAAGCAGCTCAACTTGCAGTAGAATCTGCAAAAGCAGCTGAAGATGCACGTCAAAAGGCATCCCTAGCTGCAGAAGAGTCTGCAAGGCAAGCAGCAGAAGAACGTCAAAGAGCCAACCAACTTGCTGAAGAATCCAGAAAACAAGCTGCAGAAGAACAACGAAAAGCTGAAGAGCTTGCCCAACAAGCTGATCTAGAAGCAGCAGAAAAACAAAGAAAAGCTGCTGAACTAGAGAAAGAAGCACAAAGAGCTGCAGCAGCAATTCCACCATCAGCAATTGATGAGAATGGTGTAGCAAAAGTATACGCAGATACGCCTCCCATTGTATCTGCAAAAACTGGCGCAACAGAAGCTGTAGTAGGTAGAGACATTGAAGACACAGAAGGTGTGCAGATTGTTTATGCTGAAACTACCACTCCCATCCTTGTAAAAAATGTTACGCATGATCAAGCCACAGCCCTTCAGGAACGTGCTACGAATACACCTCCTGCAGCCGTGGTAGCTCCAGCTCCCCCTGCAGCAACTACAGCAGCACAAGAAGTAGCTGCTCAACAAGCTGCGGCGCAACAACAAGTAGCTACTCAACAAGCAGCAGCGCAACAACAAGTAGCTACTCAACAAGCAGCAGCGCAACAACAAATAGCTGCTCAACAAGCAGCGGCGCAACAACAAGTAGCTGCTCAACAACAAAAAGTAGCCGCTCTTACCACTAATGCGCAACAATCAGCTACTGCAGCGGTGGCTGCACAGAAATCAGTTTTTGGTAACGCCATAAGCGGATTTAAAGGCATGTTTAGTAGGAAAAAACCCGCCTAAGCTTATCGAACTGCCTGGTGCAAAGCAACTATACCGCCGGTCCATTTTTCATAAGCACAATGGGTAAATCCGTGCTTTAAGACCATATCACTTAAAATTTCTGGCTTTGGAAACTGACGAATACTTTCCACTAAATATTGGTAAGCCTCTCGATCTTTGGCAAACAGTTCCCCCATCCACGGTATAATGCGGAATGAATAAGCATCATACAAAGGTTTTAAAGTGCCTTCAGGAGGCGAAAATTCCAGACAATACAGCATCCCGCCTGGCTTTAAAACCCGCGCTATTTCTGATAACGCTTGATCTTTATTCGTTATATTTCTAAGGCCAAATGCGATAGTAGCACGATCAAAGCTTGCATCTGCGTAGGGCAATTGCTCCCCATTTCCGATGTGCCACTTAATATTTAGAATACCGGCATTAATAGCCTTATCTTTGCCCTGACGTACCATATCATAGGTAAGGTCACAAACGGTCACACAGGGTGATAAATACGCTTTATCTTTGGCAATGCGGATGGCTATATCTCCCGTACCACCCGCCACATCTAAAATTTGCATATTCGGCTTTAAAGCCAACCGATCAACAAACGATTTTTTCCAACAACGATGTAAGCCAAAACTCATGACATCATTCATTAAATCATATTGATTAGACACCCGTGAAAAAAGTCCGTGCACAAGGCCTGTTTTTAACTTCGTTTTAACGGTTTTAAAGCCAAAATCAATATAGTCGGTATCATTGTTATGTTGCATATATACAGGCCCGTAAAGCTAAGGCATAATGCCATAGCTTAGCATAGGAAAAAAGTATGGTAGAGATTCTTTTGTTTGCAGTGTTATCTGGGTATTTATTTTACCGTCTGTGGGGCGTACTAGGTACCCGTACAGGCCATGAAAAACAACGTCAATGGCAACGTGCGGAAACACCTGAAGATAATGTAATTATTCTGCCTAAGAAAAATGTACCTCAACAAACTGAACCTGAGGCTGTTATTGATACGCCTGAGCCATTTATAAAACAACTAAAAGTCATTCAAAAATCCATTAATGATTTCACACTTGAGAGATTTGAAAAAGGCGCATCCAATGCCTTCCGTGCGGTGGTGCAAGCTTTCGCCCAAGGTAATACTGAACGCTTAGAACAACTTGTCGGTCCAAAAGTTCTAAAAGGTTTTCAAAGCGCCATTAAAGCTAGGACCAAGCAAAAAGAAATCATGAACATCAATATAAAAGAAGTTGATGTTGAAATAGAAGATATTAACCTGACCAAATCTATTGCTCACATTTTAGTACGTTTTACCAGTGATCAGATTGTTACTACCTTAAATAAAGCCGGAGAAATAATTGATAACACCAACCAGCTTACCAACCGCATGATTGATCGTTGGACCTTTGAAAAAGACCTTAATGAAAAGGGCTTGGTGTGGTTATTAGTCAAAACCGAGAGTTTGGCGTAACTACTCTTTTTCATCAAACCAATTTATTTTTTTAGTCACAAACATAGCAATAGTAATAAGCACAAACATACCTAGCGCTCCAACCAAAAAGGCCACCTCTTCTAAGCGCAATACAATAAATAGATACAAATAAAGACTAACCAGTAACCCCACAAACGTCATACGTTCAGCATTTTTATGTAAAAGCCCAAAAGCATAAAAAGCTATTTGCGCGATAATAGCCAATGATGATAAGCCATAAGCTAATTCAAATGACATATGCTCCGCAAGCGCCGTTAATAAAAGAGAAAAACACAACAACGAACAAGCGGTAATGCAATATTGAAAGATATGGATTTTAGTTTTTTTCGCCACTTCATATAAGAAAAATACCAAGAAAGTATAAAGGACAAACAAGAAGCTGTATTTAGCTGTTCGTTCTGCTTGAAGGTAATGATCCGCAGTTTTTAAGAAACGCACGCCTACGGTTTTAGAAAATATCGCCTGCCCGGAAGTCAGCCCCGTCAGGTCAAAGTGCTCAGGTAAACTAGTTGCAAGGGAAGATACCTGCCACTGTGCTTGAAAGTCTTTTTTAGTAATGTTCTTTGTATTGGGAAGGAATTGCCCAATAAAACTAGGGTCAGGCCAGTTTGCTCCCAAACCAATTTTATTTTCTTTAGCAATTGGCAGAATGCTAAGAGTATCTGAACCTTTCATGTTGATATTCAACGCTACATTCAGTATTTCATTTTCGTTAAGAATAACAGGCACATGCACACCAGAGAATTTAGCATTCACCTCCCCACTACCTGCCCGAACAGGAACGTCATGACCATTTAATTTTAAAACAACATTGTTTAATCCTCTGACATCGTCAAGGCAAATGACAACTTTTGCTTGGTCCCAATGAATAGTTTGATTCGCATTTTGATAAGATTTTAGAGGTAAAAACTGGCAGTTTAATGAAATATCCGCTTGATAAACCAATACATCAAAAATGCCCCTGTGACGAATTTCAGGGCTCCCTACCCCCTTAACATCAAGCTGATGAGGGAGAAATACCATATGTCTTGTTACATCTTTTTTTTGGACGTCAGTGTAGGGAACAATCAAAAGCGGCCCAATTAAAGTTTGCCGGCCTGCCCATGCCAAAACAATATCTTCTTTAGCTTTGTGCAAAAGGCTTTTACGTTCACCAATTGTGGTATTTAACCAGAAGGAAGCAAGCAAAAAAATCAATCCCACAACCGCTATCATTCCTAGCTTGGTTGCAAAATAACGAGATTTTAAATTAGAGAATGTGGAATCAGCTACCATTTTACTTACGTATCTAGAAACGATGCTGTATTTTACCCACATTAATTTCAAATAACTATTGTTTATTTTTAAGAAAATTATCCAAAGAAGTAACAATAAGAAACAACCAAATTACTTTTCTCCTAATCAATCAAAACAGATCTTTAAGAGGATGGGGCAATCCAGTAAAATCAAGCTGTATACTACCTTAGCTTACCTCAACCTCAGAATTTAAATACGCATCCTCATCTACATAATAGGATATATCAAAACCCAAAATGTAGCGTGTGTTTCCAAACCGGTAAATTTGATTGGTGCAAAGCCTGCCATGTTGGACACAAATAGGCACATCAACTTCTGAAGGCTTATAATATATTTCTAAAGAAACCCACGCAACATTGGGATTTTCTTCATCTGCCTCAATATTTTTCACCTTGATTTCAAAGCGTTGGTAATCATCTTTACTAGTTTTTTCAGGCTCAAGTAAAATATTTTCACTCTTCCCCGTAAACGTATCAACAATAGCTAGCGCAACAAAACCAGGGAATTTAGCGCCATGAATAGGCAAAATATATAACAAACATAAAAGAATACGTTGCAAATTTTATATCTCCACGTAATATAGAGCATTATTATTTTTAAGTTTGGCACATGGTGGAATCCACGGAAAGCCTGAAAGATCGATTAATCGCGATTCTTGATGATAAGAAAGCTGAGCACATAAGCGTGATTGATTTAAAAGAAAAATCAATTCTAGCTGATTATTTATTAATCGCTTCAGCCCAATCATCGAGGCAATTATACGCCCTTGCAGAGCACTTAGGCATTGAATTAAAACAACAGGGTATATTACCTATTATCGATGGTAAACCACCCACTGATTGGGTAGTCGTTGACGCTGGCGATATTATTGTCCATCTGTTTCGTCCAGAAGCGCGCGCATTTTATAATCTTGAAAAAATGTGGAGCACGACCATAACTGGGCAAGATGAAGAAGCCACCCAGGCTACTCCTCATTAATGAAAATTCAAATTATTGCAGTGGGTCACCTAAAAAGTGGCCCAGAGAAAGAATTGTTTGATCAATACACCAAACGTCTTAGCTATTCTTTAAAAGTTGTTGAAATAAATAATAGGCAAGATCAACAAATACCTGCCTCAGCTTACCTAAAAGTTTTATCTGAAAAAGATACAATTATTCTTTTAGATGAGACAGGCGAAAATATGACCAGTCGTATTTTTGCTCAAAAGCTTGAAGCCTTTAGTCAAATAGGAAAACAGATAAGCTTCATTATTGGCGGCGCAGATGGAATCCCCGAAGAGATTAAGCGCCTTGGATGTTTTAGAATTTCATTTGGGAAACTAACTTGGCCTCACCTTTTGGTGCGTGCCTTACTGGCGGAACAGCTCTATCGCGCTCAGCAAATTATAAGCAACCATCCCTACCATCGAGACTAGGCAACAAAATTAAGCAATAATATCCGGTCTTAACATTCCGTGAATTTTAACAACTTGGTCACGTACTTCTGCTTTTTGTTTTTTGATCCTAAAAAAGTCCATATTCAAAACGCCAGATTTACTGCGGACTGAGTCATTTAGCTGGTGATCGAGATCTGTTTGTTGCTTGTGCAGCTTTTGAAGTTGCATTTGTAGATTGCCTATTTCACCTGAAACCATCATGCCCGAACTCCATTCACAAATCCCTATAACTATATATAGGACGATTTTAAAAAATTTCAACTGAAAAATTAATAGAATATTAAATTTTTTGGGGAATCATTAGAAAATGGTGCCCAGAGCCGGAATCGAACCAGCGACACAGGGATTTTCAATCCCTTGCTCTACCAACTGAGCTATCTGGGCAACACAAAGATGTTTATAGCCCGAAATATGGGGCCTTGTCTAGGTCAAAATATGGACTTTGCCAAACCCCCGTTAATTAGCTAGATTACATACCTAGATTATATAAAATACATAGCTTTATGGTAAGAATTATCCGTTCCTTTAAATTTTTATTGGTAATGGTAGCCCTCGGTGTACTGGCTGGCGTTACGCAGCAACCAGCTGTACTAGAATTTGCCCGGATCCTAAGTGATATTTTTATGCGGTTACTAAAGTTAGTGAGCTTACCAATCATCAGCTTTTCTTTACTAGCAACCCTAACCGGTATGGGAAAATGGTCGGAAATAAAAAATCTCGGTCAACATGTCATTCGCTACACTGTCATAACCACCCTATTATCCGCAATAACCGCTTGGATACTATATATTATTGTTGAGCCGGAAGCCGCTCTGCAGATAACCACCACTCAAAGTATGGAAGGCCTCAAAGATGCATCATACCTTAGTGCCCTAATGAATATTTTCCCAAGCAATTTATTGCAACCCTTTTTAGAACACAACGTCCTGGGCGTTATGTTCATTACCATATTCTTAAGTTTTGCCGTATTGCAGTTACCCACTGAAAAGCGTGAATCTATGCACAATCTTTTTGATTGCTTCTTTTCAGCCATCATGGTGGTTATTAGGTGGATTACAGCGCTTATGCCCTTTGCGGTTTGGGCATTTATTGTGGAATTTACCCAAGAAGTGCAAAAGGGCTTAAAGTTTGGAGAACTCGCTTCTTATCTCGGCATTATCATTGCAGCTAATCTTATTCAAGCCTGCGTTACATTGCCTTTAATGCTTAAGAAAAATGGCATTCCACCTATGCAAGCTTTTAAAACGATGTTTCCGGCGTTATCGTTGGCGTTCTTTTCAAAATCTTCCGCAGCAGCCATGCCTCTTGCCATGCAATGCAGCCACCGGTGCGGCGTAAGTACCAAAATTAGCCAATTTAGCTTTCCATTGTGCACCAGTATAAATATGAATGCATGCGCTGCTTTTATATTAATTACCGTATTATTTGTTGCTGAAAATTATGGAGTACATTTTTCAGCATTTGAACGAATTTTATGGATTTTTATGGCAAGCATTGCAGCCATTGGTAACGCTGGTGTTCCCATGGGATGCTTCTTCTTAAGTTGTGCACTGCTAACAGCTATGGGCGTCCCCATCACCATGATGGGAGTAATTTTACCGTTTTACGCTCTGCTTGATATGCTAGAAAGCGCCATTAATATTTGGTCTGATGCTTGTGTAACATTGGTCGTCAATAAAAAGGTCGAGTAAAAACACGGCTTTTTTATATTGTTGATATTTTTGAGAACAAATTCTAACGTCTAATTGCTTTTTTGGCACCCTTCTTTGCAGCTCCTTTTGCACCTTTCTTCACAGCTCCTTTTGCACCTTTCTTCGCAGCACTTTTCTTCGCTGCTGCTGCTTTCTTCTTCTTATCTGCTGCTGCTTTCTTCTTCCTATCTGCTGCTGCTTTCTTCTTCCTATCTGCTGCTGCTTTCTTCTTCTTATCTGCCGCTGCTTTCTTCTTCTTGGCTGCGTCTGCTTTTTTCTTCTTATCTGCCGCTGCTTTCTTCTTCTTATCTGCCGCTGCTTTCTTCTTCTTGGCTGCGTCTGCTTTTTTCTTCTTATCTGCCGCTGCTTTCTTCTTCGCCGCGTCTGCTTTTTTCTTCTTATCTGCTGCTGCTTTCTTCTTCGCCGCGTCTGCTTTTTTCTTCTTATCTGCCGCTGCTTTCTTCTTGGCATCAGCATCAGCCTTTTTCTGTGCTGCGTCGTCTTCATCACCGCCAGCACCGCCGCCTGCATCATCTTCACCACCAGCATCGTCTGAAGATGTATCCCCGGCATCATCTGAAGATGTATCTCCGGCATCGTCTGAAGATGTATCCCCAGCATCCTCTGAGAATGTATCCTCAGTATCCCCGGCATCGTCTGAAGATGTATCCCCAGAATCCTCTAGAGATATATCATCAGCATCGTCTGAAGGTGCATTGTCATCACTCACGCTTAAATCACCTGAGCTATCATCGTCATCTGACGCGTAGATAATGCTGCCGTAAAGCAAGATCCCCAGTAAAAAATAATAAATGACTTTCATAAAACCCAACCTTCTTGTACTTTCTTTAAAAACAATAGTTAAACAACCTATAAACTAAACATGTTTACAATATCGGCAATTTTATTAGCTAACGCACTTTTTTCCATCTATTTCATCTTTTTTCTTTTAGTCAATTTGTTTTTCAACCCAGAAAGTTTATTTTTTGCACCACCTATTTTATTTTTTACCATGCCTTTAGCTTTGTTCTTTGCACCGTCGAGTTTACTTTTTACATCACCTATTTTGTTTTTTACCATGCCCTTAGCTTTGTTCTTTGCACCATCAAGTTTATTTTTCGCGTCACCTATTTTGTTTTTTACCACGCCTTTAACTTTGTTCTTTGCATCATCAACTTCACTACTATCTGACCCATCATCGCCTCCTGAAGATCCACTTTCTGTGTCACTCGAGTCGCTATCATCATCCTTACCTAACTTATCAAACAGACCACCAGTAGCATCCTTTACACTATCAAACTCCCCTTCCATCGTATCTTTTACGCTAGCATCATTATCGTTACTCGTGCTTGCATCGCTGTCATCATCGCCACTGGCATTAGCATCGCTGTCATCATCGCCACTGGCATTAGCATCACTATCATCATCCCCGCTCGCGCTAGCATCACCTTCATCATTACCATCCGTGCTAGCACCTTCGGTACCCGCATCTGCTTCGTCACTAGGTGCAGAATCAACAGCATCGTCAGCTTCAGGTTTATTATCGCCAGTGGTTACTGTATCTTCATCCGCGTCGTTGTTATCCTGGTCATACAAATCAGAACCATAGAGCGCGAATCCACTGAGCAATAAAATACATAATATTCTCATCAACATTATTTTTTATATGTTCAACGTCATTATACATGGGAAAATCTTAAGAAAGGGTTTATAAAAAGATAAAAAACCCCTGTAAGGCGCATAAAAAAAGCGAACCACCCAATTACTTAGGTGTTTCGCGTGCGACTTAAAGTATTTTAGATATTAAAGATGCGACTATTCGTCCTCGTCTTCGTCTTCTTCCTCATCATCTTCTTCATCTTCTTCATCAGCATCAGCATCAGGAGCCGCAGCAGGTGCAGTAGGAGCCACAGCAGATGTGTCTGCATTAATTGGGGCAAAAAATGCAGCCAAAAATACCATTACTAACATAAAAAGTTGTGCTAATTTCATATTTTAAAAGTCTTTCGTTAAAGTTGCACCTATAGTATATAGCTTAAGTAGTTAATAAATAGTTTACAACCCCCATGAAAAAAAGCCCCTATGAAATACAATTAGAAGCAGGAAAAACTTACTATTGGTGTACTTGCGGATTAAGTCTCAATCAACCTTTTTGTGATGGCGCTCACAAAGGTATCGGGAAAAAATCCCTTCATTTTACAGAGCCTACTTCACAAACTCGATATTTGTGTGGATGCAAACAAACAAAAAATCCACCCTATTGCGATGGAAGCCATAATCAATAAATCGCCTTTAATCTGGCGGTATTGGGCAATAATATTTACCAGTGAGGAACAAAAATAAAGAAAACTTAAAAAACCCACTTGGTAGAAATTACAAGACGGGGTACAATAATTGGTAGATAAAAGCAAAGTTGAATAGCATGCCAAAAACAAACCTCGTCCATGATGAATTAGAACTTCGCCCTCGCATTAGTGTTATTGGTGTTGGTGGTGCTGGCGGAAATGCCGTTAACAATATGATTCGAGCAAAGCTTGAAGGTGTTGAATTTTTAATCGCAAATACCGATGCACAGGCACTTACCCAATCTCTTGTCCCTAAAGAGAGACGTATTCAACTTGGCCTTCATGTTACTCAAGGACTTGGTGCAGGCTCAAAGCCTGACGTAGGCAGAGCTTCGGCAGAAGAATCAATCGAAGAGGTACTCGAAATCATTAAGGGTAGCAACATGCTATTCATAACAGCAGGTATGGGTGGAGGAACCGGCAGTGGTGCCGCTCCTGTTATCGCACGCGCAGCTCGTGAAATGGGCGTACTAACTGTTGGCGTGGTAACCCGACCATTTAATTTTGAAGGGTCACACCGTTCCCGCACCGCCGAAGGTGCAATTGATGAACTACAACAGTATGTTGACACCCTTATTATTATCCCCAACCAAAACCTCTTCCGCTTAGCTAATGAGCGCACAACATTTGCTGATGCATTCAAAATGGCAGACGATGTTTTGTATTCAGGTGTACGTGGTGTAACTGATCTCATGATTATGCCTGGACTTATCAACCTTGACTTTGCAGACATTCGCGCAGTCATGGCAGAGATGGGTAAAGCAATGATGGGTACCGGAGAAGCTGAAGGTGAACGTCGTGCCCTAGATGCAGCAGAAGCAGCAATTTCTAACCCATTATTAGATGATGTCTCCATGAAGGGTGCCCGAGGTGTATTAATTAACATCACAGGTGGCTATGACATGACGTTATATGAGGTCGATGAAGCAGCAAATCGTATTCGTGAAGACGTTGATTCAGAAGCAAATATTATTTTTGGCTCCACTTTTGATGAACGCCTCAATGGAAGAATGCGCGTATCAGTTGTGGCAACAGGTATTGGAGGATTGGTGCCAACAATGGCAACTCAACACAATCGCGCCACAGTAGCCCCTGCTCCATCTGTAAATGAAACCTTAGGCGTAACAAGACCAGTCACTAGCGGCAATATCTTCTCAACGTTTTCTGGGTTCAACCAATCTCCTACCCAAGCGCCAATCACTGCATTTTCAGAACCTAGCTTTGAAACATCACTTTCCCACCATCAACAACAAACAGATGAGCCATTTGAAGGTTATGATGCCCAAGAAGATTATGAAAATTTACCAGAACAATTGACCCCAATTGACAACCCAGCCAAGGGATATAATGACCCTACACAGGCGGCTGATCATCATCCCCAAGAAAAGAAACGAAGCCCCAGTCTTTTTGAACGTTTTACCGGTGTGAGCCGTAAATCTTCTCAAACAGGGCCAATGATTGAAACAAATTTTGGACAACCCCAAACGCCAGAAAAAAAGGATGATCTTATTGATATCCCGGCATTCTTGCGCCGCGGTGGATAAACTTAATTAGTATTTATTCATTATAAACGCTTAAAAATTCTCTCGCACCCCCGCGACATGTTCGCGGGGTTAATACAAATTGGGTATTATCCCCCTCTCCGCCCCCCCTCTCTTGTCGGTCATGGTTGGATACTCCTAGCTTTTGGCTTAGGGATCTATTTTTTACGCTATATCCTCCATTGTTCCCATAGTTTTCCTCCGGCTTGACCGGAGAAAGACTATGACTGTTGAGGACAGGTGCATGCAGAATTCTGATTGAGCAAAACTGCGCCTCTTTAGCCTCATCCCCGCGAAAGCGGGGATCCAGTGGAACGTATCATTATGGATTCCTGTTTTCACGGGAATGACAAAGAGTAAAAATAGGATGAGAGAGAATGCCAGAAAGAAAGCCGTCATTGCGAAGGCTGCAAGCCCGCGGCAATCCAGTCTTATCATACAATATTGATACCATACATTGGATGGCCACGCTTCGCTCGCCATGACAACATATTGGGGCCACCCTTAGCAATAATATATCTTTAATAAAGATTAATGTGATTAATTATTTCTTATTTACGAAATATTAATATGTAACAAATATACTTCTCCTTGGATCAGCGTTGATCAATTTTTCTAAAACCTTATTTCATGGAGAAAAAAATGAATAAATTTTTAACAAAGGCCAGTGCTTTGGTATTTGCTTTCTTATGCGTCTCTAATGTATTTTCCGCTACTGCAGCAACGGAATTAAGCGCGATCACTCTAGGTGAAGATATTATAGATGCAGCACCTCCCGCTGTAATGCCCTTTAAACAATGCATACTTAACTTTAGTGACCCCCTTGATACCGCAAAAAAAATCGGCGTATTTCTTTTTAACGAAAAATTTGGTGGTGGAAAGTTAGAACTCATAGACATTGCATACCTTACATTTGAAGGCATTGCCGAAGGAGCACGCAAAAATCCAGGTAAATTTGGTGAGTTCGGGAAGTACTTCAATAATGAGAATGCTGTATACGGTGCCTTTGGAAAAGTTTTAGGTAGCTTTAACATTGCTAAAAGTGACCTAAGCACGCTAGCAACTTTAGAGGGATGTCAAACATTTGTAAGAGGCACCATTTTAGAAGGCTTTCCTCTATTATTTGATAAAATACCAGATGAAGCTGGTTTACCTCACCTATCTGCTGATATTCAACGCGGTATCGTTGAAATGCTTGCGAGTCCAAAGGACCCATTTGTTCGATGGTTTGCAGGCATATTAAATACCTCATACACTAGCTCTGCGGTTGTTGCTGATCAAATTTCTGCAGGATTTAAGGAAATTGAGGACTTTACAGTCGGCTGTGGGTGCTTCCCTTGCTTTAGTGGTAAAAAGAAAAGATAAAACTAATACCCACCACCAGTTTTTTTATTTATGATTACAAAAATTGGTGGTAGCTACTTTAAAAAATGAATACATATCGCGTCATTGGTTGTATGACTGGCACTTCATGTGATGGGCTAGATTTAGCATACATTGAAACCAATGGCGCTGATACATTAACGCTTGGTCCATCTGAAACTATTCCCTTTGAACCAAGTTACCGTAACACATTACGAGAACGCGTAAGCTTGAAAGCGCCCGTTCATTATATGGATGACGAACTATCAAAAACCATTGCAACTTTTCACGCTTATCATATAAAAGAATTCATCCTCAAAAATCAGCTAACCATTGATGCCATAGGCTTCCACGGACAATCAGTTTGGCATGATCCTGCCAACCAGTTAACGGTTCAACTAGGCGATTGCCAACACCTAGAAAACTTAACAGGTATTCAAGTGGTTGGTCAGTTCAGGCAGAATGATGTAAAAAACGGCGGTCAAGGCGCCCCCTTAGTACCTATTTACCATTTGGCGTTAGCATCAAAACTTGAGAAACCAATAGCATTTTTAAACATCGGCGGCATTGCAAATATAACATTTATAGGTTCTAATCAAAGCCTTATTGCAGGGGACACTGGACCTGGAAATGTTTTGATAGATGATTGGGTTGCAAAGCACACAGGTGCCCCCCAAGATACTAACGGGGAATATGCAGCCAAGGGAAGCATTAACCAACAGCTGTTAACTCAGTGGTTACACCTCCCATTTTTTGACCAACCCTTCCCTAAATCCTTAGACCGCATGGCTTTTCATCAAGTGTTGGATGATTGCACACCACTATCTTTAGAAGATGGCGCCGCAACCCTTACTCAACTTACGGTTGAAACTATTATGAAAGGGATCGAGATATTACCAGAACAACCTTACCAATTAGTTGTCTGCGGTGGTGGTTGTCACAACCCAACCCTTATGAATGGATTACAGCAGCAATTTAAAAATTTGATAGGTGCCTTTGAAATTGGTTATGACCCTGATGCCATAGAAGCGCAACTAATGGGGTATCTAGCAGCACGCTTTTTTAAAGGCCTCCCTTCTAGTTTTCCAACAACAACTGGTGTGAGCGCACCAACAATTGCTGGAGAATTGTTTAAAGTTAAAAAATAGTAATTCATAATAAACTCATCTATAAAAACACTATACAAACTGCCATTATTGCAATTTTAAAACCTTGATAACATCTGAAATCTCTGCGATATTACGCGCATATCAGATTCAATATAAGGACATGCCGTGGATTGGGATAGGTTAAGAATTTTCCATATCGTTGCTCAAGCAGGAAGCCTAACTGACGCCGGGCACGCTTTGAATGTTAGTCAATCCGCAGTAAGTCGACAAATTAGCAGTCTGGAAAGTAGCATTGGCGTTAGTTTATTTAACCGCCACGCAAGGGGATTAGTTCTAACTGAACAAGGTGAACATCTTTTCAAAATTACCCGTATTATTTTTTCACATGTTAATGCAATTGGTACCATTATTAGTGAATCACGCGATGGCTTATCCGGAGGTTTAAGAGTAGCAACAACCGTCGGTATTGGATCTGTATGGTTAGCATCAAGACTAAAAAAGTTTATGCAAACCTATCCAAAGTTGCGGCTAAATATTCAACTGACGGATGAAGATGTTGATTTTACAATGCGTGAAGCAGATGTTTCCATTAACTACCATGGCGCCTTGTCTACCGATGATGTGATTCAAAAAGAGTTAGCAACGATTCGTATGGGCGTTTATGCTAGCAAAGAGTATATCCAAGCCCATGGTATTCCTAAAACACCAGAAGAACTTGATCAGCATCGCTTGGTCGCATTTGGGGAAGCAGGAACTGCACCAGCAGCGAATGTCAGTTGGTTGCTCAGGTTTGGAGCAAAACCAGGGGTATTGAGAGCACCCTATTTATCAATTAATAACGCTTATGGAATGCTTCAGGCCGTTAAGGCAGGTATTGGTATCGCAATTTTAGCTGATTTTATCGCTTCCGATCATGATGATTTGATTGAGCTATTCACTGATATACAAACACCAACCATGACGATGTATTTTACTTATCCTAGTTCATTAGATGCTTTGGGGCGCATTCGTGCATTATATGAGTTTATGAAGGTAGAGCTAGAGAAAAAAATCAAAAAATAAAGCCAATTTATCTAAGCACCACCTCTCATTCTCATGAGCAGGGAATTAATGCAATACACCTTTAAAGCTACCGTCTTTTAGGAAGCAGCTTTTTAAAAGGGGTTAATAGGTATCATCACCGCCCATATCATCTGACATTCCATCATCATCACTGCCCATATCATCTGACATTCCATCATCCGACATTTCGTCACCATCCATGCTCATATCATCAGACATCTCATTCATATTTTCACTATCATCCATGTCTAAACCACTATCTTCATCGCCCATATCTTGGTTCGAATCTTCGCTGGTGGCATCTATGAAGTCTGCATGATGACTCAACATTATGTTATGATGGTTCATCACGGCCTTGTGATGGGTGACCATTGCTTTGGTTGCATGGTCACGCATAGCTGTAGCTTGCGCTTCAGCAGCAAGTGCATGGTGATGTAAAAAGGCTGCACTGCCATGTCCCATCTGAATTGCTTGGTTTGCTTGGTCACGAATAGCACGGGCTTGGTGTTCTGCAGCTGTTGCTCTTTGGTGTAATGCTTTAGTTTTTTTTGCTGCCTGTGCCAGTTTTACGCCCGCTCTTGCAAGTTTTGCAGCTTTTATCGCATTTCCTGCAGGCGTGAAGCTAAGAGCAGTACCACCTATTTTTGAGATAACACCAAATGCTTTACTATGCATTCCTTTCTTAACCCCATTAACACCCTTCTTTGCAACGCCACCTATGCCTCTGCCCATTTTTTTAAAGCCCCTACCCATGCTTTTAAAGGGGTTCTTTCTTGCCTCGAGCATGGAAGAATTTATACAAAAGATACTTAAAATTATGATGCTTAGTATTTTCATTGAAGCATTAAATTTTTAATTTATAAAATTAATATACAATAAAAATGTAAATATATAGTTAATATATATTAAAATGAATTATACAAAAGCATTGAGTAATTGCTGCATATCTTCTGCTAGAGGCGCTTGAAATAATAGTTGTTGTTGAGTTATTGGGTGCATAAACGCTAACGAGTATGCATGCAAGGCCTGGCGTGGAAAAGTATAGACAGCATTTGGCCATAGGTCTTTCTTTGGTTTTTTCCCATAAGAGTCGTCTCCAACAATAGGTATGCCAAGGTGTTGCAAGTGGACACGGATTTGATGGGTGCGGCCAGTGTATAATCTACACTCTATTAAACTAATATGACTTTGTGGATCTTTTGATGAAGCGAAACTTTTTAAGATTTTATAACCAGTTTGAGCAGATTTCCCCCCTGGAATTATCGCCATTTTCTGCCGATCTTTTGGATGTCTTCCAATCGGTCCATCAACTGTTCCAGAGGTTGGATAAGGTCGGCCCCAGACAATGGCCCAATAAATTTTTGTTAATTGTTCTTCTCGGTCATGAAATTGCTGTGACAATCCTTGGTGAGCTGCATCAGTTTTAGCGACCACCAAAATGCCGCTAGTATCCTTATCTAAGCGATGAATAATCCCTGGCCGTTTTACCCCACCAATACCAGATAAACTATCACCACAATGGTGCAATAAAGCATTCACTAACGTGCCATCATGATGACCAGGTGCAGGATGCACAACAAAATTAGCGGGCTTGTTCAACACTAAAAGATGGTCATCTTCAAACAAAATATTTAAGGGAATATTTTGCGGCTTAGGTATTGCTTCAAGCGCCTCGGGTATGCGTACCAAGTAACACTCACCCCTTTTAACCTTGGTATTCGCATCAAAGGGCTTTACAGGTTCAACAGTAATCGAGGCGTTTTTCAGTAAATCTTGGATACGCGTTCTACTAAGAGGAGTACTAAGGCTTAAAAACTTATCTAGACGAAAATCATGGTGATACTCATCTACCACTACTTCGTAATATTTTTCATCCATTTGGTTTCCAAGGCTCGTAAGGACGCTTCATTTTTGTAGTTAACCTGATGACTTTACCACCTTCTATAGTGTCTGGTTTATAGGCTTTTGATGTACCTGTTAAATTAGGCTGATAAGGTTTTTGCCATGCATGTTCTTGCCCTTGGAGGGGGCGATCAGCCCGGTAATGTAACCAAGCATGCCATTCGGGCGGGACTTTACTTGCTTCATGGTTACCGTTGTATATAACCCACCGCCTGGGGTGTGCTCCGCTTGAGGCGCTATTTGATTTCTCTTCGTAGTAGCGATTATTGTAGTCATCGCACCCCACAAATCGACCCTTAAACCAAATTATCAAGCGTATTGTAAAACTCATACGATAACTCTTACACTAAAACTAATACTATGGTAACTCACAATCGTTAAAAATTTGGTTTATATATGCAAAAAATTACAATTACCGCCCCCACACTAAATGAGGCTCTGCAAGAAGTCAAAAGGCGCTTTGGTGAAGATGTTGTCATCGAACGTACAGAAGAAATTAATAATCAAATACGAATTACTGTAACTCTTTTTGATGGGGAAGAACCTATTTTGGTTCCATCCCTTAGGAATACGACAAAAAACCGTATAGATAATCCGTTATCCGCCATTAGATTAGTTGAAGAAATTTGCCAAGAACACTATCTAGGGACAGATTTTAAAGACTTTTGGTTGAAGTGCTTGTCCCCATACCTAACCCTTACAGGTATCGATATTGCCGAGTCTTTATCGGAATGTTTAAATTTTGAGCCTCAATGGATACGAAAAATTCTCAGTTTAAAACCGGTAGTTTTTTTAGGATCTTTTGGAGTAGGAAAAACGCAGATTCTGGCAAAGGTTGCGGCCCTTTTAAAGGCAAGCGATCGTGCTGTTGAAATTTACAATCTTGATACTTTAAAAACGTCTGGCCAAGGGTTACTGCAGGCCTATGCCCACAAACTTGATGTGCCCTATTACTTTGGAAAAGAAGCATGGGGCACGCTTCAAGAAAGCATTAAAACTCAATCGGAAGCAGTAAAGTTGATTGACACGCCTGGTGTGAATTTCAGAAATTCAGAGGATTTAAATTGGCTAATTTCCTATGCGCAAAAATTTGTTTTTGATCCCGTTCTGATTGTGCCTTGCGATGGTTGCGTAAGCTTAGCACCCGATTACGCAAAATTTATTAAGAAGTTTGGCGTGCGTCATATTATTTTAAGCAAAATAGATGTAGCGGGTTCTTGGAGTTTGCCTATACGCTTGGCATGGACATCAGAGGTTCCAATAGCAATGGTTAATGAATCAGCAAATTTAAGTGAGAATCTACAATACTTAAACGCTGAAAAACTTTTAAATTCCTTAAACAAAACAGGATATCAACTTTCGCAAATTAATGATTAAGTTCACTAGCAGTAGCTTGAGTTGAGTTTTTAATCTCACAAAAAAATCCTTCATATCAATTTTATGTTTGGAATATATCCATATAAATCTTAAAAATTAATTAATATAGCTTTTTATTAGTTTTTTCATAATTTTAACAATAATCACAACCATCGCCTTAGCCTTATTCAGAGCCATTTCAATAATTTTTCATAAAAATACTTATTTTTTATGTCGCCCTTTAATCATATTTTAATAAATTATTTTCTAGTATCGCACTGGAAACACATAGGGGGAAATAAATGTGTGAGTTTGAAGTTTTTTAAAATCTTTGAGCACAACATAAAAGAAGGAGTTTTTATGCGTTTACTAACTTATGGAGCCTTGTGCTTATGGCTATACCATTCAAATATATTTGCTGCTGCACCAGGGGCCTTTATACCAGCACCAGGAAATCCAGCTGGGGGGGCGCAGTTTGTTCCAGTGGAGGATGATGAAGCACCTGATATACCAGGTGACCCATCAGGTGGCACCCCTAATGAGATCATTATGCCTCTAGCAAATAATAACGCGAATTTAAATGCAAAAGAATCATCTGATTTTACATCCAGAGGGCCCTCAGATTCGTTGAGATCTAGGCTATTGCAATTGGCACGTATGGTAGAAAATCGATATAAGGGATTGGTAGCTTCTCCTTTAAAAGTACATAACAAACTTACAAATACAAAGGAAGCTCCTAAACAAAATGAACTGCAAAATCTAGCACAAAAACTTAGCGAGGATGGGCCAGTTGAGGTTGTTAATGAGCAGACACGTATTTGGATGGAAGCATTTTATATTACGGGAAAAACTAAAAAGATAGGAGACGTTTCTGGATTAGCAGATCAAAATATTGGTGTTTTGTTAGGAGCACAGGTTGCATCAGAAACGGAAGGCTGGGTCCTTGGCGCATACGTAGGCTCAAGTACAGGTGCAATCCAGATGGATAATGATAAACGTAATAAAACTAAACAAGCTCACAAATTTATGAGCCTATATCATTCTTTATCTTTGAAAAATGGTTTTCGATATGACCTTGTTGCCCAGTACAAGCCGAGTGTGCAAAATATTGACCGTCTCACGACAGCGGGCGACGTTACAAACGGTAAAAAAAAATCAGCAGCATTCCATTACAATGCGGAAACATCTTACCGAATGAAGCTTATACAAGGGTTATCCGTAAGGCCAAATTTAGGCCTTTCTATGTCTCTTGACAAAATTAAAGCATACGATGAAACAGGCGGAAGCTATCAAAGCAATCACTATTATGAAAGTAACTCAAAAACATGTGAAGTATATGGAGGGATAGGGTTTCGCCATAAATGGAAAGGTGAAGGTCAGAAAGATCAATTTGTCTATAAACTGACAGGAGTTTATGAAATAGGTAATGAAGTTATCTCGAAGTCACCTCAGGTTCGCCAGAAAATGATAAGCACTGGCATGGAAAGTAAAAGCACAAGCCCCAATCCAGGAAAAATTTCACATTACTTTACTGTTTATGGCTCGATGCAATACAACCAGCTAAAATTATTAGCAAGCTACATCTTAACCCTTAAACGTTATCGAACAAAACATAACTTTGGCTTCAAAGCTGAGTGGCGTTTTTAAAACATGCTCCCCCAGGTTATTATATTAGATAACCTGGGTTAGCATAATGCATATGCAGTAGATATGCTTCAACATTCAAGCAGTATTTTTCTAAAATAATGCCCCTAGCCCTATAAAGCTTCATAGGCTAGCATTAACAAATTGGAAATATTTAAAGTAGAATACCATGAAACAGAAATTTTTAATTTTTCTGATTGGTATTCTATTAAATGCGTGCAGCACTACATTTAAAGAGAATAAACATATGGAAAATAGATTTTTCAAAATTCTAACGCCAATCCAATGGCAGTGTTTCGAAAAAGAAAGAGTCTTTTTAGGTTCTGAACTTGATCAGCAAGATGGATTTATTCATTTGAGTTTTCATCATCAATGGAAACAAATTTGGCAAAAATTCTTTAATGGTGATGAATGCTACTTGTTAGAAATTGACGGTGGTACCTTAAGGCCTGACTTCTTAAAAATTGAGGCAAACCGTCCCGGTGGTGAGGAATATCCTCATTACTACGGCAATATATTGCTAAGTTCAGTGACAGCTCACCAGCTTATCAAAAAGTAATGCAATCAAAACCTTGAAATATTCCCAGAAGCTACTATATTTAAACTGATGCTTGCATCTATAGCGATAAACGGTTTATGGAATAGGCGTAGTGGACCCGGGGGCGGTACCCGGCGCCTCCACCATTTTTATGGGGGCGACATAGGATCGACACGCGTGGTAAAGATGGATCTTTCGCTCGGCATGGTACCGTCGTTATCGGACTAACTTTTACAAGTGTCAGATATATGATCACTCGTAAAGAGGATGAAGTTGTAGCAACAAAAGAAACTGCGAATAGCAATTTCTTCGTTCCTACTGCTCATAACAGCAATAACCCTATGGTTGTTGTTGCAGCTGCTGCCTAAAACAAACTCTGTTTGTTGAAGCGGTAGCCTCTTAGGGGCTTGGGGGGTAGCCTTGCAACAGAATATCCCCCGCTATTATAAAGTGGAATTTAAGGAGAGCATTACCGTGGCAAAAGACCCATTAGATTACGAGGCAATGGTACAAACAGCCTTGCGTGATGTTGTTTACAAAACCATATCCTACACTGTAAAAAATGGTTTACCCGGCAATCATCACTATTATATTACCTTTGCAACAGAACATCCTGGCGTTGAAATTCCTGATTATCTGCGTGATCAATACGGTGATGAAGTCACTATTGTTTTGCAGTACGAATTTTGGGATCTAGGCGCCGATGAAAATGGCTTTACAGTTACCTTATGCTTTGATGATGCCCATGAAAAGCTGTATGTACCTTATGGAGCACTATTAAGCTTTGTGGATCCTTCTGTAAAATTTGGCCTGCAATTTAGTCCACTGCTTGAAGAAACTCCCGAAGTTATTGGCAAAACCATCATAGGTGATAAGGCTGTTGCAGATAAAAAGTCTGACAAAAAAGCTGAAGATTCTAAGGATGGCTCAAACGTTGTGACCTTGGACACATTTCGCCGCAAGTAAGATATTTGGTCCATTGCGAAGCCTGAAAAACCACCAAAAAACTTTCTTACCAATATCACTTTATAAGTGAATATCGGTTAACTATCCATTAATAATTTACATGGCACAGTTGAGTTATAGACAAAACAACCAACGAGGATTTCATGCTGCAATTTATGGCTATTCTAGGTATCTCAACTCTTTTATCAGTTGTAGCGTACAAGATGCAGCATGAAGAAATACAAGGAAAGCATATATTAACAGCTCACAACAAGCTGGATACAACATTCAGCAATTCTGCAGGATTAACTGCAATAAGCTACTTACGAACTAACTGAGGGGATAAGGGGGGCGTCACCTTAACCAACGTAATTTGGTTACGTTGACGTCTCAAAATTTCAAATCTGAACCCACGCCAATTAAATATTTGGCCAACTGTCGGCAACACGCGAAATTGAGTAATCAATAATCCTGCTATAGTAGCAGCTGCATCATCTGGCAACTCCCAATCAAACTGACGGTTTAAGTCACGAATAGTGACATTCCCGTAGATAACAAAGCTACCATCAGGCTGGGGGCGAACGCCACGCACGTTAACATCGTGTTCGTCAGCAATATCACCGACAATTTCTTCTAAAACATCTTCAAGTGTTACGATTCCCATCAGGGCACCATACTCATCAACAACCAAAGAAAAATGCTCCCGTCGCTGACGAAAAGCATGAAGCTGTTCTAAAAGGTCAGTGCTCTCAGGAGTAAACCAGGGCTTATGGGCAATATCAACAATGTTTAAATCATCCAATGTTCCAGAATGTGCACGCACCGCACGCAACAATGCTTTTGTGTTGATAACCCCCACAATATTATCGGAATTTCCCTGCCACACAGGCAGACGTGTATAAGGACACGCCAACACCTGATCAACAATTTCTGTTGGAGAATCATCCGCATTAACCATAGTCACATTTTGTCGATGCACCATAATTTCAGAAACCTGCACAGTACCTAAATCTAAAATACTTTTTAACATGGCTTTTTCATGGGGCGTATCTTGGCCCGGCCCATCGTGCATATCAATGGCACCACGAAGCTCATCCATACTAGCATGTTGATCTTCCTGCGTAGCTTTTGATCCAAAAAGTCTCAGCAAACAAGTAACAAATAAAGATAAAGCCTTATTGAAAGGCAAAAATAAATTATAAAAAAAACGAATCCCAGGCGCTGCAAACATTAAAAAGCGAATGGTATCATGCACAGCTAAAGTTTTTGGAAGCATTTCTGCAAATACTAACACAATTGTTCCTGCAAAAATTGATGCACCAAAAGCTACCATAGTTGAGTTTTCGCCAAAAAAATCAAAGGTTAGACTGGCACCTACTGATGCAATTGCAGCGTTTAACAATGTGTTATACGCCAAAAGAGCGCTAATTACCATGCTGAGGCGTTGCTGTAAATCACGAATAATTTTTGCTGATTTATTTCCAGCTTTTGCAAGTTGATGCAACTTAGCTCTGGACGCAAACGTAATTGCTGTTTCAGATGCTGAAAAAAAAGAAGAACTTAAGAGCAAAACAAAGAAGATAATAAAAAGGGTTAGCATGTTATTGCTTACCCATATCTAATTGAAGATTATCATCTTCATCGGCATAGTGAATTTTGACAAGACCAGACGCTTGCTCGTTCTCATATTTTTTAAGAAGCCTTTCAGGACGTAACACACGTTTTGCAGGACGATCACCACACAAACTTCCCCATAAAGCATCCCCTCGCTCAGCGTGGCAATAAGTTTTAAGGGGTTCCGGTTGATTACTATTCATGATTGTTAAAAGCTTTTGTAGCACCGCCATGTAATGGGCAATTTGTTTTACGACTTCTTCTTTTTTTGCGTCCTGTTTTTCGTTTAGGCTTTGTTCATCTAAAATCTTTAATAATTCTTTCGTGTCATCTACATACTCGTCAAATAAAATGCCCAAGGGGAGAACTGGCTTTGCTGACTTCTTCTTCCTGACAAGCTTGTGTAAATGTTTTAGATTATCAAGAATATAGTCTTTTGGCTTAGATGCAGGTGATGTTGCTGCATTGCACGCCATAGCTACTAGCACAACAAGACAGGATAGGTTTCTTAAAAACATGCCCTTCCCCTAACCCAATACTTCTATGTAATTATACAGATTTTAAAACATAGTAGTTTGGATATTTCGCCCGAATGAAATCACTCATTGCCTGAATAACACGATCAACCGTAGCATTCGTCGGCTCATCCAAAGTTTGGACATGAACATCAGCTTCTTCAAAGATTGGATACCGCTCAGCGATCAACTTTTCTAAAACCTCTTGATGATTAGAATCATTGAACATAGGACGATCCGTGCGCCGAGATACTCTTGCAACCAAGGTATTAATATCAGCTTTCAACCAAACAGAAATAGCTTTTTCTTTAACAATTTTCCTTGTGGGATCATAAGTAAAAGACCCGCCCCCTGTTGCTAACACATGAGTTGGTTGATCAAGCAAACGTTTAATAACGCGCTGTTCTCCATCGAGAAAAGCTTGCTCGCCAAAAATTTCATAAATTTCCTTAATCGGATAACCAGCTGCCTGCTCAACCTCAAGGTCTGAATCAAAAAAAGAAAGCTCTAACCTGTTTGCTAAACGCTTTCCGATGCTTGTTTTTCCACTACCCATCAACCCAACCAAAACAATTGTTCTTGGGGGCATAAAACTCACTGTCATTTGTGAGCGATTGGCTTGGCTAAAATCGTCTCTCATGAACCTACTATAACCGTTATTTTTAAATTAATACAATCCGCTGAAACCCTTGCAAGGTTTCTATGCATTATACCGAAGCTAGTTTTAAGATACAAGTATTTCCCGCTTACCTTGGTGATTAGCAGCACTTACAATTCCCTGTTTTTCCATCTGCTCAACAATACGCGCAGCCTTATTATATCCTATTTGAAAGTGACGCTGGATAAAGCTTGTTGAAATTTTTTGTTCTCGCTTAATTAATTCTACAGCCTGTGCAAACATTGGGTCACCCCCCTCTCCTGTGTCGCCCGCCAAAGAAAACATATCTTCCGTATCAACAGTGACATCATCCACGTAAGCTGGTTCACCTTGCTCCTTCAAAAAGGCCACTACTGTTTCTACTTCGGTATCCTTCATGAATGGTCCGTGCACACGGATTGTGCGCCCTACCCCACTCATATATAGCATATCACCTTGTCCTAAAAGCTGTTCCGCCCCCTGTTCACCCAAAATTGTTCGGCTATCAATTTTAGATGTTACTTGGAAACTAATCCGGGTGGGAAAGTTTGCTTTAATAGTACCTGTAATCACATCCACTGAGGGACGCTGAGTTGCCATAATTAAATGAAGCCCTGCAGCACGAGCCATCTGTGCCAAACGTTGGACCGCAGCTTCAACTTCCTTGCCAGCCACAATCATTAGATCAGCCATTTCATCAATCACGATAATAATATAGGGCAATGGTTTTAAATCAAGCACCTGATTTTCAAAAATTGCCTGACCCGTATCTGGATCAAAACCAGTTTGCACACGTCTTGCAATAATTTCTCCTTTTTCCTTAGCTTCTTTGAGCCGCGTATTATATCCGTCAATGTTACGCACCCCAAGCTTTGCCATGTTTCGGTAACGGTTTTCCATCTCCTTAACTGCCCATTTCAGCGCAACAATGGCTTTTTTAGGTTCTGTCACCACAGGCGTTAACAAATGCGGAATATCGTTGTAAACAGAAAGCTCGAGCATTTTAGGATCAATCATAATGAAACGACATTCATCGGGAGATAACCTAAACAAAATAGATAAAATCATGGCATTAACCGAAACAGACTTACCTGATCCGGTTGTCCCCGCTACCAACAAGTGGGGCATTTTAGCCAAGTCAGCAATAATTGGCACACCAACAATGTCTTGGCCCAATACCAAAGGCAATATGGCCGTTGCATTCTTAAATTCACTTTGCAACAACAGGTCACGCATATAAACAGTCTGCTTCTTAGCATTTGGCAACTCAATTCCAATTACATTTTGTCCAGGCACTGTTGCAATACGTGCAGAAATAGCACTCATCGACCGAGCAATATCATCTGCCAAACCGATAACCCTTGCAGTTTTAATGCCTGCCGCCGGCTTTAATTCATACATGGTCACAACTGGTCCAGAACGAATACTTGTGATTTCGCCGTTAATTCCAAATTCCTGCAAAACTTCCATAAGCTTTGCAGCCTGTTGCTGAAGATCCTGAGAATCAACTATGATCTTTTTCTGTTGGGTATCGTCAAGCAACTCAACCGGGGGATAAACATAACCATCCTCTCTAGCGTTGGCTGCTTTATGAAGTTTTTTTATAAAATCATGAGATTTAGGTTTTTTAGTCTCCCCGTATTTCTGCATAAGATTTTCTGAAGAACCATCTTCAATAGAGTCATTGGGGTTTGTAGAAGGGTCAATTGCTGGTTCAGAAGTAACTTGTATATTTTTATTAAAAAATGCAGGTCGTTGAAATATATATTCATCAGATGCCGTAAATCTTGATTGCCCCCATGTGATAATTTTTTTAAAAATTATCCTTATACCTTTTATATGAGCTTCCGTAATACCCAGCCCAAAAACCATGCAAAAGAATCCACTCAGCCCTGTCACAAACACAAATTCTTCAAGCCACTCTTTTAGTTGATATGTATCTAGAAAATTTTCCAAGCTTTTAAGAATCACTAAACCTAACGCCCCGCCCACCGGTTTAAATCCGCTCATTACAAAATTTTGATAATAGGTAAAGGCGATCAGAAATTGAAAAATTCCAAATGTAAGAAGCCCAAAGGAACAGGAAAAAGATCGACTAAAATAACTCGTCGCTGCTCGCAGAGCAAGCAACCCTAAAATAAAAGGGACTGCGTACGCAAAAATTCCAAGGAATTGCCAACACACGTCAGCAAAATATGCTCCTCCCCACCCTAACCAGTTTTTAGTTACCTGAGGCGCCGAGGCATTAATGGAATTATCGAAAATTGAATAGCTTTTAATTGCTAAAAAGGATAATAATGCGCCCCCTGCCATAACAACAATATACAAATCCTTAAGGCTTAAAAATACGCCTTGGATAAAATTTTGAGGAAAAATACGCATCGCAAATAAAGTTCAAATGATTAACACCTTAACATAAGCAGCGCTAAGTTTAAACAAGTCTGAATTTAAATATGTAGGCGCGCTTTAAAAATTTCTCCAATGGCAAAGTTGCCAGACACTAAAAATAAGAAGCTGTAAAAATATCTATTGAAGGTGTTGATAGACTTAAGTCCAGACAATGCAAAGCAATGGCTAACTCTCTCGTTCCAACATCCTTTGCAAATACCACAATGCCGGCAATAAGGTTGCTGAGGATGCCAAAAACAATACTACCCAGCCAAAGTGTGCTGCCACATAGCCGGCCCCAATCGATGCAAGCACGCGTGATAATGATCCCAAAGAATACAACAACGTAAAATGGCTAGCCACATAGGGGCTTTTGCAAAATAACGACAAATAACTAATGAACCCGGTGGCCAAAAGCCCTGAAGAAAAACTTTCAATGCTTAGCGTTAAGATAAGTAAATCAACATGATGCTGCCCCAGTGATGCCAATACAGCAAAGAATGTGCACGCCAGCATTTGCAATACGGTGGATAGCTTTAAGCAAAATACAGTACCCCGGCGATGCACAATTAATCCACCTGCAAAACTGCCAAACAACATCATTCCAACACCATAAATTTTTGTAATAGATGCATATTCAAGCTTAGAAAACCCCAAGGAAAATAAAAATGGTGCTCCTAGAGCATTCATTACCGTTCCCGCGATTTTAATGGTTAAAATAAACCCAATAAGTGGTACAAAAACCGGAGCTTTTAATAAGTCCATCAGAGGATTGAGAAAGGTTTCTTGCCAAAAATTATTGCTTTTGCTTTTGTGGTTTTGGGAAGGTGGATCAGGCATATGGAGCAACCCAAAAATTCCAGCAGCGCAACACATTGCCATAGCGATATATGCCCCCTGCCATCCTACCCACAAAGATAAATACACAGCCCCTGCGCCCGATGTGATCATGCCTATACGAAAACCAATTGATTCTGACGCAGCTCCTCCGCCGACTTGCCTAGGGTCAGATGCATAAATACGCAATGCATCCAGCACGATATCGTGGGTTGCTGCAAAAAAACTTACAGAGGTAGCAGCAAAGACAACTCCCATAAGATTTTCAACAGGATCAAGCTGAGCTAGCAAAACCAAACTAGCAATAAGGCATAGCACTGCTAACAACCCAAATCGCTTAATGGGATGCAAACTTAAAAAAATTGGAAGTTTCACTTTATCAATTAACGGTGCCCATAAAAATTTAAAGGCATAGGGCAAGCTTACGGCGGTAAATATACCAATCGCTTTGGTGTCAAATCCACATTCGGAAAGCCAAATACTTAAAGTTGAAAGGGTAAGTAAGAATGGTATTCCACTGGTAAAACCCATGGCCATTAGGCATAAAAATACAGGATTTCGGTAAAAACGAATCATGCTTCTTATTCTGAATAACTGTCGATGTAACGATACAATCATTAAACTCAACTATTTGAAACATGAAATTAGTTTATCTTTGCGCAAGGCTTTGATAAACACTTCGGTCGATACTCCTGTACTAGAAGCTTTGTAAAAACTTCCCGCAGAATTACTTCGAGAAAAATATAACAAATCCATAACTTACCACCCGAAGCCTTAGCGCAGGGTGGCGGATGGGGTGAGATTCGAACTCACGGAGAGCTCACACCCTCGCCGGTTTTCAAGACCGGTGCCTTAAACCGCTCGGCCACCCATCCACAATAGTGAATACATAGGAGAATATTACAGGCTTTTTCCAAACTCGCAAGAGATTTTTACATCTGTGTTGATTTACCTTCTGAATTTGGATACGCGCTCAACAAAATCTTGAATCAACTGTTGTTGATTTTCCAAGGGTCCTTGAATCATTTGCTCCACAAAACCATGTGCTGTAAATAATATAAAATTTACAAAAAATTCATTGCCGCTAACCTTTGAATACACTCCCACGGGGTCATGGCAAGTAAGATTTAAAGCGTCAACCACGGCACGCTCAATTTGAATCGCCAGCAAACTATCCGGGTGATTGACTATTTTTAAGATATCATTGAATCGATGATCATTGGTTCGTTTAACCACCACCAATGCCCCTTGCCCTGGCGCTGGTATATACTTATTAATATCCAGCACTTGCACATTCGCTTGTATGCCCTCAATTATTCCATTATTAAAAATCTCCATCCGTTTTAAACCGGCAAGGGCCAGAATAATTCCATCAAAGTCTCTATTGCTATATTTTTGCAAACGGGTTTGAATATTACCTCGACAGGGCATAATCGTAATATTGGGATAATGCAAGGTTAGTTGATGCGCACGACGCAAAGATGATGTGCCAATTGTCATGCCTGTTTCGAAATTTTCTTGTTTCAAACAGGGATTAGTAATCAGCACCTCGCGCGGATCTTCTCGATCAGGTACGGCGGCTATTTCAAGAGCTTCTGGCAAAGGAGTTTCCACATCTTTCATTGAATGGACAGCCAAATCTATTTCGCCCTGTAACAAGGCTAAATCAAGCTCTTTCGTAAAAAGAGACTTTCCCCCATGGTCACGTAACGGCCCAGCAACCTTATCACCTGAACTAATGATAGGAATAATTTCACAAGCCACCGCTAAAGCAGCAATCACCTGTTGAGCTTGAACCATAGCCAAAGCAGACTTGCGTGTACCAATACGAATGGGACTAGTCTCAACCATTAAAACCATGCTACTTAAATACTATGTGTATTGCAAAACTTTACAATGAACAGCGCTGAAATTCAACGACTGATCCAGCTTCTAAGCCGCCTTCCAGGCCTTGGCCCCCGATCAGGACGAAGGGCAGCATTGCATCTTTTGCAAAAAAAAGAATCTCACATGGCACCGCTTATTGAAGCGATTGGCAATGCTTACAAAACCATTCAAACTTGCCAAAGCTGTTTTAATCTTGATACTCATACCACCTGCAGTTTATGCCGTGATCCTAAACGCGATTCCCACACCCTATGTATTGTCGAATCAGTGAGCGACCTGTGGGCGATGGAGCGCTCTAATACCTACCGCGGGCAATATTTTGTTTTAGGAGGTAATTTGTCAGCCATACAAGGCATAGGCCCTGATCAATTAAACCTGCAGCCCCTCCTGACAAAAATTCAAACCACTCCCTTTCAAGAGGCAATTTTTGCCCTAAGCGCCACCCTTGATGGACAAACTACTATGCACTATATACGGGAACGTATTTCCCCTTATGTAGATAATATTTCAAGTCTAGCCCACGGCGTGCCAGTCGGCGGTGAGCTAGATTACCTTGATGACGGGACCCTAGCTACCGCCCTTACTCACCGCTACAAGGTTGCTTAAAAGCGCTTTTTCCGGTTCACAGAAAGGAAACAGCTCCTTTTAAAATTTCTCATCTGCTCTTGAAAGCATAATTTCTCTTGGCATGATTCTTGTATATAAAAATACAACACAAATATTAGGTATCCTATATGTCCGGATCCACATTCGCTATGGGTAAGGCTATTATTGACCCTTCGGGTAAAAAACCTGTACGTATGGGACGAAAAATTGATGGTTTTGATCCACTTGAAGTTGCTGAACAACTCAAAGAAGCAACACTTGCAGGTGTCAAAAAGCAAAGTGCCGCTATAGAAAAAAATAAAACTGTAGTTATTCCTGCAATTTCTGAGTTGCAAACAAAAATCCAGACCTTGCGTAGTGATGCAGTAGCACTTAGTAATTACCTTGGAGTGATATCTACTACGCCTAATGCATTTAAAGATTTGCAAGCCACAGTAGTAAAGTCAGGAGAATATACTCAATCAAATTATGTGGATGTAACCATTGATAATAGAGTTGCCAAAGCCACAACAAACTCAATGGCAATTCGCATAAAGCAGCTTGCTACGGTTGATTCCAGAATTAGTAGCGAATATATTAAAGACCAAGCCGCAACTGAGATTACTGATGCTACTACAGCTCTAAACCTTGCTGGTACCTTTATAATTAATGGCATACCTATTACAGTGGTAGCCACTGAGAGCCTAAACAATATCGTTTCAAATATTAATAATGCCCAGGCAAGCGTGCAAGCACAGGTTATCCAAGATGGCTCAACCTCAAAATTTAACCTAATTATCAATGGAACTACGCTTGCCACTGCTCTTACTTTCACTGACACTGACGGACTTTTAGCAACAAATTTTGGAATTAATGTTGCACCATTAGCAGATCTTAACGAAATAAAGGCAAAAATTGAATATGATGTAAAGTCAGGTGAAGACGGGCTGGTAACTAAGACCTATTATTTTGACTCTAATACTGTCACCGGTTTAATTCCTGGGGTTACCTTAAAACTATTGTGCCCGACATTAAATAGCGGCGCTACCTATGACAATTTAAATATTAGTCTTACTGAAAATTCAAAAGTCGTAGTTGATAAAATTGTTTCACTATTTAAACAATATAATGAACTTCGTGAGGTTTTAAATAGAAACCTAATGGTAGACAATGAAGGAAACCCCCTCGATCCAGAAGCTTCTATGCTACGCTCGCCCTTAATTAAGCGTCTCAGTGAGCAATTGGACACAATTTTTAACGCTACCCTTGTAGGCGGCTCCAGTGGAGATTATTTTTCATGGCAAGATATTGGCCTGGAAGATGATGAAGCCGCCACCGGCTTTCAAGCTGGAACATATGCGATAATTGATAGTAATAAGCTTTTGTCCGCAATTACTAATAACTTTGAAAAAGTCAAAAAATTGTTTGGGAACTATCCGGTAGTTTCTAACACTGATTTTCGTGTATGGGATCTGGGGCCTTCGTTGTCCGACTCAATCGCCGGAGAAACAATAACAGTTACATTTAAAAGAACCGGTGACGAGTACTACGCAAAATTTGTATGCGGAACGGTTGATACGGGAGATGTTTTACAAACAAGTGCTTACCGCCTTGAAGGCCCTGCTGATAGCGTGTTTCAAAACATTTCTATAGGATACTCAGGAAACACCTTAACCGATGGGCAGTCTAAAGTTTTCACACTCGTTGCAACTCAAGGTATAGCAGATAAGGTTACTAAAAAATTAGATTCAATCCTAGACAAAACTACTGGAGAATTTGCTACTGAAGTAAGGCGAGTGCGGCAATTAAATGACAAATTAAAAGGACAAGTTGAAAAGGCAGAAAAAGAAGCTGAACGTATTGAAAAAAAATGGACAGCGCAAGCTGCTCGTTTAGATGCAGCACGCACAAAATATGAACAGTTCTCTCAGCAGCTTGAGAATATGTTTAATAGCAATAAGCATTAGGAAATACATTATGTATAATCGCTACAAGCAATCTCACACACAAAGCTTAACGGTTAACCAGCAAATTTCAGCTGTTTTAAAAAAAATCAATCAACAGTTACAAGAGAGCGACCATTTATTTAGAACCTACAAGGTTGCGGAAAGTATAGAACTTGGAGAAAAATGCATTTATAGAGCAATTGCACTCTCTGATATCATGGAGGGGTACATTAACCAGTCCCTCACCAAACCTCAAAATGATGACACGAAAGAAGGACTAAAAAGTTTACAGCGCCATTTTGACCATCTTCATCAAACAATTAACCAATATGTAATAAGTCGTAATAAGGCCTTACTTGAAAAAATTATAAAAAATTTAGAAGCAATGGAAAAATTTTGGGCTGAGCTTACCCCTTCTCCGTCTCAATAAAATGAAATTATACATTAAATCCCCATAAATTTTTTAAGAACTAATACATTACAAATATTTTTATTTAGGAAATGTTCAAACCAAAATTATACATTTCACTTAAGATAAACTCTAAATCTTTTTCAGTATTACCTTCTGCTCTCATAATTAAAGCACTTTGGGTATTAGATGCACGGACCAGCCACCAACCATAAGGTTCTTCAACCCTCACACCATCGGTAGTATTAAAAGTTTTCCCTGCCCCATCAAGCTTTTGCTTCAGATCATCAATGATTGTAGTTTTTTCCTCTTCTCCACAAGGCATTCGTATTTCAGGAGTGCTATATATTTTTGGCAATTGAGTAACCAGAGTAGAAAAATTACCCTCTAACTTTTGAATATAATCGATCAAAAAGATTGCAGCATATAAACCATCATCAAAACCGTAGTAACTATGTTTAAAAAACATATGCCCACTCATTTCGCCAGCAAACACTGCATGATGTTCGGCCATGGCTCGTTTGATCCACGAATGACCCGTACGCCCCATAATGGGCTTTCCTCCTGCAGCAGTAATTGCGTTAAAAGTATTATTACTACATTTAACATCAGCAATGATTGTTCCACCGGGCGATTCCAGCAAAATTGCCCCACTTAAAATTGCAACCAATTCATCACCAGCAAGTATACGCCCAGACGCATCAACAACCCCAACACGATCCCCGTCCCCGTCAAACGCAAAGCCAATATCGCAGTTATGTTTTTTAACAGCTTCAATAAGGTGCGTCATATTTTGGGGAACACTTGGATCAGGATGATGGTTAGGAAAATCACAATCAATAACTGTAAATAACAAAATATGTTCATGGTCAGGAAGTGCTGAAGAAAGTGCTTTTGCAACAGGTCCTGCCGCACCATTACCCGCATCCCAAGCAATTTTTAAGGATTTTTTGAAAGTATGGCGTTGCATCAACCTTTTTATATATTTTTTAAAAATAATATCAACGTGTTCGTGACCACCACCCAGATTTTCCACAACAGCCTGATTCAGCAGCCCTTGGATTTGAGATCCAAAAAAAGGACTATTGCCAATAGTGATTTTAATGCCATTGTCGTCTTTGGGGTTATGGGAACCAGTAATCATCAATGTTGCATCGGCTATCAATTCATAGCCAGCAAAATAGCTCATTGGTGTAGGGCCAACGCCAATATCAATAACTTGGAGACCACAGTTAATTAAAGCTTGGCATAAAAATTGATGAAGCGCTGGCGAGCTTTTTCGGCCATCACGACAGACAACAACCTTACGCCCTCCATTTTCATATAAAAGGCTCCCGAACCTCTCACCCAACCAAGTAGCGTCAGCATCACATAGGTTTTCGCCATATGTTCCCCTGATGTCATATTCACGTAAAATAACAGGGTTAGGAGTATGCGTCACGCCGTCAAAGGTCTTTTTAGAGTTGTTAACACTGATTCTAAATGGGGGCGCAACTCTGGATCAGCAGCAGCCAACGCCATATTCGCCTGGAGCCAACCAATTTTGGTACCGCAATCATAGCGGTCACCATTAAACCGAAACCCTGTTAATGAAACATTTGCTCCTAACATAGATTGCAGTCCGTCAGTTAGCTGAATTTCACCGCCTGCGCCCTGTTTTTTAAATCCTAATGGTTCAAAAATTGAGGTGCGCAAAATATAACGGCCAATAATGGCTGTAGAGGATGGGGCATTCTTCGCATCTGGTTTTTCAACTACAGCCTTTGCTTGTACTTTTAAGCCACTTTGGGAAGCGATATCCAATACACCATAACGGCTTACTTCATTTTTTGGCACATCAATAACTGCTACCATGTTGCCATCATCTTCAGAATAGGACTTCACCATTTGTTTTAAACAAGGTGTTGTTGATTGAATAAGGTCATCTGCTAATAAAAGAGCGAATGCATCTTCCCCAATATAATGACGTGCGCACCATACCGCATGCCCTAATCCCAGTGGTTCGTGTTGACGTATAAATAATGCTTGGCCTTCTGGAATACGAACAGAGCGAATTTTTTCTAAGTCTTCAACTTTTCCACGCGCCTCTAAAATTGATTCAAGCCCACTGTGACTATCGAAATGATCCTCAATTGCTTCTTTACCTTGAGACGTTATAAAAATAAATTTCTCAATGCCTGCAGCTTTTGCTTCTTCAACCGCATACTGAATCAATGGCTTATCTATAACCACCAACATTTCCTTAGGAATAGCTTTTGTAGCCGGTAAAAAACGACTTCCAAGGCCTGCTACGGGAAAAACAGCGGTTTTAATCATTAAGCAGCCTTCTTTTTTTGCTTCGGTATTTGAATCATTTCTAGCAGTTGATTTAATTCTTGGCGAGCCGCTATATGCGATAAGCTCATGGCAATTCTGGTTTCACGTAAATCTAGCAAGGTAATGCCATTTAAAAATAATTCACGGAAAATCACCCGTTCACCAAACCCTGCAACCAAGCGGAACCCAATCCGCTTTGAAAGACTTTCTAGCGCTTTGCGCATTTCTTCTTTATTGCGAGAATTCACAGAAGTTAAACGATTACGCAACACAATCCAGTCAATCGCTCGGCGATCGCCCCGAATGGCACGCTGCTTCTTTTGTTCCCACACCATTTCTGAATATGTACTAGGGCGTACAATCTCCATGGTTTCAGGATTCAAGCGTGCCAACATATCAAGATCAATAAAGCTATCATTCAACGGCGTAATCAATGTATCAGCATAGCTATGAGCCAAGCGTGATAAGTACATGTCACTTCCCGGGGTATCAATAACGATATAGTCATTCTCTTTTAATTTTTCCAAGGCCGCTTTCAAATTTTCTTCATCTTCCACTTGCGCTTCTTCGACAACTGATTTTTCAGAGCGAAATACCGGATAATGTTCTGGCAATGGCAAATGCTCATCTGGATTCGCTTGAGAACGCAAACGACGGTTTTCTACGTAGCGTGATAAAGTTCCTTGGCGAGCATCCACATCAATACTGCCAACTTTATACCCTTGACGTAAAAGCGATGTAATAATATGCATAGCGGCAGTAGATTTTCCTGTTCCGCCTTTTTCATTACCTAAAACAATAATATATGGACTATGATTATCTGACATTTAAATTCATCCCTACTCGATTCCATGTTCCTATCATAGAAAAAAACAAGTAATGAATTCAAGGTTTTATTATGGATAAGTCGATATTATACGATTGAAGGAATTTTTAATATAAAATTTTAATATATGTGTAAATAATCTTCTCACTGACAATTACTAAAATATTTAAGCAGTTTTACCCAACCACTTAGCCCCCATTAATAACGGGGCGTACAAATCTTCTGCTATCGAAATTGCTACATTTCTTTCTTCCTGCACACTTGGTGGACGCGCCACAAAAGATATTTTAGGCGCATTGTTGATAACAGCCATGGGCGTTTGCTCACTCCCCTCGCCCATCACAAAAACGGCAGTAGTTGCCAAAGCATCAAGAATATTAATTTGAGTAACACGCATAAGGTTCCCATAAATATCCGGCTTGTTAACATAAGAATAAAGCGGCTCAAATCCACACCACCCAAGGGTAATGCCAGTCACTCCCCGGCGCATCGGCGTCGTATGGCTATCAATAATTATAACCCCTAGGTTTTCAATAGAAAATTTTGCTCGCAAATACTGCCAAACGGTATATGCAACAGTCTGTATGTTTTGGGGATATAAAATATAAACACCATTACTATTTGATTCATCAATACCAGCAGAAGGAATAAGGATATTATCCTTAATAGTTAGGTAAAGATCATAGGGATTGGACTCTGTATACAAAACAGAATCAGCTTCTTGCTTTATAAGGTCCTGTTTGGAAATAGATGACTTTTGCACCACCCGCCCCTGGCAAAGACTAATGATTTTGGAGGTAATAGCAATAACATCACCCGATTCAAGGCTAGTAAGATGTTGATCAAGGATCTCTTCTATAGATTCACCAACGCTTACCTTGTGAGTTTTGATTGCTTTAGTCTGCATGGAAACTATTCACCATTCCCCAACTGCGCAGCCAAAACCGTATTACTTAATAACTTAGTAATCGTCATCGGCCCCACACCCCCTGGAACCGGGGTTAACCAGCCCGCCACACCTTTTACGGATTCATGAACATCGCCTACAAGCTTATCTTCATGGCGGGTAATCCCCACATCAATAACCACCGCGCCTGGTTTTATATAATCAGCCGTAATAAGGCCAGGTTGCCCAATAGCTGCAACAACAATATCAGCCTCACAACTGATAGCTTTTACATTTGTAGAATAAGAATGAATCATCGTAACCGTAGCATTAGCTTGTTCTAACAAAAGAGCCATAGTCCTTCCCACTAAAAGAGAACGCCCCAACACCACTGCCCTTTTGCCCATGGGATTTATTACCTGTGTAATAAGGTCCATACAGCCCAGTGGTGTGCAAGGAATAAATGCTGGGCGCCGACTGAATAATAATCCAAGGTTATAGGGGGTGAGACCATCGACATCTTTAGCAGGATTTAAAGCATCTAACAAAGCATTTGCATCCAACCCCTTGGGTAATGGCAATTGAATAAGAATGCCATCAACCGATGAATCACTATTTAATTCAAGAAGATGCTCGAGAAGCTTGGGTTGAGTAATCGTATCTGGAAGACGCAAAACCCGAGATTCAATACCAACTTTTTCACACGCTTTTTGTTTGGCGCTTACATACACAATACTTGATGGGTGTTGACCTACCAGTATAACTGCAAGACACGGGGCCCTACCTCTGGTTTGTTGAGCCTGTTTTGCAGCTTGTGCAATAAGCACCTGCTGGGCCTCTGCTAGGGTTGTTCCCCAAAGAAATTTAGCTATTTGATTATTGAAATTATTCACCTAGAATTTTTATATATCTAATTATTAAGCTGCTACTTTAGTAATACCGCTGGCTGGTGTCGACGCTTTTACCCCGGAAACCATTTGATAGCTTTCCACATTGGTTCGTTTCAAATTTCCCATAACTTTTGCAAAGTACATATTTTGATACTTCGCAACCGGGGAATGATAGAACTTTACAGCCTTTGTCCATGACCCATGAAGGCGACGCAAAGAAGCCAAGTACTTAGCCGCGTAAGGCACATTATTATAAGGGTTCAAAAGATCTTCCGCTTTAAAACGTTTTTGGTGATATGCATAATTAATCTGTAATACGCCAATATTAATATCAATAATTCCCTGATTACGAAGATCACGCACGTATGCCTTTGCTGCATCATGACTTGTAAACATCCGCGCTTTTCCATTGCAATTCACCGCATAGGGCGTATGCTCAGACTCCACAGCACCAATAGCAGCTAGTAATCCTTCAGGGATACCATGTTCTTGTTCAAGTTGTTTGATTAATGCCTTGCAATCTTTTTTGGAAAATGTTGACCGCTTAGGCGCCTTATTAAGTCTTGGAGCAATCATTGCGCTTGCTGGTTGCAAGTGGCCTAAAGTAACAAGTAAGGGAAGAAAAAATCTCGTAAAACTATTCTGCATAACTGCACACCTCTTGAACTTCGGGAACATAATATTTTAGCATATTTTCAATGCCTGATTTTAATGTTGCTGTTGAACTTGGGCAACCACTGCATGCCCCTTGGAGTTTTAGATAAACAATGCCATCTTTAAAAGATTCAAAAGTTATATCCCCGCCATCCATCGCCACTGAGGGACGCACGCGAGTGTCAATAATTTCTCGAATCTGTTTAATAATCGGGTCGGATTCTTCCACAACCTCGACAGTATTTCCTGTATAAATTGGAAGGCCGTTAATGAAATGTTCCATTAAAAGGCCGAGAATTACTGGCTTCAAAACATACCAATCAAAAGATTCATGCTTTGTGATTGATACATACTCAGCACTAAAGAATACGCCTTCGATTCCTTCGACAAAAAGCAACCTTTTAGCAAGCGGTGATGCCGATGCGTCCTGGTTCCTTTTAAATTCAAGGGATCTTATTCCTAAATCCTCAGGTAATACCAATTTTTCTGGTATAAACTTTAAAGTCTGAGGATTTGGAGTTTCTTCTGTTTGAATAAACATCAACCTCTTCCAAATATTGACCTTAACTTATTCACTACACGTGAAGTCCATGAATCATTATCTTTTATTTCTAGCGCATTTTTGTTATCTGTGGCAAGAGGAGCACTTGAATCCTCTTCTTTTTCATGCTTCTTGTCCGCATGATGATCAGCATCTTGTACATCGTGAACCTCATCTTGCTTTGGCTCTTCAAATTCCCGGTGCCCAAGATTTTCTGGTACCTGATAAGTTTTTGGCTGCTCACGCTCTACTTGATCTGCCTTTTGTGCAAGTTTTGGGGCCTCATTTTTTTGAGCTTCTGGGTTACCCGCCTCAGGCTTTGCTGCTTCAAGCTTTGTTGCTTCAGGCTTTTCTGATTTTTGTTCTTCGCTCTTTGAAGCTTCTATTTTGGATTCTTCAGGCTTTTTTTCTGCTGATTTATCCACAGGTTTTGAAACTATTTCATCACCATCAATGCGTAATGGTAAGTAGGATGGTTTACCATCACGAGAAATAAGTAACAAAATATTCTTACGCTTGTCTTTTTTTGCCTGCTTAATAATTGATTCAAAATCAACCGGTGATTCAAGAGCCTTATGATTTGCCTCTTCAATAATATCACCCTTCCTTAACAAGCCTTGATCCCCAGCCGTACTGTTTGGATCAACCTTCACAATCATAACACCACGAATCTCTTTATTTGTTTCCTTTAAAGCTTCCTTAAGGTCTTCTGGAATTTTACTGATTTCAAGACCAGCAATATTTACAGATTCTGAAATACTTTCAGATGCAATTTTTGCTTTGCCCTCATTCTTTTTGGTCTCAGGCATTTCTTCAACTTTAATTTTGACTTCAACGGCCTTACCTTTACGCCAAACTTTCAACATTATAGATTTACCAATCTCAGTTTCCCCAACCATTCTGGAAAGAACGTAAGATTCGGTAACTTTTTTACCTTCAAATTCAAGAATAATATCGCCAATTTCAAGTTTTCCTACCGAAGGACCGCCTTCAATAACACTTCCTACAATAACGCCCGTATCTTTTAGACCTTGGCTTTCGGCCATATCTTCATTTAATCCTTGAATACGAATTCCTAAATGACCGCGACGTGTTTTACCATATTTAACAAGTTGATCAACTGTTTGACGCGCAATATTGGAAGGAATAGCAAACCCAATACCAATATTTCCACCTGTGTTAGTGATAATAGCATTGTTAATACCAATTACTTTTCCGTTTATATCAAACAGCGCTCCACCCGAGCTACCCACGTTAATTTGCGCGCTATGTTGAATAAACTCAAAGTCTTGCTGCATACCTGATGGCACATAGCGTCCTTTGTGAGACACTACGCCAACAGTAACCGTTCCACCAAAATTAAACGGATTACCAATCGCAATAACCCAATCACCCGTTTTGACTTTATCAGAATCAGCCCAATCAACAGTCGGAAGGTTACGCTTATCAGCTGGAAGATGGCTCAAATCAAGCTTAATTACGGCAACGTCGTTACGCTCATCAGATGCTAATAATGTTCCTGGAATTTCCGTTTTGTCTTCTAATACAACCGTTAGAGTTTTCGCTTCAAAAACCACGTGATGGTTACTAACCACATATGCCACCTTACCATCGCAATAGACAATGAAACCGGCACCAACTGCCTGCATTTTGCGTGGACGTTCCTGTTGTCCCATAAATTCACGGAAGAGTTCTTCCAAAGGATTACCAGGCCCCATACGCCCCATAGGAGGAAGACCAGGCATTGCCATAGCTCCTCCTTCAGTTGCCCGTTGTTCAACAACTTGTGTTGCCTGAACACTAACCACAGCTGGTAAAAGCTTATCCACCACACTTGAAAAACCTTTACTGGCATCAAAAGTACTTTGGGATGCTGCTTTTTCAGAAATAGTAGCAGGTACGGCTGGCTTTTCTGCCACCAAAGCCACACTGAAAAAACACAAGCATAAAACAGCTAAGCGCATAGAACCTCTCGCTCTTTAAAAATTTGTTATCATTTTAATAAAATTATTCACTTATTTGGTAAATAATCCGTTAAGTGTTTAGTATACCCATTATTTGTTGAAAGTAAAAATGATGATCCGGGCTTTATACTTTGGCGGTATGATTCAAGAGTACGATAGAATTCATAAAATTCTGGATCAGCTCCGAATGCTTCTGCTGCAATTTCTATGGCTTTAGCGTCACCGCCGCCTCGAACTTCTTCTGACTTTTTATTAGCCTCTGCCAAAATAATGGTTTTTTCCTTATCGGCCTTGGCGCGAATTCCAATGGCTATCTCTTCTCCCTTTGCACGGCTTTCTTTAGCGAATCGTACAAGTTCAGAATTCATTCTCGCAAATACTGCATTACGGTTTTCAGTTGGTAACTCTGCCCGAATAATCCGCACATCAATAACGCGAATTCCCAATGGTTCCGCAATAGTACGCACTTCTTCTAAAATCTGATGCATGTTATCTGAGCGCTCTTTGCGAAGCATTGTCCCCAGCTCAACCTTACCCAGCACGTTACGTACAGAGCTACTAATAATTGCTTCTAATCTTACATGTAAGCCTTCTTCAGATGCTGGCTTTACACTTTGAAAAAATTTTAACGGATCAGAAATTTTATAGCGTGTATAAGTATTTACCCATAGCCGCTTTTTATCTTGAGTCAGCACTTCAATCGGAGGCAAATCATGATCTAAAATTCGTGTTTCAAAAAGCATCGCTTCTTCAATAAATGGAATTTTCATTTTTAGGCCTGGTTCATTATGAATACGACGGTATTCACCAAACCGTAATACAATTGCTTGCTTTACCTGATCAACAATAAATAAAGAATCCCCAAGAAGGATCAAAACAAATACTGGAACATACCGTAACCACATTGGAATATTTTTTAACATTTACGCTCCCTCCTTCTTATTCAACAAGGGCACCGGCGTTAACTGGTTATAATTTTGCAACGATTTAGATAAATCATGATCAACAATAGTAACAGTTGCTTGTTTCATTAATTGATCCATGACTTCTCTGTGCATGCGAATGCGTGTTATCGTTGGGTTTTTCTTGTTTGACTTTAAAACTTGCGTAAAGCGTGAAGTTTCACCCTCTGCCCTAGCCACAACTTCTGCTGCATAGGCTTCAGCCCCGCGTAAAATACTTTCCGCTTGACCGCGAGCCTTTGGCAAAATGTCATTACTATAGCTTTGTGCTTCATTACTTAGACGATCTGCATCCACACGAGATGCCTGCATGTCATTGTATGCTTCAACCACTTGTGCAGGTGGCGATACCTTTTGTAATCGAAAGCTAGTAATTTGTACACCAGCATTATATGTATCTAGGATTTTTTGCAAAAGCTCTTGCACCTGAGTACCAATAAGATCTCGATCATCCGTTAAGGCTTTAACCGCCGTTGTTTGACCAATAATTTCACGTAAAGCGCTTTCTGCTGCAGCCCGAATTGTTTCATCGGGTTTACGTACCACGAATAAATATTGGGTAATATCTTTAATTTTCCACATGATTGTATAGTTGGTCAGCACCATATTTTCATCGCCGGTCAAAATAAGGCTTTGCTCTGAATCACTTTCTTGATTGTGGTTACTATCAATCTGGTTAACAACGGCAACCTTTTTAATAATTTCCCGCTCAATAGGTACAGGCAACCTGTAACATAAACCAGGTGATGCTGTTCTTACCAATTTTCCAAAGCGAAGAATAACAGCAACTTCACCTTCTTGGACCCGATAAAGCCCACTACCTGCCCATACCAAAACAAGTATAGCAAAAATTCCACCAAACATTTTCCCTGGGCTTTGAGACGGCCCTCCTCCAAAGCCACCACCACCGTTTCCACGGCTTTCTTTGAATCGTTTTCCAAATTCATTGATTACTTTGGAAAATTCCGGTGGTTGATTAGAAGAGCGCCCTCGACCAAAGGGATTGGGGTCATCATTTTTATTGAATTTTTTACCCGAGTTAGCGTTGTCGCCTTTTACATCCCAGGGATTTTCGTTGTCATCGTCTGCTGGGCTCATAGCTGCCACAGATCCTTATAGAGCACATCTCTTACATGATAGGGAATGATTGGTAAAAAGCAAGAGGGTGACAAGCGAAAAGTTTGGATTTGATACTATATATTAAATGTGTGCAGCAATATGAAAGATTTTAAACAAAAAAAAGAATAAAGAAAAATTCAGCTAAAATTACCAAGAACCCTCTGCAAAATTCTCTGCCAAAGTATAAAAAGCTGGTGAATGAGGATATGAGATATGTTAGATAAGACTTAAGGATTTTAAGTATTACGATTAAGTTTATGACATCATTTTTAGACCTGATT
>CANJXJ010000001.1 GCA_947478955.1 Alphaproteobacteria bacterium | reverse complement strand
GGGAACGGCGAATCAGGTCTAAAAATGATGTCATAAACTTAATCGTAATACTTAAAATCCTTAAGTCTTATCTAACATATCTCATATCCTCATTCACCAGCTTTTTATACTTTGGCAGAGAATTTTGCAGAGGGTTCAAATTTATAAAAAGCTTTTCTGATGATTATATAAAGAAAAACAATAAAAAGTAGTCTCAGTACTGACCCGCTCAAATATATAAATGTTTCAAAATTCATCTTTTCTTGAAGTTTTTCCCAAATATTATTTAAGGAAAAACCCTGCTGAAAACTCTGTGAATCTGCGGAAATCTTATTTTGTGTATCCATAAGAATATTGGAAATATTAAACATTTTTAACGCCCCGATGTTTATCGATTAATTTATGTACAGGCGTAGTTGTCACATCAAACGCCAGTTTATGAATGCCACAGCTGTAGTAAATTGAGCTGTAGGGATTGAATGCAAAACCTGCAGCTAAAAAAAACAATGCGACCCATATATAGAAATGCCGCATATTTGCTCTCACTTTTCTGGAGTGCAACAACTGCTTTTATCAGGCTTAATCATCTCACATTGAGGCAATTAAAAATATGTGAAATATATAAATATTTCACATGATAGCGAATGAGAGCCGGGGCAGCTGAATTTACTTTTTAAAAAAACCCATGATTCATTGTTAGCTGATTTGATTCAAATTAAGGGGTCAAAGTGAAATATATACTTTTATACATGTATTAGATTAAGAATCTTTATCATATATTCCTATCAGCTACTCCGAGATATCTTGTACAATGCGTAGCTTACAATTAGGATCTCAGCATCCTATACAACCAATAAAATTAGTAATTTTTGACTGTGATGGGGTTTTACTTGACTCAGAAAAGATAGGTAATCGAGTTGAAATGGAAGCCTTAAAAACATTAAATATCAATATAGATAACGAGAATTATCAAAAGCGGTTCGCAGGTGTGACGACCAAAAATGCATTTGAGACTATTGCCCATGAAGCGGGAATTAATCTTTCTCCTAAGTTTCTAGCAACTGTAGAGAAGAAAATTATTAAGACTTTAGAGAAAGAGGTGAAAATTATTCCCTATGTTTTTGAGGCTCTGCGGCAGATAAAAATTTCTAAAGCGGTGGCTTCCAATAGCCACTTTGCTCGTTTATCAAAATTTCTTAGATCAAAAAATCTTACTCATTTTTTTGATGGCTATATTTTTAGCGCTGATATGGTTAAGCATCCTAAGCCAGCGCCTGATCTCTATCAATATGTTGCAAAAAAAATGCTAGTGCTTCCTAGGGAATGTTTGGTTATTGAAGATAGTGTGGTAGGTATACAAGCAGCATATCAAGCAGGCATGAAGGCTCTAGGTTTTATAAATTCTCAATATTCTACTCTTGAAAATCAAGAAGATCTTTTGAAGGCGGGGGCCCTACAGGTATTTTTCGATATGAGAGAACTTCCTAATATTATTAGTAAATGGAGTAAATTAAATGATGCCTAAAAATAATAAGAAAAAAGTATTTCTCCTCTTCCTTTTTATTTATCCGTGCATATTCTTCTTCTCAGTAAGGGGGATATATGCTCGTAGTGAAATTAGCTCAATAAAGAATAGCAAAGAGCAATCCGCTAAATTTATTAAAGAACTCGTTACTGAATGTCTTAACATTGTTAATAACAGCGATATGTCAGATGATCAAAAGCGTGAAAAACTCAGTGGATATATAAATAAGTTTTTAGATGTTGATCGTATTGCACAGGCAGTATTTTCGCGAATGGGATATAAGGCTTTACCGCCGGGTGACCAGAATAAAGTGAAAGCATACTTAAAAAAATACTTGCTTCATTTCTATGCAGGATCAGGAAAGTTATCGGCGATGATGAATGCGAAACTATTAGCTGATCCTGTTGCCGAACCCAAAGGTGAGGATTTTGCCGTGAGCACTCAATTTACAAAAAATTCTGCACTTGCTACAAAAATTGTTTGGGTCATAAAGGGCCAAAAAATTTATTACATTGAAGTAGAGGACATTAACCAAATCATCACATTAAGGTCAGAAATGCAAGCAGCCATTGGTTCACAAACCTTGATGGAATATATTAATCGGAACTCCGATGAATAAAAAATACTTGCGAATCCCCTGGCAGTACCAGAATACTTTATTATCTAGCGCATAATATCAAAGCGGCAGATTTCTTATTGTGTTCAGCTAGCTAATAAGTCTTACAATAATCCTTCATTTAAAAGAGGTAAAAATTCTCTCACGCAACTTCAGTTCCATTAGTTTGTTCATGATGTTCTGAAAAACGTGGAAGATCAACAACATCAGTCCAATAGGTCATAGCCCTGCATAGCTGGCTTTTGAATTCATCATAAGAAAATGATTTTCTGATAAATCCGCTTGCTTGCAAGCCATAGGCAGCTGCTCGATCATCAGCATTTAAACTACTGCTTAACACAATTACAGGTATTTCGTTTAAGTGCACTTTCCGCTTGATATCTTTTAAGATGTCAAGTCCTCGAACTGATGGAAGATGAAGATCTAAGAAAATTAAATCTGGCTTCGGTAAAATTTGGGCGGAATCGTTACTTATATCACTTAAAAAGTTTAAAGCTGCTTGGCCATCATTAATAGTGTAAATGTGTAATTTCGTTGGAAAATCATTTAATGCTTTTCGAAACAAAAACTCGTCGCTCGCATTATCTTCTATAAGCAGAATATTGTAAGTAGCTTCTTCTTCCGCTGTATGTTCTCCGAAATCTTCAAAAAAACATGCCAGCTCAATCTTAAAGATTTTTGATAATTGATACAGCATGGAGGCAGAAATTTTATTGACGCCCTTTTCATATCGTTGAAGCTGTTGAATTGACACACCTAAGCTAGAGGCAAGGGTTTTTAACGGCCAATTCATCTTGTGTCGAAAGAAGGTAACCTTTTTCCCCAGTATTTCGTCCTTTTGATCAATTGTCATAATAATAGCTTCCTAACGTTGATGGACACTGAGTAACCGTAGCGGGCACTTGTATTATTAGTTAAGTGAATTTTCCAGTTTTTTTCTCGTTTATTAAGATATTTTTCCGTCATTGAGGTTGACCTGTACTAAGATCACAAACAGGTAATGTAAAAGATACTACTGTCCCTTTACGCTTTCCAGAGTGAAGTGTAATTTTCCCCTTATAAGCTAAGATAATCTTCTTGCAAATCATCAAACCAAGCCCAGCTCCATCAGATGTGGAAGATTGAAAGGGCAAAAATACATTGCGTTTTCGAATATAGCCAGGGCAATACCCGCGATTATGCAAATGAAACCTGTAAAAATTTTTGTCTTCCCTTGCAGCAGATAGGGTAATAATACAGTTTTCACCAACGCTATGTTTAATTGCATTTGCAAATAAATTTTGAAAAAGCTGTAACATGCACGTACGGTTGGCATACAAATAAACATCTTCAGAAAGTTGAAAGTTAAACTGACATTTGGTCGATTTCAAACTAATTTCATAAATTTCCTGAATTAGTTGCTGCACAGAAATTTGTTCAGATTCTACCGTTAAGTCTCCATTTTTACAGTAAAGAACAATGCCTTCACTTAAATTCCGCACATGTTCAAGGCTCTTTTGCAAAGCTCCAAAAACTTGATTCATAGAGGCGTTATCGGTATCAATATTCTCATAATGTTCGTGAATAATATCTAAGAAATTAGAAATTTGACGAAGCGGTTGAATAAGATCATGAGAAAAAATCAGATTAAATCCTTCCAATAGCTCATTGCTTTGCTGAAGTTTTTTATTGGAAAGCAGTAATTGCTGATGCGGTGTTGTGTCTTCTAAGAAAACGATGATATCTGTTACTTCACTATTTTGATTTAGCCAGGGAAAAACTTCCCACCGCAGCCACTTATAATGGTATTGCTTATGTGTTTCATGTTTAAGAGACTGGGTACGCCAAACTTTGCCTTTCAATGCACTTTTAAGGGCCATCCCTAAAGGCTTCGGGCAAGGCCTGAAAACATCTGAAAATTTTTTACCTAAAATATCTTCAAAACAAAAAGCTTTTTTTCTTTTGTAATAATGACTTTTTAACCAAGCTAACGCGGTAGAGCTAAGGCCGGTAATATTCAAATCCTTATCAAGACAAAACACGGAGATGGGAACTTGATCAATGAGAGACTTTAGGTAAGCATGAGAAACCTTGTGATAATCCAAATGAGGATTTTCGTAACATACCCTTTCAGATAGGGCAGCAATCAGCGGTTGCATGTAAGCTAACAGACCATCCTGTTTGTGAATATTGTATCCGTTGAAAACCTCATAGGCTTCAGCCCTTAGAGCTGTGAGGTGTGGCATGGGAGACTCACTTTTTGGTGTCTATTGCCTAGATACACCATTTAGGCGCAACTGTCGCCTAAAAAATCAGCTGCTTTGAAGCAAGTAAAGAATATGCCAACGAACTAAAAAATCTGGCTCCCATTAATATCCAAAACCGGAAGGGGTAGTACAAATCCCTCAATTTAAGCGTATTTTATTGCTCAAATTTTAATTGACAGACCTTAAAAAGGGATGATAATCCACCATTAATAAGATTTAAGGGGTATGTCTTATGTTGGAAAAGTTCAATATAACAATGCAAATCCGTATATTTTTTGCGATTTTTTGTTTGAATTTAGTTTACGCTGCCCAACCTATAGGTAGCACTAATATAGATGATGATCCTAATGCGGTCCTTATATTGTATGTTGCAACCCCAGATAGTTATTACTGGGCGTGTGGTAGATGAATATAACTCTCTTAGAGGAAGCCAAATTAGATATGAAACCTTAATGGTGATCATGCACTAGAACGGCTTCTAGCAGAAGCAACCCGGCAGAATTTTCCTTATCACCATTCATTGCTGTGACAGATGTAGCCTTGTATCATAATGATAATGGTAGGCAGGCGGAATTCGCTTTACAGAGGAATTTCTTGGGCGGGTGTGCCAGAATTTCTACACTTGAAGAGCTACAATCCATCTTAAGGTACTGCGAAAGAATGTTAGTCGCTGATTCTATCCACATGGGGCGCTGGGACCTTATGGATAGGGATGTAATCCTCACCTTATCGCCTGTGTCTTTGCTTCTATTGGCGCCCCGCGCGAATCATCACCAAGACTGGCAGATGGAGTCAGTGACAAGCTCGCTCGTTACCTCAAGGCATGTCACGTCAAGAACGCATGTCAATGAAGGCGCAGAGCAGGCAGGACATGGCGATAAGCCCCCCATCTACACAAGCTTTTGTAGTTTCCTCTCAAGCTGGCTCAGCCAATGTTACGCGCCACCATCGACGACACGCAAGCTGTTTAGAACGTTGGTGTTGCTGCCTTAGGCCAAGGGCTGCAAGCGGAAGCGCAGGGTCTGCTGGTTAAATGTGCTTACGACATACCCACAACATTTTCAACATCCGCTGAAAATATAAAGCATATAAAAAATTCTAATTCAAAAACGTGGCCACCTACGTACTAGCCAGCGGTGCGTTTATATTTCTCCTCTTATCAGGTTTTTTCTATCCAATGATCATCTTCCTTCGTATATTTTTTCTTAACAGCAGCCCAGGCTACCTTATGAGCAATTTGTTCTCTAGTTTCTGCAGGGTCTCTTCTTGCCTTGGGTCTTTTATATTCCTCCCAAGCTGAATTAAACGCTGATCGATAAATATCCTGAGCGTGGCTAGGAAGATTTTTAATAACCGAATCTGGCAACTCAGAATTGCTAGCATAGGGCATAAAAATCTTCCTTTCCTTAAAAACAGCAAGTACGCTTTGCCCGTGATATTACTGCCCTTATTTCACCAACAACAGCAGCCACTTAATAACAACAATAAAGAACCCAGCCCCACTTTCAACGCTTTATCTTTGCATGAATCGTTAAAAATAGAATTTTTATTATATGTTCTTAATGTATAATCTTTTAAAGACTTATGGACTCGCATATCTAGTATCCTTATAAAACCTCGTGTGGGTAAAATAAATCTTCTTAACCAAATTTGATAAGTAAAAAAAACATCTTTTTAAACGGTTTTTGAACTCACAAGGTAAGCACTAGTAACTAATGACACCCAATATCACATTTGTGAGCGTTTTAATTCAATTCAAAGAATAAAATTTAATAGTCTTTTTTAAGCAGAAAGCGAAGACTAAGAGAGTCTGCTAATCTGTTTTAGCTCCTGCGAAACATCCATCATTGACTGATACTGTATATCTTGAAATTGCTTTAATGTATTCATGACATTTTCGGGGGCATTGTTTGCCCTTGCTTCGATATATAAAGCTTGCTTATTGGTCGGAAAAGCAATTCCCCTTATATAAAGTTCAACAGGCGCCAACATTACTTTATTTTTGTCTTCTCGTGGCGCTCTATCTATTTTAAAATTATTTCCTTTTATAAACATGTCTTGCTCCTTTTTTAAAAGACGATAACTTTTACCACATAATTATGAGTATGTCGCATCTATTTCGTGCCCCTTCTAATATCTCCATAAATTCTTGATCAACATTGGATACTGACCGAGTTTTGTTTTTATATAAAAGGCGCAAATCGTACTGACAGAAGAGGTGATTGAGTGCCATGTCCTTCTTTGTCTTTGCGGACCGTCGCAAATTTTTTAGAAAAAAAGCTTAATACAAGCAGATTTTAACCGTGCATGTATTAGCCTTCTGAAACCGCACTTTTTACGCTTCTGTAAAACGCCAAGGTTTATCAATAGCCTTTCGTATACCAATTCGAGGGGTTGCTTGGAAAAGACCATTACTTTGCCCCCAAGCAACATAAAAATCATCCTGTGTTGTCAGATCTAAGCCATTATGAGCTGTTGTTATCCCAAGAGTTCGGCAAACCCTCCCAGGGCCTATAATAGGAATATTAGGAGAATTTATAAGCCTTATACTTCTAATTAAAACAGCTCCAGGTTCGCCCTCAGGCCCTGTTACTATGTTTAAACAATAATATTTCCCATAAATAGAATATACATCACTCATACCAGGTCTGCCAAACATGATAGATGCGCGTGGGGTCATACCTCGAAAAGCATGAGATGCTTCATCATCTTGTCTTCGATAAGCCTCTGTCTCAGTAATAATTCCTTGATAAGACCCAAATACAAGGACTTGGCCTAACAGAGCCTGAGCAACTGTATGTGTGTGCCTACAAAAAAAATATCCTAGTTTTGGCATAAATTAATTTATAACCTCCAGCAAAGACTTTTAATAAGATCCTGTCCTTTATCATCCCAAGCCTGAAGGGAGGGCTTTTAGTAATTTTCTTGTCTCTCATTCTGCTGGTTGCTCTAATGGAAAAAGAGCTACAGCTTAGATTAGGTTTTGGGCTTCGAAGCAAGCTGATTTGCAAATGCATGATTAACATCACGATGGGTTGCTTCATCATCCCTTACAACTATTATTAATTCCCTTAAGCGAGCATCTTTGGGTAGTTCCCAATATTTAATAGCAATTTCGGGGGCCTGAATATTTTCAATTTTTCCTTCATCAACTTCTTTTAAATATTGAGTGTATGAAACAACGGCTTCTTCCTCCAGATAACCAACAATTCGATGCGCTGTTTTTGGAGAAAAAATATAAAGAATAAAATAAGCACTAAAAAAACAGACCTGAGTAAAAATAATTATGCATCTCTCAAACCGACTTGGCTGGGCAATTTCTATAAATGTCATTAAATGCATACGTTCATTTTCTGCTTCATCTAACAAAGTTTTAATCCAACCTTCATCATCTTTACAGCGTCTCAAGCTTTTTAAATGTTGTAGCATTCCTCCAACCATTCCTGGAACTCCTGCCACAGTTTCGAGAACGACGGCTCTATGGCCATATCTTTTTGCAAAGAACGCATCAGCAAAAAATCTTAATATTTTAATAATCCCATACGCAATTGAGTCTGAAAGGCATTGGCGTGGGCGATGCGTTATAATTTTTTCAGAAGAGTCAGACAGTTTCATTTTTTACCTTATTAGAATATATTAACTCTATCTTATTATACCACAAATAAGTCAACGCTCTTATAAATGTCTACAGTTATTCCCACTCGTCCTGATGTTGGTTGCTCAAGCAATATAAGAAAAATATTATAAAAATGATAATGTAAAAAGCTTTATCTTCGGCGTTTTTGCTGTATCTAAACATGAGAACGCGTCCTATCTGAAGGAGATAAGTGTAATAGTCAAAGGCTCCCACCGCGCCCATTATGTAGGCAGATAAGATAAATACAAAAGTATTTAAATGATGAGATTTTTTTAGGAGAATCCAAATAGTCTGTGCAACTGGAAAAATATTCTGCTTGAAGGATAATGTTTGCATAATCTTCTCCTCCTTATTTCATATTATTTAATAGTGAAATAGTGAAGTCTCTTGCCTAGCTAACGCTTACTAAATAACCCTTTTTAAGGAGGCATAAAAGGAGAGGTTTTTCTGATTTTTCTCGTGGTTGCGGTGCTATGTGCTAATTTCTAATTTTTTATAGAACACGTTATTTGTAGCTGAAAATTTCAAAATTCCCATTAACATAACAGCTAGGAATTCTAAAAGCTGTTGTGCGTTCTGGCGCTAATCCTAACAAGAACTAATCTTATGGGGAGGAATTGGAGGCGGGACCTCTTTCATATTAACATTTAAAAATGGCTGGATATCTTTCTTTTTTTTAATAAGATAAACGCAAATGCCCCCAAATATGCCCCCTGATCTAAATTTCATTGGTGTTTTTGCTTCTTCTCACCCAATTATACTCAGGATTTCAGAAAGGCAAAAAAACGCGCAGTTTCAGTTCTGGCATTCTAAAACATCTTCATTTGCTTCTTTTTACACAAACACTGAGTTGTAATCAGTAGGTCGCGAGTTCGAATCTTGCAACCGGCACCACTTCCAGAAAGAGTTTCAAGCTAGCTTGGATAAATAAAAGAAAAGCAGAGTCACCAATAAGTCACCACGAAACTAAGTTTTACCTCTTTTATTTTTGCGTTTTTGTACTAATACCCACCTAAAGTATTTTACCCCCTGTATTACACTTCCAACCGGTTAGCATCTTTATGACACAACAAAATGCGAAATTTTTTGAAGTGGACTTAGTTATCGAATGGCTTAAGTCTCAAGACTATCGAGTTACACGCCCTTTCATACCTCGCGCTTTTTATTGCGCTGCACTACCCCCCGCCAAATTACTTAAAGCTGCCATCCTAGACATGGTATTGAGAACTTTTGGAATCAAGCCAAGCGTCATGTGCGGAAATTTAATGGTGCTCCAAAAGAGAATTTTGGGTTATTTCTTAAGGAGGGTGAGTGGCGATTTGATAACCCAATCCCAGATTAGCCAATTAAAGCAATGGGTGCAGGGGATTTTAAACGAGTTATCTGGGACAGTCCCTAAAATAAAATATAGAGTTTAATACAACTAAGGTTTTGATAAAGATTGGTATTTTTTTCTTCAAAACCATCTTGCTTGTTTAAAAAAAAAGCAAAAGAGCTTATAAAGTGAATGATTCAGAACTTTAAGAGCTACAACTAGGAAATTACCCCATCCTAAATATCGAAAAGGTCTTTCCCGGCTTTTTTCGATGATAAAATGTCAGGAGTCCTACTCATGAAATCGGATCTTATTAAACTACTTTTAATTCTTAGCTTATTTAGTTTGCTTTTATGTTCTCCCTCCACATTTGCAAGCGTTAAAAAAAGGCTGACGTTAAAGGGGGATCCTTTTAAAAAATATAAAATACGAAAAATACGACGGCGGATTTTAAGACGTAAGTTAAAACGATAACGATTAAGCCCTTGGCAAAAGCAGACGATATGCCTATATTGCAGCGGGCGAACATTTAACAGCAAGACAAAAGGAGCAGGATAATGAACAAACAGGATTTAATTGATTTTGTAGCAACAAAAACTGGAATGAATAAAAAAGATTCAGGCCATGCTGTTGATGCGGTGTTTGATGGCATCGTTTCAGGTTTAAAAGCCGATAAAGACGCGCGCTTTGTTGGTTTCGGTAGTTTTAGTGTGCTAGCAACCGCCGCTCGCAAAGGGCGTAACCCACGTACTGGCGAAGAAATTGCCATTGCAGCTAGCAACCGGCCGACCTTTAAGCCTGGTAAGGAGCTCAAAGAAGCGGTTAATAGGTAACCCAAAATTTTTTTGAATTTGCTCAGGAGTGTACTCAGCGTAAAAAAGGAAAATTAAGATGCAATTTTTATGGAACCGCGCTACTGTCTGTGTTTTTCTTGGAGTTGTTCTTCAATCATTTTGCTCTATAAGGTTAGGCTGGCTTAATCAGTTATTGAGTAATCTCTCAGGGGAAAAGTTTAGCCTAAGTTATGGCGTAATATTTGTGCATGCATGGGCTGTGGTGACATTTTTTTCAAGGATTACAGGTGCTTACACCTTAGGAAGATATGCGGAAGCTAGAGGTTTTTTTACAACTCAAAAAATTCTTATCTTAGGATATATTATTACAACTTCCTTATTCTTGCTATATTTATTATGTGTGAACGATTTCTATCAAATACGACCAGTAATATTACTACTCACCTACTTCAATGCTTTTTTGTTACCAGCGACGCTGATTCTTCCCGCAATATATTTAATGAATGTCTATAGTGCATCAAGTCACGTAAAGATAAGTATGCTAATAATTTTGGCATCCCTTTTAGGCTATGCTTTATCTTGCGCTGTTTCCATTGATTTTAGTCCTCTGGTGATAAGTAGTATTTTTTGTGGGAGCAGTTTTTTGTGCGGGTTAATTTATTATCTGAACAGAAAATCCATAGGTGGTTTGGGGGCATCAAAAATTAGAGAAGAAAATAAATACCATCAAACCCTGCCAGTTTATCGGGCAAAAAGGTTGGCTTTCCTGGTGGGTGGAGTTTGTGGAGCTGGGATGACTCATAATTTTTTTTTCACAGAGCCTTATCTTCAGAATGTTACGATTGTAACCTTCACCAGCCCTAAAATAAGCTCTGTAATATTTTTTCATCTCGTGCTTGGAGTATTTTTAGTGTTCGCAAGCAAAATTTGTGACCATGTTAATTTATTAAAACTTATGTTCGCGTCATTAGTTGGCGTCTTATTGGTGGCAGCCTCCCTCAATGTATTTGGGGTATCGAGCACACATACATATATTTTATACCAGGTTTTATTTTCTTTCTTTTTTGCAGGCTTTTTAGCCCCCAGCCTTGCGTTAACTTTTTCATTATTTGAGAACAATAACCCCTTTTTTAACAGTATCTTTTGGTATTATTCAGGGATTAGTTTTAGCTATTTAGCTGGATATTTCTTAAGTAAAGAATTAGGCTTTTTCAATCATTATTTCTTGTTAAAGTCCCCGTTTATTTTTCTTGGAATTATTTGCATAATTGCTATGGCTATTGAATTGCTAAGGATCCGCTCATTTTCAAAAAATACCCCCTCAAAGCCCCCCAATAATACTTGAATAAAATCCAAGAAGGTTGAGAAACCCAAAGAATCCTCCTATATTGCACTTTCAACCTATTAAAAGCTTTATGACCCAACAAACCTCTCTCATGTCTAAATTAAATATACATTAGAGGGGGTGATTTTTTGCACCTAGGCGTTGTTAGGTCCTGCAGCAGGAGTAGGTTTTTTTTACTGGTACAGTATCCCTGTAGCTTTTGCGCTCTCATCATCTGCTGGCTGCGGCCTTGGTGCAGGTCCAGCAAGTGCAAACGCTTGTGAGAAGAAGGCTGTCGTACTCAATAGCATTGGTAATTTAGCCATAACCGGTCCCCATTAAAATATAGACCAGAGTTATCTTGCAGGAAAAATAGCCATTTTTACTAGTTGTAATCACCTTAAAAAAAGTGCTACCTGACAAAAATAGTAAATGTTCGGTATGTAACTTGTCCCCATCTTCATCGCCTGAATTTAACAAAAATTTTTATGTTATTTTATTTATTACAGTTCTTTTATTTTTTATCAATATACGACTATCATTTATACTTCCCCATCTGGAAATCTTCACCGGAATTAAATCTGATAATACGATGATTAGAAACATCAGCATTTATTGGAGCTTTTCACTTTTCTCAGGGCTAATAGGGGGAGCATATATTTTAGGCAAATACGGGGAGTTAAATGGTATCTTATCTTTATGGAAAGTTGTAATTTTGGGAACAATTTTTCCGTGCCTAATTATGTGCTATTTGAGCTTAAATGTTGCGCTTATTACCTATTCTTCAACAGTGCTCTTCCTACGCTTCATGAATGCCTTTTTCCATCCAGCTACGCTCTTTATTTCAATAATTTTTTTAATGAAAATGTACCATCCTCAATTGCACGTAAAAATAAGCGCTTACTTTATTTTTGCTACTCTTCTTAGCATGCAGTGCTCCTATTGCGCGATAACATATTATTCCGCTAATAATCTCAAGTTATGGTGTTGCCTATTTTTAGCAATTAGTGTTTTAGCAGGCTTTACCTGGACGTTTTTCTTCAAAGAAATAAAAATTGAAGCACAAGAAATCATGTTAAAGACTACTTTGACAGCGACCATACCTGGTGCAAAATCATTAGCTTTTTTTATTGGGTATGTTTTTAATGCGGGTATTCGCTATCATTATTTTTTTGCAGACGCTTATATCAATGACGTCTTAATTTTAAAGTACCACCCCTTCACAGTTCAGCCTTTAAGATCCATATTTTTCTATATTTTCTTAAATATGTTTCTAATAATCGCCAGCTACCTCATCAAACCAGCTCAGCAGTTAAGATTTTTAACTTTATCCTTAATGGGCATTTTGCTGATTGGAATCATGCCAATTGCTTTACCAATATGTTCACTTATTACTTATGAAATTTATCAAGGTGTTTTTGCATTTTTTTTGGCAGGCTTTTTAGCGCCCAGTCTTTCAATAATTTTCTTACTATTCAACGATAGCAAACAGATCTTTAACAGAATCTTTTGGTTTACTTTGGGATATGGTCTGAGCAATTTGGCAGGTGATTGGCTAACAATCAAATATGGTTTTTTCCATCGCTCTAACCTCTTGCCAATGATGCCATTTATTTGTGGAGGGGCTTTTTGTTTGGTAGTTTTACGATATAACGCCCCAAAATTGGAACAACACCTAAGAGAATTTTTGAATAAAGTTTAAATAAAAATAGAAAATTAAAAGTACAAAAATCTACGTTGTTTCAAAATACCACTTAGCTTATTTTTTGCAGGCTCTTTTTCAAGTCAACCAATTAAGGGAATATTTTTTAATTTTTACGTTGATATAGAGCTAAATTAATGTAGATCATCCTAAGGTGTGATCCATAATTCATCAATGAACATTCTATGCAGATTTTTGCAATTCGTGAAATTATCAACTTTCAGCCTTTTAAGAAAAATGAACTCAAATCTACGGTTTGGATATCTTTTGGTGCTTTTCTTAAAGTTCTTCTTATTTACAACTTAATATTAATCTTGCGGTGCAGAATAGAAAATTATATCGGCACGCATTTTGCAATATCTATTCTGTTTTTGTCTTTCACGACAAATATTTTTGCTACTGACAGCCAGCCATTAGGGACTGAATTAAGAAGAACAAAAAGTCGACAACCTAATGAACTACTTATTCTTATTGATAGTCACGAGTGCAATGAGTTTTACTTAATTATCAATGATGGATCAAAATTAAGCGCTGAGAGATTAGCAGCTTTAAAAAGGTTACGGGGCTTAAAAATAGAACGGCTTGGGGAGGGAGAGAGAATTCCAGGGATTCATTGGTTTGGAGGCATAGGTCAATCCACTCGGTTAAGAAGCTTTAGCAATTTACGAGTACTTGATCTTGGCCTGCCAACTCCTAGGGAAACCTTTAAGTTAAGCAGGCAAGGTTGTGCTTTTTTAACAGAATTAGTTCATTTGGAACAGTTAAGCCTTTGTAATCACTTCATAACAACTGGAGCCTCTCATTTAGCTGGACTTGTGAAGTTAAGAAGGCTGGATTTATACAACAATAAAATTGGTAGCTCTATAAGTGCTCTAAAAACGCTGGTTAATATGGAGGTTTTAAATTTAGGTAACAATGGAAATATACCACTAGATCTCTTAAAAGAAGTTCTCCTTGCAATGACAAAATTAACAGAAGTAGATCTAAGTTTTTTAGGCGGTCTTGATGAAGAGATGTTTAATGAATGGTTTACTCCGCAAATAGCAGCAGGTAGCAGAGTAGCACCTCCAAACCTAAAAATTTCATCTGCAATCTGTCCAATTTTTGATGATCGTGCATATAGGTTACCTCTTGAAGGCATTATAACTGTAAGCGACTTTTTAAGAGAGCTTAACTGCCTATTAAGAAAAGAGGGATTTCGGCCATCTCAGATTCTACCTAGATCTGAGTGCATCAAACCAGGATGCTTAATTAATGTGCTTTCGCATAAAGGTGGTGGCAAAGTAAGATTTCAAAAAGTATATGATCCTGATCATATTCTGATGAACGGTGAAGTATTCAACCCTGATGACCATAGCCATCTATTAGAGGGTGCTGCTAGAAAAGGTACTCGTAAAGTGGGATTTTATTCGATCAGGGGAAGAAGGCAACTTTGCATAAAAGAAGCACCGGAAGCTCCTGGCCTAGAAAGAGCATCTCGCATATTACACGAAGTTCTCTTTGGTGTTGAGGACACGGGGGTGCCAAACTCAGAAACTATTATTATGAACAGCAAGGTGTTTACAGTCTCAAGTTATGCAGATGGCAAGAGCCTTGATGAGGTAATTGAAGAAATAGATGCAAAAAAAGAAGCAGAGAGTGAGGAAGAACATCAGTCTCATAATTCTTCTGCGTTCTTTATAAACCTGCATTACATGAAGGTTCTTGCTATTTTAACTACGCCGGAAGATGGACGTCCGCAAAATTTCCTTTGTCAGTCAGTTGAGAGCGTTGATGGCAAAGCTACTTATCGTTTGGTTGGCATTGATAATGAACGAAGCTTTGGTAATGCAGCGCCTCATCCTAGTCGAAAAGATCCAAGGGTAATAGTTAGGGGACATTCTGTAATGCATTGTTTTCGGGAGAGACATCCTAATTATAGTGATTTAATAAAAGTACTGTGTGTTCAGACTCCAGAAGATATGTACAAAAAATGGCTTTTCCAAATAAGAGTGGAAGATCGCTATCAAAGAGCTATTGCCCCATTTGCCAAAATAACAAGCGATACGCGCTTAGGTGTGCCAATAACAGAAACTATTGCACGAAATTTATTGAGAAAATTAAGGATGATTTGTAATGGGCTAAAGGAAGGAAGAATATTGGAAGACATATTTATGGAGGTAGATCGCCCACTTGCTGAAGTTTATCAAATAGTATCAACAGAAACTCCGGAGACACCTCCTGGCGTCGTTTTAAAGGATGATTCCACTCCACCTAGAAGCTGCCTAGGAAGAGCCGCAAAAAGGATTCGAATAGTAGATGGTGGTCGCCTTGGCACAAAGACACCACCTAGTGCACATTGCGAAGTATATGGTGATTACTTGCCAACACATGATATAAACTCAGAGATTGAGCCTGTTATGTGGTCCAGTCAAGATCCCGAAAGTGTTATAAGGGGTTGGGGATAAAGAAAAGCACCACCAAGGCTGGGCAAGGATTAGGTTTAGCAGCCTAAGAGGGGGGTACTTTTCATTAACGAACGAGACTACCTTGTAGCCTGGCTATCATAAGTTCGATACCTGCACGCTCCACGAAATCTAGCGTTCCACAGTGTTCCCGTGTCCACATTAGTACTTCCAATAATACTCCTTGATTATGCTCTGTAGACCCAAAATACGATTTCAATGGAGCATATGCACTACGTGGTGTGGGCCCAGAACTTCGCCCAGTATCTATTTGGTGTAGACGTTCCCGTACGGCCACTAGTACAGGTGTTGTCGCGGGTGTAGATGCTGCCTCATCAAATTTATAAATACTAGCAAGTTCACTAGATACTCCTGCAAAAATAGCAGCAAGACTTCTACTTCTATCCGAAGACATGAGCCCCACAAACTCGTTAAACCTTAAAGACATTGCTTTAATAGCATCTGCATCAATAGGTATGCCTAAAATGGTTTTTTCCCGATCACCGTCATTAACTTTTACATACAATTCTGATTGATAACTATTTTCCTTTAAAATTTGTGCTCCAGCTTCAAAAATACCGCGTTTGCTCGCCATAATTTCTTCGTAAACACAATCATGAACAGGTTGGGCTAGCATTTCATAAAAACAAAATAAGGCACAATGAGCTCTCGTGCTTATACCATCTGCTGTAGGCTTGGTAAACATAAGTCCAAAGCTACGTTCATTATCAATAAGCACTATATCGACTTCGCCACTCTCTGCCATTTGTCTAACAAGGCAATTGCGTGAGCCACCATCCTCTGGGACAGATAGCAAACTAAAGAAAGCTAGCCTTTGGAATCTTGGAAGATTAAAAGTATATTTACTGGCTTGTAGTGGATCTTTGTATACATGACTTAGAACATCATCTAAAGATTCACCATCCATAAACTCTGACACTAAAAATATTTGTCCATTCATGAGAATAACTTCAGCTGCAGGTAAGGGCATATCTTCATGTCTTACTCGCTGAAAAATTGTCCTGTATATTTTGTAAGCGGCAACTTCAATCCCTGGTGCCTCAGGCCACTTCTTAAAACAAGTCCTTCTTCCACTTCCATATTGATAAATGCCGACTGTGCGTGTACCTCCACTTGCTTTGCGCATTTCTATACCAGAACTTGTTTCGCCTTTCGCACGTATTTCTGGAGTGAATGTAGCATCACGCATTAATATTCCATATGGATCACCTACTTGAAAAGTTTGGACTAGTGATCTTGAGCCTCCAGTAAGCACATGTGAACATACAGATACTAAGTCAGTCCTGTCAGCTATTTGGCAGTGTATGGTTATTAAATTTTTACTCGGTTCCCTAGATGGTACGTAATTACAAGATTCTCCCCTAAGCCTTCTACTAGAGTTTTCTAAAAATTGTTCAACGCTAATAACACAACCACCAGCATTTATTTGTATAAAAAAACTGAGTAACAAAACGATGATAAACATTAAGAAATCCCCCCAATAACCATCAAGCTTCAACTATAGTAAACAACTCCTGAGTTGCGGGCACGGCTAGCGGAAAAAACTGGAATAAATTCATTACGCTTACTACATGAAATTAAAATAAATTTCACCCTATGCAACCCATTACTAACCCTATAGAACCGATTCTATGCAGCCTGCGACCACCTGGGCGAGTAATGGTGCCATTTTAAAGCAAGAGGAGATAGAGATTGGCTATTTTCAAGGACTTAAAACGGTCTCAAAAGGAGGCGATAGGTCTCTTACAAATTGGCACTTTTCTAGAATATTTTGATCTGATGCTCTACGTGCATATGGCAGTTCTACTGAACGAGCTATTTTTTCCAAAAACAGACCAACACACTGCTGCCCTTCTCTCTGCATTCGCTTTTTGTTCTACTTATGTTTTTAGACCAATTGCTGCTCTGATGTTTGGTTATATTGGCGATAATATCGGACGAAAGGCGGCAATTATTATTTCCACCTCGATGATGGCAGTAAGTTGCTTCTTTATGAGTATTATTCCCACCTATGCTGAGATTGGCATTTTTGCAAGTATTGCAATGATAACCTGCAGAATTTTGCAAAGCTTTTCTGCGACTGGGGAGGTTATTGGTGCAGAAATTTACCTTTCAGAGATTTTAAAACCTCCCGGATCGTACCAGCTTGTATCCTGGGTATCCGAGTTATGTACTCTTGGGAGCCTATTTGCGCTTTTAGCCGCAAGTTTAATATTGAAGTGTAATGCAAGCTGGCGGGCTATGTTTGTTTTTGGTGGAATGATTGCCGTTTCAGGGGCAATAGCGCGGCGAAAGCTTCGGGAAACTCCAGATTTTTTAAGGGCCCAAGCGAATAAACACAAAATTGAATTAAGAACAGCAAAAGTTTGCAGAAAAACTTCTTTGGCATATTTTTCTATTTACTCAGGATTTCCACTTTGTTTTTATTTAATTTTCATATACAGCTCTGATATTTTAAAAAATTCATTGAGTTACACTCCAGTACAAGTGATTAACCATAATCTTTTGTTAACTATTTTAAGCTTTTTAATCGGGATATCCTTAATTTTTCTAACCAAAAAAGTTCCTCCTTTAAAAATATTAAAAATCAGAGCAATTCTATCATCTGCAGTGTTGTTTATTATGCCTTTGTTACCCCTTACCAATATCTATGCTTTAACCTCGGTACAAGTACTTTTAACTATTTTTGCTTTGGGCACACTGCCAGCAATCCCAATATTTTTTAAACATTTTCCAGTATGCCGTCGATTCACTTATAGCAGTGTGCTTTATGCTTTTTCACGTGCTTTTATGTATGTGATCACATCATTCGGGTTAGTCTATTTAACTAAAATTTTGGGCTACTACGGATTATGGCTAATCATGATTCCAGTTAGCATTAGTTTTTTGTGGGGGGTAAATCATTTTGAGAAATTAGAGAAAATGGAGACTGCCGATACGACAACTTTTAAGCTTACCGCTTAATTTAATAAAGCCACGACAACCATTTAATTTTCTACAAAATAAAAAAATGTTAAATTAATTATTTTGGATGTATTATATTTAATAAGATCGATATTAACTATTAGAGCCGCTTATTGAACCTTGTGATATTTTGATCTGTTCCATATAGACTACTTTACAATTCGTATTTTTTAAGAAGATCCGCCAGGGAAAGCTTCAGCACACTGCATATCTTTAAAATGGTAAACAAACTTGGAACACGCTTTTTACTTTCAATCAGGCTAATGGTAGACCGGTCAAGCTGTGCGCCCTCTGCTAAGCGCTGATGCGACAATCCAAGCTCTTTTCGCTTTTCAGCGATAGCATCAATAACTTTAGAAACGATTTCTGCTTCAGTATGTTCTCTCATAGCGGAGAAATTATGACGAGACTAATGGGAAATAAATACGTGACAATAGTCACAAACCAAGCTAGTCTGAGCGTGTCTTAAATCATTATTTGCCAACTGGGAAAGAAAAAATGAACGTTAAACCTATACAAAAAATACCTTTTATCTTGCTAACAATACTAAGCATGCAAACTATCCACTCTGCTACAGCTACCCCATTCAATGGGTTTTATGCAGGCGTATTAGCAGGAGCTGTCAGGAATACTCTCAAAGGTGAATTAGCAGTTGAATCTACTACACTAAAAGCAAAAAATGGCCATCATATTACTGGTTTTTTATATGGATTAATGGCTGGGTATGGCCAGAATTTAAATGGATTTTATCTTGGTGCAGAAATTGGCATTCAGTCTGACACGACGAATAAATCTAAAAAGTATACCTATAGTGCCAGTGGTGATGAAGCTGAAATAAAAGCTAAATATCAGCGCGGCCCTGCGTTTACAATTGCACCACGATTCGGAGTAATATTTAGTGGTTCTTACATGGCATATTTCAAACCATCCCTCGAAATAAGCAAGGATAAAACCACTGTAAGTGACAGTGATGGCGATAGCGAGTCTTCCAAGAAAAAACTAAAATGCGTTTTTGCACCTGGAGTAGGTTTAGAAAAAGCTTTCTTAAATAACCTCTTATTAAGGGTGGAATATGCCTACAGCTTAGGATCAAAAACGAAAGTTAGTGATGATAATACATCCCATTCAGTGAAATACTCCTCCCATGCAGTTAAAGTTGGCGTAGCATACCAGTTTTAAAATTCTGCAAAACTAACTTGAGCCTGTGCCCTCGCTACCTTTTGAGGGCATATTTTTAAGCAGAATTAATCCGCAGCAACTAGGGATAAAAATCCCTTTTTTACAAAACGGAATTTGCAGCTTGATCAATAATCGTTGGAGTTGACCTTGGGGCTGCTCTTACTTCTTGAAGTTTTAACAGTATGCTTAAGGACTTCTCAAATCGTCGGTCTAATGTTGTTTCGTGGCGTTGTAGACGGTCCATGCTCATATCAGGATTGTATGCTAGCCCAATTATTTGTTGCCTAAGATGCGGTCTTGCTTGGATTTCATTCACTTGTTCTTCGCACCATTCAATGACTTCTTTTGCCAAAAATTCTTTGAAGCTTTCCGCGTCAAGTGTGTAATCATCATCATTGTCTTTTGCCCAGTCATGCCAATGTTCAGCAACATCTACAGGACATTGGTTGAGCATTTCTTCATAAGGTAAATCAGCATCTATAACGGCTTGAATTTGGGCTACGTACTTTTTATGATCATCTAATTCTTGCTTTTTAAAGGGCTCAGTATCATGAAGTACTGCCTTAAAATCGATCTTTTTTGATTCAGACGAAGTTTTCAGGTCCACATTCGGTGCCATAAGATTTATAGTTTCTTTTAAAGAATAGTTAGATGAATTACTCAAGCGCTTTACAATTAGTGCATTCTCAGCTTGATAGACGCGTTGCTTGCGAAAGATACAATTAGCCATTTCATAAACCAAATGCTCTTCAGATGCACCTTGCGGGTTATATTCCTTGATGAGGCAATCTTGAAGTTGAGTAAATTCATCCGCATTCTCCCATGGCAGCACAGGAACCCGCGATAGCGCGCCATGTTTAGTCGCGTTATAACGGGTGCTTTCGTAGCTGTTGGCAGTTTTGGTACTTTGACGCTGTTTCGGCATACTGTTCTCAATGGTTGTAAAATTTTCAAACGCTGTCTTGGTTATAATAATACAAAATGCTTACGGGCGAAATGTTGTTCTAGCTTTGGATTTAAGGTTGCGATTTGATCCATTTTCTTATCTGGAAGCCCAAATATTTCGCATTACTTTCAGTTACCCCCAAATAATCCGCTACTCCGCTACCGCCTCGTTACAAGGTGCAGCTTAACTTACTTTTTCGGTAGCGGAAGCTATATCTAAAATAATAAAGGAAACTATTCAGTAGCGGATAAAAATTCTTCTTAATCTGCTCCTTTATTTAGAAAGTAGTAATATTGGTAGCGGAGTAGCGGCATTTTCAGAAGGGCCCGGAGAAAGATATCGATTCCAGACATCTTCAAACTGGCTTTTTTCAAATCCCCTTAAAACTGTACCATTTTCAAATTTGATACTTTTACTGTGAATTTTATAAGCATTCAATAATGCTGCAATTTGTTTGGGGGTAATAGGCTTCCCTGCATTATATGTAAGCCACCGTAACTCATCATCATTACAAAGACCTTCAATAAGCGCTGCTGTCGATAGTTTGTCTACACCATTATTTCTTTGAAAAATCTGTTGAATATTAAAAAGCAACTGATTTCCTAAAGAAACAGAATCTTTTACACGATTTGATAAAAAAGCAGCAGCTTTATGAGCTTTATCCATCCAGTTTTGCCCTGCAAGTCCTGCAATTGCGAGTAAAGACTCCCAATTATCAGCAGCTCGGTCTGAAATGTTAGTGGGAAGATTTGGGCAAGCGCCTTTAATAAGATGTCCATTATCTTGAGAAAATCGCAAAAGCTTACGTCTTAAATCAGCAAAAATTTGCTGGTCCACATGCCTTAATTTTTCGGTTTTTTCATTGGTGTGTTTTCGCTGTAACTCAATGACAATAGAGCGATCATTTAACGTATCAGGTAATTTACCTATTAGAGCAATGACTTTAGCTCCCCATGTACTGAATTGTTTTGGGGTATGATCCTCTCCCACTGTTCTAATTACATAAGCTGTAGGACGTGCATGACCTGAATTAATAACTCCTCTTAATTCATGTGATGCACCAATAAAGGTATCAGCTTCATCAATGATCAGGGTTGGTTGCCATTTTTCTATTGCCCTGAATAAAGCGGCTGCAGATATATTAGAAGCAGGTAAAGGCTTTAATGCAAGTTTACCTATGATTGAAAGAACAGTGGTCTTACCGCACTGCTTTTCAGGCGAAGACAGGGTTAAGATAGGTGCAACATCTACATACTCAATACACCACGTAAATGTGACCCACAAAGCTAAAGCTGTATCTGCATGAGCTGGCAATATTGCAAATCTATTAAATAATGTAGTGATCTCTGTCAAAATTTCATCTATGCATATAGGATCAGGCCAAGGTTCTATGGTGGGGAAAATGTCTGAAAGTTCCTTTTTTTCTTCATTAGAATTTTGAGTGCGCCATTTTTTTACTTCGTGGTCTAAGGCAGATACATTAACGTTTAGACGCTTTGCTTCATCTTTTCTTACTCGCTCATATTCAATGAGTGAATAAGCTGCTAACCGTTGAAATGTTTTGGTATCGGGACATTCATTGCCTGAAGCAGGAAATATATTTTCATATTCCACAAACAATGGCACTCCTGTAGTTTTTTCAAATCCTGACAATAAATCAGCAGTCCAGCCCTCTTCTTGAGCATCAGCAAGATCATAACCATCAGGAAGCTCTCGTGTGCGTTCAATAATCTGACCATCTTCAATGGCGTATTGAGCAAAAATCTCTGGGCGAAATAATTTTATAGACCTGGCACCGGCTTGCTGGCAAAGGTTATAAACCTCTCTACCGTAATTAGCTCCTGCAGGATCATTGTCTAAAAATAAAACCACATCACGGCTACTTAAAGCAGACCAATCAGTTTTAGAAGCTGCATTTGCTCCGCCGCTTGATGTTGTCGCAACGGTACCTGGGAAAAGTTCCTGTAATGCGGAAACTACTTTTTCTCCCTCACCAACATAGACTGGCTTGTCGAACTGCTTAATAATGTTGTGTAAATTTAATAAGGGCCGATTACATTCCAAAGGTTGTTTACATTTCCACTTTTCACGACCATCGGAATACTTCCACCAACAATATGGTAAGTCTACTTTTTGATCATTGGTCTTCTGGTATCTCGCGACATAAAATAGTACTTTCCCAGACATATCTCTATAAGGCGTAATCATTTTAGAGTTATCAGAAATTGTTTTTAGGTCTATACCATCTGGAATGGGCAGTATTGGTGCGCCATCATCTTCTGTATTTGTATTTTTAATCACTGAACGAGCTAATTCTTCTGGTGTTAGAGGTAACATGTTCATCACACACCTCCAACGATGGCTAGTATTTCTCTTGCTGCATCTATTTGGCGAATACCTTTTACGTAAGCCCACAAAGAAATGATGTCGCCTCCCTTATCTTTTGTCGCAAAGTCCTGCCATTTGTGATTGTTGATATTGAATTTAAACGATCCAAGACACTTATCAGGTCGCCTAGGATTGCGGGCAACGTATTCATTTCTCTCTAGTCTTCCTTCAGGCAACACGCGTTGTAAAAGCGCTAGAGTATGAGGCCTCGACTTATCTTTTAATCGTTCATAATCAATCTCATATTGATTATGTAAATGGCTGCTGTTAGATTGAGATACGTATCTGTAGTGCCCGCTGTGGCTAGCGGGTGCGCCTATTTGTGCTTTCATTACACACCCCTCTCACAGCTTATAAAAGCGTTTTTAGAAGCTGTTGATTGGTCTGATTGATCAATGAGGGCACGGATGTCTTCAGCTCGCCATGCTGTAATGCGTTTACCTAATTTTATTGCTTTAGGAAATCGTCCTGTTTTTACGCCATTCCACCAGGTGGTTTTACCTACGGGTATGTATTTGAGAACCATTTCTAGACGTAAGAAACCAGTTTCAGGTAATGATGTTCGCATAAAATTAAAAGCTCCTTATAGGCTGTGTTAAGATTCAATAAGAAAAATATACGAGTGCATGCATTCGATGTTAAGGTTGAGTGTCTAGGCTTATTTTTTGATATCGAGTTATTGTATTTTTAAAGGGTAAGGAGTCCAAGAATTTGAACTTACGAATAAACTGCATGGCATCAGCAGAAGTTAATACATACTGACAAAATTTTAGCTATTTTAAAAAAATCTAAGCGAGAAGTTTTTACAATACTTGCTAGGCATATCAGTAAATTTAAAGGGGTTTATCTGTTTGGACTAATAGATTGCTTAATAATGAATAAATAAAATTTTCATAATGAAGATTCATTTTTCATTGCGCTAGTTATCCAAAAACATAGACCATTATTAGCTATGCCTGATCGTAAGAACCCCTCAAACACACCTTGCAAAGGTAAAGCTATTTTGTTCATTTCAAGTTTTTTAGACCGTCGAACCATAGCTGCAATACATTTTTCTGTATAACGTGTGCTCTTATGTAAAGCATTCACTAAAATTGCTACGTCTGCATGTCTTGGTTTTCCATACAGTCTTTTAAATGCTACATGCAAAAAACATGCGGAGAGTGTTGCTTCTCCTGTGCCGTTTGATTGTCGGGTAACAGGCATAAATTCAGTTTGAAATCTTCGAATGTCGCCTAATTGATCTTTCAACCTTTGGATATCGGCGATTTCTTTTTTTTCTTCTTCAATTAAATGATTAAGTAAAGTGTCATTAGCAGCTAAAAATTGGTCTTGAGAGGCTGATAACAAGTAATTTTGTTTGGCTTTAATAAGCGATCTAATTTTATTGAGTATTGGTTCTTTATTTTTTATATGCCATTGGCAGTAATTAAATTGATCAAATACAAACTCTTTGTGATTTTTCATATGCAATAAAACTTGCGCTATTTTTTGAGCTCGCATTTCTATAGTAAAGTGCTTAATGGAAGCGTTTTCTACATTTTTAGAATTTAAACTCAATAGTTTTTGCCATACGCGGTGAGTTGATTCATCAGTAAATACTAACCAAGTTTTTGTAATATAATCTCCGAATGTTTCAGATGGAGTGTACCCTGGAACGTTAAAATTATTCTGTTTTGTTGGAGCCATTTTACAGAAATTGCTTACTACTTCCTTTATGGGACAAGGTAATTGTTCAAATAATTCAATATTGGGGAATTGAAGAACTTCTTCAACCTTGCTTTTTTTATTTTTCACAACAATTCCTTATGCAGCTCTTCCAAAATTCCCGATGACCACGTTATTCCCACCATCGGCCACAGCATCCAAATAATCCGCCCACCATTGCATCATTTGCCGACGTTCAGGTAAGTACTGAGCATGGTTATAGCTTGCTCTTACTTTGTTACGCTCACCATGTGCTAGTTGACGCTCAATAACGTCTGAACGAAAATTATGCTCATTCAAAATGGTAGAAGCAGTTGCCCTAAACCCATGAGGGGTGGCTCTGCTGTGATAACCCATTCTATACAAAGCATAAAGAAGGGTATTTTCACTGATAAAAGTTGTTGGCTTATTACGATTGGGTAAGATGTATTCTCTGGATCCATTGATTTCCTGAAGCTCTTTTAAGGCAGCAATTGATTGTTTTGATAAAGGGACTATATGAAGTTCTTTCATTTTCATGCGTTCAGCAGGTATACGCCATTCAGCTTTTTCAAAATCAAATTCTTCCCACCGAGCTCCTCTTAATTCTCCTGTACGTACAAATGTGAGGATAAGAAGCTTGAAACCTAAAATAGTTTGTAAATCACCATCATATTTTTCCAGCTTTTTTAGAAATTCGGGGAGTTCCTTAGCTTCTAATCGACTGTAGTTTTCTTTTTTACGAGTTCTTAGGGCTCCTCTTAAATCTGCTGAGATATCCCGTTCAGCTCGGCCCGTGGCAATGGCATAACGAAAGATTTGGCTGCACGTTTGCAATGTTCTATGCGCAATATCTAATGCATCTCTGCTTTCAATAACCCTTAGTATGGAAAGAAGCTCTTGTGCCTTTAGAGTGTGAATAGGTTTACCACCCAAAGCTGGAAAAACATTCATTTCTAATCGACGCAGAATTGTTTCGCTGTGCCTTTCTGACCATGATAGTTTTTGGTTTCGGTGCCACTCGTAAGCTATGTTTTTGAAAGTATTTTCTGTATCAATGTAGTGCTGATGCTTTAAATCTTTTTTAGCTTGAGCAGGATCTATGCCTTCTTGTATAAGCTTGCGGGCTTTGTCGCGCTTTTCGCGGACGTCTTTTAAAGAGACAGCTGGATAAACCCCCAGAGCCAATCTTTTTTCTTTGCCCCCATAACGATATTTCAATCGCCAATATTTACTACCGTTAGGCATGACCTCAAGGTATAAGCCAGCGCCATCTGATAATTTACGAGATTTTTCGCTAGGCTTGGCATTTTTACAGGCAGTATCAGTTAATTTCATGGTGGGGGCATTTCTCCGGTTTAGCGTTTTGGTGCCCCCATTTATGGCCCCATATGCCCCCGGATGTTAGTAAATTTTATTCAGCTCTATCGAGCAAACAATAGCAACAAAACCAAGATAACTCAAGGTTTTTTGGATGCTATTGAACTTCAGTGAATAAGACATTGGAGGCCGGGACCGGAATCGAACCGACATTTAAGGATTTGCAGTCCTCCGCATAACCATTCTGCCACCCGGCCATTTGCTTTTTGTCAAAGCACCATCGTCCCGTCTATAATGAATACACAAGTTTACAACTAAAGGTCAAGGGATGCGTGTTCGCCGTGTCGATCCTATTAAGAATGCGCGAAGCAACATGGTATGTGCGCAGCTAAAAACAAATGGCGTAATCAGTAAATCTATCCTAAATGTTTTTGAAAATACCGCGCGAGAATATTTTGTTCCTGTAGTTTCTTTACCTATAGCTTATGGAGATAGTCCTATATATTGTGATGTGCCAGGGCGTTATCTTTTTGCAGCGCAAACCCTGGGTATATTTTTACAACATTTAAACTTATCTCAAGATGATAAGGTTTTGGTTGTTGGTGGAAACTATGGCTATACAGCAACTGTATTGTTTGAATTGAAGTGCAGCGCATATATTGTTGAATCCCATCCTATTTTGGTTGCTAAATGCCGTGAGAGATTAAAAAAATATAGCGCTGTCATTCAAAACACTCCCTTGGCATTAGGGCTAGAAGAATATGGCCCTTATAGGGCGATTATTATTGAGCTTGGACTTTCATCAATTCCAGATTTCGTTATTCACCAATTAGAGGAAAATGGTAAGTTGGCCATTTGCATCACAACTCCAGAAAATGGGCTAACCAAGGCCTGTATTTTTGAAAAAAAAAGCAACAAGTTACATGAGGTCTTTACAACTGGAACAAATATGCCATTATGCACCGAGCTTACAGGACCAGACAATTTTACATTTTAACAAATGAAATCAATATCAGTTCAAAAATTACACGAACAGTTCGGACACTTCTTGCTGCTTGATGTGCGAGAAAAATGGGAATGGGACATGGCCCACGTGGCAGGATCTGTCCATATGCCCTTAAAAGATATCCCCTCAAGAATTAACGAGCTTGATCCTACCAACTCAATTGCAGTATTGTGCCATCATGGCGCACGAAGTGCCAGAGCCGTTGATTTTCTCTTGCAACATGGTTTTACCGCCGTCTACAATGTGGATGGGGGAATAGATGCATGGTCTAGGGAAATTGATCCTTCAGTGCCTCTTTATTAGATTTTAAGGTAATCATGAAATATTGTATTATGTTTTTAGGTTTCACATTGGCTTGTGGATCCGCGCACGCACTTAATGTGCGAGATGCATTAGCATCAGCTTATCAGAATAACCAAGAGCTTTTAGAGATACGTCAAAAAGTTATTGCAGCTCATGAAGGAGTTGTTCAAGCCAAAGGTGGCTTTAGGCCAAGAATTGATGCAAAGCTATCGAATACACTTGTAAGTAGCAGAACCAAGAGTGATGCAGATAGTTTGCATAAGAAAGGGATAAAAAAAGACAATAAGGGAAGCGTTATCGTTTCTCAGAATCTTTTTAGAGGATTTACCGATGTAGCAAAAGTTTCCAAAGCAGAACATGATATTTTTAGTGCCTGGGCGCAATTAAAGGATAAAGAGCAGGACGTTTTCCTAAAAGTTATAAGAGCCTATCTAGAGTTATATGCGAAATACGCAACTGTTGAAGTCCATAAAGCAAACGTTGTTTCAATGCGAAAAAACTACGAAACGGCCAGCACTAAACGTAGTATTGGAGAAGAAACCCTCACTCAAGAATCAGCAGCAGAAGCACAGTATGCAGATGCGCAATCCAGACTTGAAAGTGCTTTAGCTGACTTAGAAGCGGCCAAGGCTACCTTTGAACAGTTAACATCTCTTGTGGCTCCTGAACATGTTGATCACCCTACAGAGCTGGTTGATATGCCTGGATCGGCAGAATTATTGCAAGATATAGCACTAAAAGATAACCCAAAAATCACTCAGGCAATTCAAGATCTTGCATCATCAAAGCAAAATAAAAAATCGTATACAGGTCAATTATTGCCGTCAGTTGATGTTGAAGCATCAAGCACAAGAGATATTAATCGCAACAAGGTGTCTGTCAACAGCCTCAATTACCAGAGCTCAAACCCCAAAGTTACCCAAGTCAACAATCAGGTTGCTTTAACACTTTCCGTTCCGTTGTATGATGCAGGTGTTACTCGTTCTCAACGCCGCCAAGCCGGGGAAAATGTGGTAACTAGCCGTATTACCTTTGAAAAAGTTCGCAAAGAAATTATTCAGGCATGTAGACAAGTATTCAGAGCATACCTTGCTGCAAAAACAAATATGGACAATTCCACAAAGCAAGTTAAGGCACAACAAATTGCTGTTGATGGAAACATGCAAGAAATGGAAGTTGGGACAAAAATTTTATTTGATGTCTTGCAAGCTCAGACTAAACTTTTAGAAGCAAAACTTAATCAAATTAGCACGATACAAAAGTACTATGAAAATCTTTATCTCATGCTTTCATTGCAAGGAAAGCTAACCGCAGAAGGACTACAGCTTCCGGTTGAGATTTTCCATATTGAACAAAAGTATGAAGACATAAAAAATCATATCTAAAATAGAAATGGGTAAAGGTTGTTATTGATAGGGACCCTACGATAAAGTCGTAGGGATACTGCGGAACGGCTCTTTCTAGTTTTCTTCTGGCTTGACCCCAGGATCCCTAAAGATAAAGGTCTAGCAAGTGAAGCTTAAACCAAGTAAATAACCTCATTCCCCATTGGCACGAAACTTGCATAAACCATAATGACAGAAAGGGTTGTTATGGTTTTTTTATATACCATCATATGTTTATGGTTCAGTTTAAACGCTGCCCCAGGTGAAGAATCCAAGGTTAAAGAACCTCAAGTTCTAACCCACAAGGCAATTATACGCACACCTGCTTCTTCTAATAAAACTCTAAAGGTTCGGATTAAAGATATCGCTAAATTTGCAGGCATTCGCGACAACCAATTAGTTGGTTATGGCCTGGTTGTTGGCTTAAACGGAACTGGTGATACACTTTCAAGCTCTCCTTACACAAAGGAAAGCCTCATTGGCATGCTTGAACGTTTAGGGGTCAACATTCGTGATAACTCGCTACCTTCAGGGAAAAATGTAGCAGCTGTTATGGTTACCGCAAAATTACCGCCATTTGCCCGTACTGGAACAACTATCGATATTGTTGTGTCCGCTTTAGGAGACGCCAAAGATTTAAACGGTGGTACTCTATTAGTAACTCCGTTGATGGCAGCTGATGGAGAAGTTTATGCAGTTGGACAAGGTGAAGTTATTGTGTCAGGCACTTCTGCTCAAGGAGTTGCTGCGTCACAAGTAACTGGTATTCCAACATCTGCAAAGATTCCCAATGGAGCAATTGTTGAAAAAGAAATTGCTTTTCAATTAACTGATTTAAAAAATCAAACCTTAAGCTTAGGCAGCCCAGATTTAACTACAGCCAAGCGTGTAGCAGAAGCTATCAATGGGCATTTTCAACGCACGGTAGCATCAACTCAAGACTCCGCAAGTATTAATATTGAGATGCCGAAAGGATCATCTGAAAAAATTATTGATGCAATGACTCAAATTGAGAAATTAGAAATTGAACCTGATCAAACAGCTAAGGTCATTATTGACCCATCAGGCGTGATTGTTCTAGGCAATAAAGTCCGCATTAGTCCGGTGGCCTTAACCCATGGATCGGTCACCGTTCGTATTGCTGAATCCGCTTCTGTTTCACAACCAAATCCATTTACCCAAGTGGTTAATCCATTGGCAAATAATCCAGGTGCGCCTGTTGGACTTGGATTGGCTTTAAATGGAGTAGCTGGGCAAAATGCTGCTGCCTCGGTTGTTCAAACGGCTGCTCAAACTCCTGCCGCATTGGGCCCTGCAATACCTGCCGTTCTTCTTGCAACTGCCACCCCCCCAATAATAGCTGCTGCGCTAGCTGCCCTTCCAGCAAAGGCATCACTTGCAACAATAGCTGCCGCATTAGGAGCCGCTGGTGCCGGCCCTGGCGTTAATCCAGCTGCGCCGGTTGCTATCCCTGCAGGCACAACTGCTGTTCAAATCATTGCGGCAATGTCGACTCTACCTGCAGCGGCTACTCCCATTCAAATAGCATCAGCAATAGGTGCTATTGTTTCTGCTCCCGTAGCCTCCACACAAGGTGCCCCACAACAAAGTTTTTTAAATCAAGCGCCTTCAATAATGAATGCGGCGCTTAACTCTAACTCACCGCTTCAGCAAGCAACTTTGGTACCTGAAACCAATCTAAAAATTGATGAACAAAAAGGAAAATTTGCGATTTTAGATGCTGGGGCAGACCTTGAGGAGTTGGTAAATGCCTTAAACCTTCTAGGTACATCCCCCCGCGAGATGGCACAAATTTTGCAAAGCATAAAAGCAGCAGGTGCGCTGCATGCTGAAGTTATAGTGAGTTAAATAATGATCCAATCAAATGTTGATATTTCAACCCTTAACGCACAAGCCTCGCTTGGCAAATTGGAAGCGCTTTCCCGTAGCCGAACAGAAGAAAAAGAAATTGATCGGGTTGCGGGGGAGTTTCAGTCCATGTGTTATGCACACCTTGTAAAATCTATGTTTGCAACAACTGAAGATAGCGCATTGTTTGGCGATAGCCACGCAGCAGGAATATTGCGTTCTATGTTTATTGAGGCAATTGCTATGTCGGGAGGAGCAGAGTCCCTTAATATCAGAGCCAGCATTACGAAAAGTTTATATCAAACGATGGGAATAGAGAGCGCCCCGGAAACATTGAATATCCCCGAAAAGAAGGAGCCAGTCGATGTCCTTCTCTAAGGTATATGATGATTTTTGTAAAACTGCAGAAAGCCTGTTGGTGCTTATGCAAATAGAAGAGCAACACTTAAAAGATACTCATCTGGCTCAACTAGATTCATTGCTGCAAAAAAAAGCAGAACTGTTTGAAAGTAACCAACACTGCGCTAACCAATTACTTGATCCAACCTATTGGGAACAACTTGAGAAATCACAGCGACAAAACATCAGCCAGTTATTGAAATCTGTTACAGACACGATCCAACAAAATCTTAAGCTATTAGATATCTCTAAGCGCGGCAACAAGAAGCTCATGGAGATCTATTTTAATAAAATGAAAAGCAAACCAGCATTCTACACTGCTTCTGGTAAGTTATTTGAAAACTCCTATGCCCCAAGTTTGGGTGTGCAGCAAATGGTATAGGAGAAATGCATGGTAAGTGAAATTTGGGGTTCAGGTGTTGGGTTAGTTTTAGCCGCCTTAAAACAAAAGTCTCATGAAATGAAACGCCTTGAAGCTGATATGGTTGCCATGGATAAGCCAGGCTTTACCCGCGTTGTTCAAGAATCTTCACTTTACTATGATGCTAATGGGAATGCCATTGGTATTACAGAAGGAGACTTTCAAGAAGTCACCGACATTGATGTAGAAAATCAATTACGTACCCTTGCCGCACAAGCAGAAAAAATGACTTCGCTTGAAAAATATATAGGAGAATATCAAAATGCCTTTGGGCAAATGGGTGGAAGCAATGCCTTTATTACCAGTGGAAATAAAATTGTCACAACCATAAATACCTTATGTAGCCAAGGTGGTGATAATTCAGCTAATAAAAAAGCGGTAATGGAAGCGATAAAAGATCATGCTCGTCAAATAAGAAGTGTCGCTGATAAATTACAAAATTTGCGCGATGCTGCTTCAAAAGAATTAACAAGCCAACTTCCAAAAATCAATGAATTACTAAAAGATATCGCCACCATTAACGCCAGTATGGATGCGCCTGGCGCTACTTCATCTTCTAATATTTCTTACAAGCAGCAGCGCCGTGCTAAGTTAGATACTTTATCAGAATACATTGAAATTAAAGTAGAAGACACCAATAGCGATTTTTTGGTCTACACTCCAAAAGGCCGTGTCCTTGTTCAAAAAGACATATATTCCGAATTTATTTACACTCCTCCCACGCAAATTGACGCCTCTCAAACTTTTGGTGCAGGAACCATCACATTGAAATCAATTTCTGTGGACCCAACAAATGCAGAAGCAGGTGCAGCGACAGTGCCCCCTGCACTGGATGGAAATAATTACTATTATAGAAGAGAAGAAGCTTTCGTTTTTGATGTATCCAATGATTTTTCTGATACGGTAGGAGGCTCCATATCAGGAATCATGCAATTTTTACAAAGTGATTCCGCTTTATTTGCCCAAGAGCTGGACGCTTACGCTGCAGGACTGCGTGATTCATTTAACGCCGTTCATAACTTAAGCTCAGCAATTAAGCCTCGTACAACATTACAAGGCAGCTCAGGTTATATTGGCGGCGCGAGTTTAACAGGGGCTTTGGCGATAACGTCTGCAGGTACCCTAAAAGTTGCTGTCATTAATACTTCTACTAATTTAGCTACTTATAGTGCAGATATTGACATTAGTACGGCAACGACTGTTACCCAGTTATGTAGTTTGATTAACAACAATGTAACATTAACAGGGCATGTTACAGCTAGCGTAGACCCGGCAACAAATTCTTTAAAAATTACTACAGCTGACCCTAGTTGCGGCATAAGCTTGGGAAGTGTTTCTGGTTCAGGGTCACCTACAATTTCTATTCCGGGGTCTACCGCTTATGGGTTTAGTGAATTTTTTCATTTAAATGATGTGATTACAGCGCCTGCGACATTTTATCGTGGCGGCGCAATTACAGGCTTAGCTTCTAACCTTAGCGTTAATAGCTCAATGTTAGATAATCCTGATTATTTTTCAGTCGATAAATTACGAGATGATGCCCTGGGGGCAGCGCAAGCCGTGTCAGGTGATCCAGTTATTGGTCGCGCTCTCAGTGATTTATTCACCCGAACGAAAACAACTTTTGTAACCCCCACCGGGGGAACAGTTTCCCAAACCCTAGAAGCTTTTTCTTCAGGTTTAGTTAAAGAGGTTGCAAACAAAGTTAGCACCTTACAAGCAGATAAAGAAGCACAAACAGAAGCATATAAACAGCAAAAAGAACTCTTTTCTCAAAAATATGGAATGGATGAACAAGAGATAGCAATACGTTCAATGGAAATTTCAAAAAGTCAGGATTTGTATTTTTCTTTTATGAATATGTATTGGCGCATGATGGACCGTATTGCAGAAATGGGTAAGTAGTAATGAATAGGAATTTGGTATGACAGCAATAACCAGCAGTTTAAGTTCTTTGGCAAATAGCTTAAGAGATGTTCGCGCAGAACGGCAAAGATATAGCGAAAAGCTTGCAAACGGGGGAGCACAAGCACCTTGGTCTGACAAAACTCCATCGCAAATAGATGTAAGTATTACCACTACAAATCAAATTCAGCGGCTAGAAGGGTTTGAAAAGGGTAACAAGCTTGTTGAAAGCCGCTTAAGGACCCAGCTTTTGGCATTAGATGATTTTATGAAATTGGCAAAGGAGATTCATTCTGAATTTATGCCAGGCAGCTATACCTTAGGAGGAATCAAACCAGGGTTAGCAAGTGCTCAGCAAAACTTTAAAGATAAATTTCACAGCATCGGTAATAGAGTCGATCCACTTTCCGGGGAATATGCTATGGGAGGCGTAGCTACACAAAATACACCTATTGCGTCAACATTTACAGCTGATACAGGTTCTGCAACCGATTACAGCATCCCGGTGTCTGGCTCCATCACTGTTTATATTAATGACATGGGCGATACGGTTACAATGTCAGGCAATGATTTTGATGCAGAAATTGCTAGTCTTTACCATGCAATTTGCACGCTTGGCACTTCAGCTACAGGCTCCGACACAGCCGCTGAACAAGCCAGTACTTTTGCTGCCGATGCTCATAAAGCGCTTTTGTCAAAGTACTACCAAAAATTAGACCAGCTTAATGGTGTCACAGAGCAAGATGATGAGTTATCAGAATTAATTAGCCAAGCAGTTAGACTCCGAGAAGAAACGACCGAAGATAGCATTGAAGATTTGCTAGCTAAAGTTACAACTTTATCGGTTATGGAAGATATCCGACAACACTTATTTACCCAACAAAGCCGTAAAGCACAAGAAGCAGCTGCAATGCTAAAACAAGGATAAGGATAAGGATGAGAATATGACCAGAACAACGTCTTTAAGTAAATTAAAAAAGCGTCTTACAACTAGTGTAGGTGAACTTGAGTACACCCATGAGGATATATTCTCTTTCAAAAATGGAATTTATGGATTTGGGAATCTAAAGGATTTTATCATTACATTTTTACCTTATGAATACACCCCTGAGATGTACAGATATTTACAATCAACCGAAGAGCCAAATTTGGCATTGATCATCATGAATATTGTCTTGAACTCAAATGGCTCAAGTATTGTGGATCCTAAAGATTTGGAGCCTCATCTTCTAGCTCGTAATCTTAAGCTAGAAGATGTTGCGATATTTTTAGTAACCTCTATTCACAATGAAGAAGGAAAACAGCGTGTTAGTGTAAATACCAAAGCACCCATTATATTGGCGCCGGGTCGACAAGAAGGATGGCAAATTATTTTAGATAGCGTTACTTATCAAGTGAAGCATTATTTAGTTTAAGGAATTTTTCTGACTATTCTGTGAATCGGTGCGGAATAGTCAGGGGGGTAATCTTCATCATCAGGCAATGACCACCTATAAACTTGCCTTTAAAACATTTTCTATTCTCACATTACTGATGAGAGCTGATTTTTTAAATTTTTTCTAGTTTTTTATTTAAAGTAACAAAGAGTCCCCTAACCGTGCTTAAAAGACAACGGTCGCCTAAAATAATTCTGCTGCACACAATAGGTAGCAGAAAATGAACGAAATAGTTGATATGCTGTTTTAGTTAAGTTATAGATTTTTATCCCGTGGGCAAATTTTGCACGCTTCTTTTGTTTTCGGTTGTCACTCTTTTTGGCGAAGCAAGTTATTCCTCTTCAGAACAAGCACAAGTTATTCAATTAGTTGATCAGACAAGAAACAAAGAAGATGTTGTTCCTGGCTTAGAAGCTATCGAAACATCTCAACCTGTCGGGGAAGCCTCACAGAAGGAGGCTCCGGTAGCTCCTGAGGAACCGCAGTCTTTCAAACTCATACCCCATAAGGCTATTTATGAAATTCGCCTTCACCCTTTTAAAAAACCAAATGATCCGACCGTCAATAATGTTACTGGTCAAAGTTCAATTGAACTTATCAAAACAAAAGATGGGTGGACATATAAGCAAAATTTAGAAATTCAAATTCACTACTATGATGGAACTACCACTACTATTGAGCGTAATATTGCCTCATGGGAATCTCCTACAGAAGTTTCTTTTCATATTGAAAATTTTCGTGACGGCGCTTCAGAATCTATTTTACAAGGTGGGGCAGAGCTTGGCGAAAACGCAGAATGGAGAATTTATTTTCAAAAACCAGAAATGGATGGTTTTATAACTGACAAACACCTTGTGTTCCCCATTGGTCATCTTGAAAAAATATTAGAGGCTATTGAAAAAGGAAGAAAAGTATTATCTGATCAAATCGTTTTCGATGCTACTTATGAAGCGCATGAACCAGTAAGGATTAACACGGTGATTGTACCGTTAAAAGATAAAAAAGTAGCTTTGAAAAATAATTCACTTTTGCCTTCCAGCAAGCTCTGGCGTCTACAACAGGCCTTATACAGTCTTGAATCTTCCAATCCGGTTCCAGATTATGAGGAAAACAATATTGAAGTGTTTTCAACTGGTGTGATAAGCGCTATGGAAACAACTTCAAGTGAAGGCATTACTGTTGTGATGAACCTTAAAGAACTAACTGTCTATCAATAATTGAACCTTTAAACGTTTTTCAGATAGCCATTGAAAAGATTGCTGTTTTTCTAATAATCTTAGGGTAAAATGATTACCCTAAGCCCCTTTTACTAGCATTTGCGTAAAATTAAGCATAAGATTGAATTGTAAAATTAAGTTAACTGCAGATGAATTCTTTTCAGCTGGGATGTTTGTGTTTAGGGGCACCATTTTTAGGGGCAATTTTTGCCTACATCATGGCCCACAATAATCGAAAAGCAGGACAATGGATTTGCGTAAATGCTATTGGCATTTGTTTTTTGAGCGGTTGCGTACTTTTTTATAAGATCGCTAAATCTGAAATTTCTGGCTCGGTTCATCTTTTTACATGGATAAAAGCAGAAACGATCCGAGTCAATTGGGGTTTCCTCTTTGATTCTTTAAGCACATTAATGATACTGATCGTTTCGTTTATTTCGTTGCTTGTGCACATATATTCAGTTGGATACATGCGTGATGAACCAGATAAGTTAAGCTTTTTTGGGCATTTAAATCTTTTCACTTTCATGATGATTGTGCTGGTATCTGCGCCTAATATGCTTCAGCTATTTTGCGGATGGGAAGGTGTAGGATTAGCCTCATACCTATTGATTGGGTACTGGCATGAGAAACCTTCTGCCACCACAGCATCTATTAAAGCATTTGTCATGAACAGAATCGGGGACATTGGCCTAGTTCTAGCTTTAGGCGCTATATTTACATTTTTTCACACTCTTGATTTTGAGCACTTTTTTTCCTTGTTAAAAGAAACAGAATGCTTACCTAAAGATTACTGGTTAAATATCATAGGTTTATTATTACTTCTTGGAGCGATGGGAAAATCGGGTCAATTCGGTTTACATACTTGGTTACCTGATGCCATGGAAGCCCCCACACCGGTGTCTGCTTTACTTCATGCAGCAACAATGGTAACTGCGGGTGTTTTCCTTATTATCAGATTTAGCCCTTTGTTTGAACTAGCACCTATTGCAAAGCAAGCCATGATGTTTATTGGTCTAACAACTGGATTTTTTGCAGGCTTTGTAGCTCTTACTCAAACAGACATAAAAAAAATTATTGCTTATTCAACCTGCAGCCAATTGGGCATGATGTTTATGGCTTGTGCAGCCGGCGCCTATTCTGTTGCTTTTTTGCATTTATTTACCCATGCTTTTTTCAAAGCACTGCTGTTTCTTTGTGCAGGCTCGGTTATTCATGCCATGTCCCATGAACAAAATATTTTTAAAATGGGTGGACTAAAATCGTATCTTCCTTCTAGTTATTACACCATGATTATTGGCACCCTTGCCCTAACAGGATTTCCATTTTTTGCTGGATATTATTCAAAAGATCTAATATTTGAATCTATCTATCTTTCATCAATTCCTTTCGCTCAAGTGTATTATGGCTTATGTTTGTTGCTGACATTGATTACAGGGCTATATTCTTGGCGATTGTTGTTCTTAGTGTTTCATGGAAAATCCAAGGCTGATGAACACGTAATTGCCCACATCCATAAAACAGGTAAATTAATGCAATACCCCATTAACATACTGGCTGCTGGGTCAGTTATAATGGGCTATATAGGGGTTAAGTTGCTGATTGATCAATCTCTTGGGTTTTCTTGGGATAAAAACATTATCGAAAATATTAGCGTACATGTTCCTATATGGGTAAAACTCTTTCCCCTTGTATTTTCATGTTTAGCGCTGTTCTTTTGCTATTATATGTACATTCAAAAGCCATTTGTTCCATTAGCTGTTGCACAAAAATTTCCCAATCTGCATAAATTTTTAAAAAACAAGTTTTACATTGATGAATTTTACTATCACAAGATTGCCCTTCCATTCATAAAATTAGGCAGCTTTCTTTACAAAGCAGTGGATAGAAACATAATTGATAAATACGGACCTGATGGATTTGCGAATGCATCCCTTAAGTTAGGCGGCTACATGCAAAAACCGCAAACGGGGTATTTATTCCATTATGGTTTCATTGCTATTTTAGGGATTGTTCTCATACTGGGAGTATATCTTGCGATGCAATCATTCCCTCATCTATCAAAAATGTTACTGTATATTATGGGTCGTTTGTGAAAATCCCAGTTTTATCATTGATGATTATATTACCCCTGTTAGCAGGTCTGGTTTGCATGCTTGTTCGTAAAGAAAATAGCGAAAATGCTAAACGAATTGCAGGCTTCACAAGCTGTATAAATTCAGTTTTGGCTGGTGGATTGTGGTTTTATTTTGATCTTTACAATCCAGGATTTCAATTTTGTGAAAAATACCAGTGGATAAAAAGCACAGGAGTTGATTTCGAACTAGGAATTGATGGTATTTCTTTGTTTTTTGTTATTTTGTCCGTTTGGTTATCCACATTGATGATTTTTGGAACATGGTATTCTGTTAAGGAACGCTTACGCGAATATGCTGTATGTTGCCTTGTGCTTCAGGCGTTTATGGTTGGTAGTTTTGCTGCCACTGATTTATTTATTTTCTACATATTCTTTGAGGCCGTACTCATTCCTATGTTCTTTTTGATAGGAATTTGGGGAGGAGGGAATAGAGTGTACGCTACGATCAAATTTTTCCTCTACACGTTTTTTGGCTCTGTCTTTATGTTATTAGCTATTCTTAAGCTTTATACAGAAGCACAAACTTCAAGCCTTATTGAATTACAAGGTTTTCATACTAGTTTCCATCTGCAGATATTTTTATTCCTAGCGTTTATGGCATCATTTACGATCAAAATTCCCATGTGGCCATTACATACCTGGCTACCCGATGCACACGTGGAAGCACCAGCCGGGGGGTCAGTACTTCTAGCTGGCGTACTCCTAAAAATGGGTGGTTACGGAATGATCCGATTCTGTCTTACGCTTTTTCCTGACGCCAGTCATTTTTTCGCACCATACATCTCTATTCTTAGCGTAATCGCAATCATTTGGGCGTCTTTAATTGCACTGGCACAATCAGATATTAAAAAATTAATAGCCTACTCATCCATTGCCCATATGGGTATTGTAACCTTGGGTATATTTTCCCTTAAACCTGATGGCTTAATTGGTTCAATACTACAAATGATTAGCCATGGACTTATTTCAGCAGCACTATTTTTTGGGGTAGGAATGCTCTATGACCGCTTTCACACACGTGAGGTTAGCCATTACGGCGGACTCTTAAAAATAATGCCTGGTTTTAGCCTTATGTTTATTATTTTTTCCTTTGCTTCTATTGGGCTTCCTTTCACATCGGGATTTGTGGGCGAAATTTTAGTGCTTCTTGATAGCTTTTCAGTACGTCCGATTATTACAGTATTTGCTTGTATGGGGATGGTTTTAGGGGCGGCATATATGCTTAACCTAGTAAGGCAAGTGTTTTATGGAAAGCTCTCTACTAAGTTGGGGCTTGATTCCAGGTTAGACATCAGCGACTATATTTCACTTTTAAGCTTGAAACCTTTTGAAAAACTTGTACTAGTTATGCTTACATTTAGCATACTGGCATTAGGAATACACACAAAACCAGTTATTACGCCAATTCGTAGAACGATTCGACAATACTACACCGACATGACAAATATGAAACCTATTCGAATAGAAAGTAAAATTAGGCTAAACCATGCTAGGTAACCTTTTAAAATCAATCCCAGCTATTCCTGAATTTATTTTATCTATAACTACAATTATTTCTTTAATTATTGGCTCCTTTAGGCAAAAAAAAGAACGCTTAGTTTTTGGAACGATTATCCTTGGACTCGTATTCTTGTGCATTCTGCTACTTTTTTCAAATAAGTCTGAACAATTTTTTTGGAACAGTTTATTTATACATATTCCCTTTTCTGTTTATGCAAAAATTATTCTATATGCTATCTCTGCTGCTGCTCTTTTTTGCTTATTCTCATTTTTAAGAGCATATAATATTAAACAATTTGAATGGCTTCTTATTGCAACATTTTCGGTAATTGGTGGTTCTGTAGCTCTTTCCTCTAATCATTTTCTTACCCTATTTATAGGATTGGAAATGAGCCATTTAAGCCAATATTTATTAGTTGCCGCCGACAGAGACAACCAACAAAGTAGTGAAGCAACTGTTAAATTTTTTACAATCGGCGCTATCAGTACAGGACTTATGCTTTTTGGCATGAGCTTAATTTATGGCTTTACTGGCACTAATTTCTTTAATTCACTTTATTATTTCTTTGAGGCAGGCATACGGGATTTGGAACATGCAGGCGCAATAGTTGGCATGTTTTTCGTGCTCATAGGATTATGTTTTAAACTTCCCGTAGCGCCTTTCCACACTTGGGCTCCTGACGTCTATCAGGCAGCACCTTTACCTATAGCCTTGTTTATTGGAACAATTCCAAAAATTGTTACTGTGTTCAGCTTACTTCACTTATTGACCTACCCTTTTCATGGCATGTTTACTTACTGGCGCTATCTCTTCGTTGGCTTATCTGTTTTATCAATGATCTGGGGATCATTAGCAGCGCTTCGCCAACAAAACCTTAGAAGAATGCTTGCCTATAGTACCGTTAGTAATATGGGATTCCTTTTAATGGGGCCGGCAATGGGTGGAGAATTTGGCCTTCGTTCAGCCATTATTTACGTGATTTTTTATGTGCTTAGCATGTTGGGAGTGTTTTCTTTGCTCATTATATTTGAACGAAATTTTAAGCCCATAAATGATATCAAAGATCTTAGTGGCATTATGAACAGCATGCCCTTCCTTGGAAGTTTGTTCTGTCTGTTTATTTTATCCTTAGCAGGTATACCACCTTTGCCGGGATTCATTGCTAAAATCTATGTTTTAGAATGTGTTATTACACGATCAGCTTATTTCTTAGGAATTATAGCTGTTATTACTTCTGTTATTAGCGCTGCGTATTATTTAAATGTGCTTAAATTTCTTGTATTAAACCAAACGACTTTAAAAATAACCGCTACTAATTCTTTAAGAAAATATATTGTAAAAACAATGACTGTCTTTATTTTTCTTCTTTTGTGCGGAATTGTTATGTTTCCTTCTAAAATGCTAGACCTTGCTCGTGTAATGGCAGCATCTATTCTTTTTCAATAATGGCTATAAAAAAAATAGTAAATGTAGCTGTTATTCATATTCAAACCTATGAAAACAAACGCTGTGTTGAATCTGAAATAGATGAGGTAATGAACCTTGCGTTGGCAATAGACCTTAACGTTGTTTATATTCAGACTATTCGCATCAATAAAATTAATTCATCAACGCTTTTTGGATCAGGAAACATTCAAATCATCCACGAACAAGTCCAAGCTAACAATATCGGCCTTGTTATTATTAACCATCCCCTGTCACCGATTCATCATCGTAACCTTGAGCAACGATTAAAAACCAAAGTCATTGATCGTACCGGTCTTATCTTGGAAATATTTGGCAGGCGTGCCAAAACCGCTGAGGGCAAACTTCAGGTAGAATTAGCTGCGCTACAATATCAACGAAGCAGACTTGTACGGTCATGGACGCACCTTGAACGTCAACGTGGTGGTTTTGGATTTACCGGAGGGCCTGGCGAAAAACAAATTGAGCTGGATCGCCGATTAATTGATGGCAGAATTTTACATCTTCAAAAGGATTTAGAAAAAATCCGCAAAACGAGGCAGCTGCATCGCAAAACCAGAAAAAAAAATAAGATCCCCATTGTCGCCTTAGTAGGGTATACGAACGCTGGAAAATCTACTCTTTTCAATACTCTAACTAATTCAAATGTAATGGCGCGGGATATGCTGTTTGCGACACTTGATCCAACCATGCGCCCGCTGGTATTACCCAATAATCAAAAAATTATTCTGTCCGATACTGTCGGCTTTATTGCCGATCTTCCTACCACTTTAATTGCAGCTTTTAGAGCAACTCTTGAAGAGGTTATTGAAGCTGATATTATTTTACATGTTCGCGATATTAACCATCCTGAGACACATCTTCAAAAAATTGAGGTTGAAAAAATTCTTCATGATCTTGGAATCAACATAGATGAAACCAATAAATTTTTAACTGTCATTAATAAAATAGATCTTTTAACCGAACCAACTAATGATCACATCCCCCCTGAAAACAAGAATTGTGTTCACATTTCTGCACTCAAGCACTTAGGGTTAGACCGGTTAGAAAACATGTTAATCAAAAATATCAACCCTCAATTTACTCTTCAAAATTTTTGTATCCCTTGTGCCCGTTCTGATTTAATTGCCTGGTGCTATCAACGGGGACAAGTATGTAGCAGAAAGGATGAAAATCTAACCGTCTTTATTAGTGTGCAATTGCATCCTGATGATATTCATTACATTGAGAATGAATTAATACATTGTTATGCCGTATAATGAATTTATTAGGCAAATATTAACGACCTTGATTCATACTAAAAAAAAACAGTAGACATTATAGCGTGCGTTTTTGGATTGGTGTTGCTACAGTACTTGCCAGCGTTCTATTAGGATACCTAATAGTCGGTGGACACCTTGCTGTCTTATATCAGCCTGCTGAATTTATTATTATCTTAGGGTCAGCTGTTGGTTCATTTATTATTTCCAATTCCGGAAAAACCCTTAGTCATATCGGAAATGCATTAACAATCGCTCGAAAAGGTGCAACATACACTCAAGAAGATTATCTTGATTCCTTATTGCTTCAATTTACTATTTTTAAACTTGCTCGCCGTAAAGGTATGCTGTCTTTAGAAAGCCATATAGATAACCCTGACGAAAGCCCTATATTTCAACAGTTTCCTCGCTTTATAAAAAACATAAGAGCAGTTAATTTTTTGTGTGACTACATACGAATAATGACCATGGGGTGTGAAAATCCTTATCAAATCGAAACCCTTATTGACCAAGAACTCGATGAATTGGAGAACCAAAATATCCATATCTCTGGGGCCATACAAAATCTAGCAGATGCGACACCAGCACTTGGTATTGTTGCGGCTGTTTTGGGAGTTATTCATACAATGGGATCTATTGATCAACCGCCCGCAATCTTGGGACGGTTAATTGGCGGTGCGCTTGTTGGAACATTTTTAGGAGTGCTAGTTTCATATGGATTCGTTGGGCCTGTAGCTAATTCTCTAAAAGAAGCTCATGCAGCAGATAAAGGATATTTAATGGTAATTCGCGCAGGATTACTAGCTTACTTAAATGGTCAGGCTCCCATTATTGCAGTAGAGTTTGCTAGAAAAAATATTGATCCATTCTTAAGACCTTCTTTCAGTGAGCTTGAAAAGGCTACCCAAGAAATAAAGTAAACTATGTCAGAGCAACCTATAATTATCAAAAGGTACAAAAAAACCCATCACCGTACCCATGGGGGGGCGTGGAAAATTGCTTATGCTGATTTCGTTACCGCCATGATGGCCTTTTTTTTACTAATGTGGCTTATCAACGTTGCAACCGACGAGACAAAAAAAGGAATCGCAGAGTACTTTACCTCCAGCATCATCAACATGGAATCTGCAAGTACTGGCACAGGAATGATGGACGGAGAAACGTCGGCCCCGCAAAATGGAAATAGCGAACAGGAAATTGAAAATGATAATAACAATAAATCAAATACTTATAATTCAAACGTTCAAAAATTAAAAGAAAAAGCTGCTCCCAAAATCCAATTATATCCTGATGATTTTGCACCGAGCCAAATGGGAGACAAAGATAACACTCGCAAGATTACTACATATACAAATGAAAGTAATAAACCAAACATTGAACATCATATAAAACGGCAGGGCGCAATACCTGAAGATAAAGATGTTGCTGACCTAAAAAAAATGGATGACAAGGATCATGGAAAAGTTAGCGTTGAAACAAAAAATATGAAAGAAGATGATAAAAAAAGCCAGGAAAAACAAGTAGAAAATGCCGAAATAAAAAATTCCAAACTAACGAAAAAAGAATTAGAGGAACAACTTGCAGCTATTGAAAAAGCCGAGAAAAGTACAGACTCAGAAAAGGTGTTAGCAGAAGAACTACGACAAAAAGAAATCATTGAGAAAATCGATAATAATATCAAAGCTGCTTTTAATTCACCCCAAGAAATGAAGAAGTTTAAGCACAATCTTATCGTTGAATTAGCAGATGAAGGGATTAGAATTCAAATTGTTGATAGTCCTGCGCATGAAATGTTTAAAAGTGGCAGCCCAATACCTGTTAAATTTACAGAAGGTATTATAAAAGCCCTAGGTAAAATTCTAGTGAATCTTCCTAACAAAATTAATATTACAGGACATACTGACTCAAAACCCTACAATAAAAAAGGATATGGAAATTGGGAGTTATCATCTGATAGGGCTCATGCTACCCGTAGAATTTTGGAAGATAGCAATATAAAAAGCAATCGATTTATAGAAGTTAATGGCCGTTCCGACAGAGATCCATTTAATAAAAAGGACCCTACGGCACCTGAAAACAGGCGAATTAGCATTACTATATTGTTTGATGAACTACAAAAACAGCAACAAGAAGATCCCAAAAATGATTCTGTAAATACCAAAAAAGCAGAAGCTAAATCTTCCCAGAAACCATAGCAAAGTTTGAATCGTTAAGATTCCCAAGCCGGTTGTTATTCCGATAAGAGTCAGTTGTGAGGATGTAAATAATACCCCAAGATTGGGCGCGTCAACGGCTACCAAAGTTGAAGCACCTAATATGATTGGAATAGCCATCAAAAATGAAAATCGAGTAGCTTCTACTCTGTTTAATCCAAAAAATCTGGCTACAGTTAAACACATACCAGAACGACTAGCCCCTGGTATAAAGGCAAGACATTGCGCGATGCCAATACAAAATCCTCTTTTATAGGTCACATAGCGATCTTTTACAGGATTAGAATCTGCTACGATTAACAAAATTCCAAATACGATACTTGCAGTCCCTATAATAACAAAACTTTCAGATATTGAGCCGTAAAATTTCTTAATAAAAAACCCGATAACCATAGCGGGCAAGGAGGAAAGTAAAAGTGTCCAAGCTAAATCGCGATATCTTTTGCCTGGATGTTTTTTCAATCCTTTGATGTCATAAACCCAAAGGCCAAAAATCATTAAGCAGATGTCTTTAAAGAAATAAATAAGCAGGGCCAGCAATGACCCAAAATGTAGGGCCACATGGGATTCAAGTCCATTAGTTGTAATGCCAAAGAGTTTTTCCAATACAACAAGATGGCCATTCGAACTGATTGGCAGAAACTCAGCAATGCCTTGAAAAGCACTTAAAAAGATAAAATCCCTGGTCATTTAAGCCGCCAACATATTGAGCACGAAAGGTAAGATACCACCATCTAAAAAGTACTGTATTTCATCTTCTGTATCAATTCTTACTAAAACAGGCACCTCTTGTTCTGTTGTCCCCTTAAAGATTATGTTCGCTACCATTTTAGGATGAAAGTGCTTAGAAAGACCCTGAATATCGACCTGTTCAGATCCGTTTAAATTTAAAGTTTTACGTGTTGTGCCTGGCATAAATTCCAAAGGCAGCACTCCCATACCAACTAAATTAGACCGGTGAATACGTTCAAAGCTCTCCGCAATTACCGCTTTAACACCAAGCAACCGCGTGCCTTTTGCAGCCCAATCTCGCGATGATCCTGTGCCATATTCCCGCCCGGCAATAATAACCAAAGGCACATCATTTTTGATATATGCCATGGAGGCATCGTAAATGCTCATTTGTTGGTCATTTGTTCCTTCAAACAATCGTGTATATCCTCCGCTAACTCCAGGCACCATTTCATTTTGTAAACGAATATTAGCGAATGTTCCTCGCATCATAACTTCGTGGTTACCACGACGAGCACCATAGGAGTTAAAATCTTCCAGAGATACTGCTTTGGATGATAAATACGTTCCCGCTGGGCTATTTGCTTTAATGCTTCCGGCTGGTGAAATATGATCCGTTGTCACAGTATCACCTAGCAACGCTAAAATTCTCGCATTGTCTATGTCTGCAGGCTTGCTTGTTTTCATTTCAAAATAGGGTGGATGCTTAATGTAGGTACTATCATCCCAAGCATAAGTCTGAGATGACGCAGCTTCCACAGTTTTCCAGAAAGAGTCCCCATCGAACACTGTGCTATACCGCATTTGAAATATTTCAGGGGTCATGACCTTTTTGATCACATCATTAATTTCTTGGGTGGTTGGCCAGATATCTTTCAGATAAACATCTTGCCCATTAGCACCACGTCCTATGGGTTCTGCATCAAGATTAATGGCGGTTGTGCCAGCTAAGGCAAAAGCTACAACCAATGGTGGAGATGCCAGATAATTTGCTTTCACGTACGGATTGATGCGTCCTTCAAAATTTCTATTTCCAGAAAGCACTCCTGAAACAGTTAAGTCATTCTTATCAATAGCTTGGGTAATAGCTGGGTCCAAAGGACCCGAATTACCAATGCAGGTTGTACAGCCATAGCCAACCACGTGAAATCCTACACTTTCAAGGTCTTCAATAAGACCGCTTCGTTCCAAATATTCGGTTACGACTTGTGAGCCAGGAGCCAAGCTGGTTTTAACCCAAGGTTTTGCTTTTAATCCCAGTTGCTTAGCACGTCTAGCCAAAAGCCCTGCACCAATCATTACCGAAGGATTTGACGTATTTGTACAGCTAGTAATTGCAGCAATTACTACATCATGATGGCTCAAGCTAAAGTCTCTTCCTGCAACCGGCACACTACTCGATGGGGCAACAAAACTAAGGGCAGCTGTTTTTAAATCTTTTAAAAAGATTTTATCCTGCGGGCGTTTCGGACCCGCCAAGCTTGGCAAAATGGTTGTAAGATCCAGTTCAATTGTATCTTTAAATTTAGGTTCGACTCCATCATTCCATAGCCCTTGAGCTTTTGCATAACTCTCAACCAACGCTATTTGATCAGCGTCCCGGTTTGTAAGTGTTAGATAATTAATCGTTTCTACATCTATGGGAAAGAACCCACAAGTAGCGCCATACTCTGGCGCCATATTTGCAATGGTCGCCCGGTCAGCTAATGATAACCACTTTAAACCAGGCCCATAAAATTCAACAAATTTCCCAACCACGCCTTTTGACCGCAGCATGTTGGTAATTGTTAACACTAAATCGGTAGCAGTTATTCCTTCGTTTAAAGCGCCATCTAAACGCATGCCAACCACCTCTGGAATGAGCATAGTTTGTGGTTGCCCAAGCATTGCCGCTTCGGCTTCAATTCCCCCAACGCCCCAACCTAATATACCTAAACCATTAATCATTGTGGTGTGGCTATCAGAACCAACTACGGTGTCAGGGTAAGCAATGGTTTGGCCATTCTCTTCGGCGGTCCATACGACTTTAGCCAAGTATTCTAAATTTACCTGATGGCAAATTCCTGTCCCTGGGGGCACAACCCGAAAGTTCTTAAAGGCTTTTTGACCCCATTTTAAGAAACGGTATCGCTCTATGTTACGTTGGTATTCTAATTTAACATTTTCTTCAAAGGCAGATTTTGTACCAGATTGATCAACCATTACCGAATGATCAATAACCAAATCTACAGGAATTAAAGGATTAACTTTATCCGTGTTACCACCCTTTTTTGCCATTGCATCACGCATAGCTGCCAAATCAACAACGGCTGGAACTCCTGTAAAATCTTGCATGAGTACCCGGGATGGGAAAAATGAAATTTCTGATAATGTTGCACCAGGCTTAATAGAATTAATAATGGCGTCTAGGTCTGTTTGCTTAACCCTTTTTCCATCAAAATGACGCAACAGGTTTTCAAGCAGGATTTTTAAAGAAAACGGCAGTGCGAAGGTATCACCTATAGTATCAATAGCATAATAGGTATAATTTTTATTACCAACTTGTAATGTTTTTTTAACTGATACCACGGACATGAAACTACATTTTTATTGACCATGTATAGGCTAGCTTGTTGGCGTATTACAAATCAAGGTCTTCCTTTAAATTTGGAATTTATTAATCATTTGTTAACCACTTATGTTTTCTAATAGAAGGAGATAAGGGGAAACAAAGTCCTATGAAATATATTCTTTTGCTATTAATGATTGTCACCCTGCAAGCTAAGCAAGCCAAAAAAGCGAGTAATGATGTTTGTGACTCAACGTGTAGAGATAACAAAGCCACGGCTGCACTCAATAAAAAACCTTTTGTTTCAACAGCTCTAGTTGCTACTGCTGCAAGCGGCCCCGCCGCAGATACTCCACCCGCTTCCCAAAACAATATAAAAACTCTTGAGCTTTTGCAAAAATTACAAAGTGTTTTAAAGGAAAAAAAAGATGAAACTCTGCCAGAGTTTGCGCCTAGCCGTTCCTTACGGCCAAGTGATAAAGACACCAATAACATCCCGGCTTTACGTCAAATTCTACAGTCTTTAGGCTATCTTGAAAAAGCCACGGATTCTCCATTTTTTGATGCGGAGTTAGAAAAAGCTATTAAAGCTTTTCAAGTGGGGCATTGTCTAAAGGCTGATGGAATTATTGGCGATGAAACAAAGGCTAGAATTAATTGGACTTACGAAAAACGTTTAACCATGGTTAATTCAAGCATTTCAGAACTCCAAAAGTTAGTGTTTACCGATCGCACGGTCGTTGTAAATGTCCCCACTTATACAATGTATGCCTATGAAAATCAAAAACTTGTAATGCGCATGAAAGCTGTTGTTGGAAACCGCGGGCGTCCTACTCCCTTAATGACAAGCTATATTAACGGATTAGAATTTAATCCAGCTTGGGTTGTACCAGAAACAATCCTTTCCCAAGACCATCTTCCTAAAATTCAAAATGATCCCAATTTTTTCGAAACAAGTAACATAGAAGTTCAAGACCATGATGGAAATGATATTGATCCCAGCACTGTAGACTGGAGTGAAGTTGATGTTCATGATTTTCCTTATGTCTTTAAACAAAAACCCGGTAAAAAAAATGCTCTTGGTTTGGTGAAATTCAATTTACAAAACAACGAAGCCGTTTACATGCATGACACTTCTCAACCAAAAGCGTTTAGAGAGGCTTCCCGTGCGTTGTCATCAGGATGTATACGCCTTGAAAAGGCTGGAAAATTTGCCTGTTGGCTATTAGACCTTGATAAAGATGCCGTAAAAGAAATCATTGATACAGGTGAGACTGAAGCTAGACCTTTAGAAAAGCTAATAGCAGTACACATAGTCTATTCCCCCGTCTGGATTGAAGAACAGCAAGAAAAAAATAAAGTTTTATGGGGAGATGATCCTTATAAGCAAGAGCCAAGCCCATTCTATTAAGCCCCAAAAATGGCAGTGTTTAAAAATTTTTATACAATCTTCAGGGTCCTGTGGATTCCACATACTTAAAAGTGTTTGAAGAAAAAATACCCCAATCAGTACGGGGATAACCCCATTAAGTCCAAAAGATAAAAATAACAAAACATGAGTGAATACATTAATTAAGGTTAAGCAGGTTTTAGGACTTCGGCTCATCACCATAGCCGTCGATTTACTATTTGCCTTTAAATCATCACGAATGTCCGCAAAAGCATAAATTGTGTCGTAAAAAACTGTCCACAAAATCAAACTTAAAAACAAGCAGAGAAGCTGCCAAGAGAATGTAAAAGTTGCAACATGGGCAATCGCAATCAGCAACCCAATATTAAAGGTGAACCCTAAAAATAACTGAGGCCAATAGGTTATACGTTTCATGAATGGATAAATTACCATCATGCATGCTGCAATAATGCTTATATATTGAGCTGTTTGGCTAAGAAACATCCATACCACACCCCCAAGACTCAGAAACACTGCCAGTGCAATAAGCGCTTGATTGGTTGTTAGTGTGGTAGCTGCCAAGGGCCTTAATTTTGTACGCTCAACTTTAGCATCCAAGCTTTTATCAGCAAGATCATTAATAATACAACCAGCGCTACGCATAGCTACCGCTCCAATGAAAAACACTAGATAATCTAAAATTCCACCATGACCAATAGCAAGACCGCAAAAGCATGGCCACAGCAGCAACCAAATGCCAATGGGTTTATGTAGGCGTGCAAGGTGAATGTATGGTAAAAGCTGTATAGGGCTAAAGAATTTTAAAAACATGACACGATTATACCTTACCCAGACCTTAAATACAGGGCAAATTATTGAGCTAACCAAGGACCAACGCCATTACCTGGAAAAGGTCTTACGGCTTGAAGCGGGGGAACATTTCTTTGGGTTTAATGGGCTAGATGGGGAATGGAAAGTTACCTTTGATAAACCGCTATACAGATGCACTAAACACATGCGCCTGCCCTTACTAATTAAGCCCAGCTGGTTAGCATTTGCCCCCATCAAACATGACCCTATGGGCTTTTTAATCGAAAAAGCAACCGAACTTGGCGTAACTGACTTTCAACCCATCCTAAGCGAGCGTACTAATAGTCACCGAATTAATATTGATCGTCTCGCTAAAAATGCTCAGGAAGCTGCACAACAATGTGAACGGCTTGATATCCCAACGGTTCATAATCCTTTGCCGCTAACAGGTTTCTTAAATAACTTGCCAAAGGATATTCATTGGTACGCAGCTTTAGAAAGGTCAGATAGGGATACTATAGATATTCAATTCCCTACCGGGTTTATTATTGGTCCCGAAGGCGGATGGTCACCCCAGGAACAGCTGCTACTTAAAAAATGTACCCAGCCAATTTCTCTGGGAAAAAATATTTTGCGTGCAGAAACGGCAGCTATCGTTTGTTTGAGCGCAAGTATCTTTCAAAAAATGCTCTAAAGCACACTTTCAAAAAATAAAAAAGCTTGTTTTTCTTAAAAATTTGAAGAAAATGGTAAACCTAAAGTTAAATTTGCGTTCAAACAATGAAACATTCATGGAAAATGATTGGAACCAGTGCCCTAGGAAACGCACTTGAGTTTTATGATTTTGTTATTTGTGGCGTCTTTATTGCTAAAATTTCTGAAGTTTTTTTTCCTAACACGTCTCCTACGATAGCGCTTTTTGCAAGTATATTTGCGTTTTCTGCAGCTTTTTTTACGCGGCCCCTAGGCGCTTATGTTTTTGGCTTGGTCGGTGACACCTTTGGGCGCAAAGTTGCTCTCACTTATTCCGTTATGTTAATGGGGTTCCCTACATTAATCATCTCCCTTTTGCCCGGATATAACACCATAGGCATAGCTGCTCCTATTATTTTGGTATTATGCCGTATGGTACAAGGGCTTTCAACGGGTGGTGAATATAACGGGGCTGCGATCTTTGCTATTGAGCATGGAAAAGCCAAACAGGTGGGTTTAATCAGCGGCATTATTGCCGGATCATGCATGGTAGGCGCCGTGTTTGCAAGTTTTGCCGGATCACTCATGTTACGCCCTGGCATGCCAGACTGGGCATGGAGGGTTCCATTTCTCATTGGCGCCTTGGTAAGCTTCATGGGTTTTGTGCTTCGTAAAAATGCAAAAGAAACCGACGCGTTCCTTCATATTGCAGAAAAGAAAAAACAACAAAAAAGCCCAATGAAAGTTATTTTTCAAAAACATAAAGCTGCATTTTTAATGAATATCGGGGTCGGTATTTTCAAAGGGTCCCTGACCTATACCGTGTTTGGTTTTATGAATGTCTATATGACTAAATTCTTAGGGCATGACATGTCAACCGCTGTGTTCCTGAATGTCTTTGGATTACTCGGATATACCTCAGGCTGTACGTTTTTTGGTTGGCTGAGCGATAAAATCACCATGCGAAAATCAGTATATTTATCTTGTTTCTTATGTTGTACCCTTTCTTACTTCAGCTTTTATTTGCTTCAGTCAAAAGATCTAGTGCTCGTTGGCCTAGGGCAATATGGTGTAGGACTGTACGTAGGCAGCTTTGTGGGTTTAAGCCATGCGTTTATGCAGGTATTGTTCCCAGCTGAGACACGCTACACAGGCGTTGCCGTTAGCTTCTCCATCGGAATCGCGATATCGGGCGGATTCATGCCATCAGTCTATACGTTCATGACAGGCTACAGCGGCAATATGTACATGGCTGCAATCATTATTTCTGTATACGCTATCATCTTTACTACTATCTCAAGGTTCTATCGCCATAAGGCAAAACTTTATAGCCCAGCACCTCATTATGCAAATCATAATGAAAAGGAAGAAGAGCTAAAGTTGGCTTAATTCATAGCGTTTACACACCGCTAATCTTACTATTTCTCATTCTCTAATCGTCCCGCGGTACAGACCGCGGGTTTCATCATTAAAAACAAGCACCCTTGAAAGAATAAAAATTATAAAAATAACGTATTTATTGTTGTTTTAATGATTCATTAAATAATTTTATTATAAAATACACTTGTAAAAAACATTTTAAATAAAGTGACTTTAAGACTTCTCTTTTTTAGAGAGTTCTTAGCAATGGTTGGTAAATCTGTTATCGAACAGTACTAAGCAGTCATCTCAAAAAGTGTTGCTAAAGCCCCTTTATTTTGAGGAGGCTTTATGCTGACTACCCGCCTTAAAATAATAATCACTAATCTAGTTTTTGTGTCATCAGCCATTATAGCAATGGATGACGGAGCCATGCCCCCAACTGCTGTGCCGACGGATGATTCCTTGCGACCACCAAGAGCCAGTTCTGCTTCTTTATCTGCAGTAGATCCCTTTAACAAGCTAATGCAAACCCTAAATTTCTTAAGCGCAAGTAATGGAAAAATTGGCCCGTGGAGAGATGCTATTTTGACCTTCCAAAAATCCTTAACAGACGCACCAACACTAGAAAGTATACGTGAAAGAATTCTGGGGCAATCGCTCCCAGGCAACAGAAAAAAAATGGTAAGACTTGCGATTGCTAATATAGTAGATCCATCATTTCCTGACCTTGCAATTACCCCTACTTTGTCTTCAATTATAACTTTTCCTGTTTCATCCTTAAGTTTACCACCCATGCCTGTGATGCCTCCATTATCAAACTTAGCGGCATCTGTGCTCCCCCCAACTTCATTTACTATTATGCTTGGTTCAGCATCACGGACCAGGCCACCTTTTAGAAGTGAGAGAAGGCCACTACCACCACCGCTAGATCTAGATGACAACCATACCTTAGCCAGTTTGGGAACCGTAATAGACCATTCTGATCCAATTGCAAAACGTTCTATTCCAGCACCAGTTATCATCGCCCATTTGGACAGATTTATTGCGGGACAAGACGAAGCACTAAGAATACTCAGTTTGTTAACACACCGGTTTGTATGTAATAAACTATTACTAGAAAGTGGCATGGCAGCAGCTAGTAGCCCGCCGCATTGCATATTAACAGGGCCCACCGGCTGCGGGAAGAGCGAAAGTCTTAAGCAATTAGGACTCTTCTTGAGGGATATCCCCATTCTGCATGTTAACGCACGAAGCCTAACTGATGAAGGTTTTAAAGGGCAAAATTTTAGCGAAGCTGTCGCTGCTTTTTGTGAAGAACACGGCAATCCCATTTCTGCCATTGTTGCTCTAGATGAACTGGATAAGCTTGGATCATCCGCAGATGAGGAATCAAGAAATTTTGGTAAAGCCGTCCAGCGTTTATTATTAACGCCTCTAGATGGCGGAAATGTTTCCTTAAAAGGACGGACATATAGCCTTAAAAATTGGTGGGTAATTGGCACAGGGGCATTTTCTAAATTGAAAGGGCGCCATGACACAGACGACGAACGTACAACTACGGCTCGCACCCACCAAGATATTATAAGCGCGGGCTTTGAACCTGAATTCGTTGGACGTTTTTCTACAATTATTCCTTTTAAAGGACACACGATAGAGACCATGATGAATGTTATTAGCCGTGAAGGATCACCTTTCAAAAAAATTCAAAATGAATTTAAACTTTTTTATGGGGTCGATCTTGCTATTAAAGATGCTGCTTTAAGGCGCCTCGCTAAGATAAGCATAGATATAAATCTTGGAGTGCGAAGCTTAACTACAATTCTTAGTGCTGCTTTGCAACCATTTTATAGCCAAGCAATGGACCTAATGACAGCTGAGGGAGACAAAATTTTAACTGTAACCTTAAAGGACATAGCACCTGCTATTGATCAATTCGTCAAAGATAACAAAGAACCAACGGCAGAATTGCCAGAAAGTATACGCCATATGTATATGTAAAATTTATTTCTTAGATCCTCAACCAAAGAGGCCTTACAAAATTACTTGGCGCTTATTTTTATAAGCGCCATTGTAATTGCCGATACGCAAATGATTGATGGTCCCGTAGGTAGATCAAAATACAAACTTATGCCAATACCTATAATGCTTGAAAAACAACTAATCACTATAGCTGATGTCATCATCTGAGAAGGAGTTTTTGAACGGTATCTTGCAGCCGCAGCTGGAATAATTGTAAGGGCTGGTGCAAACAATGCTCCCAGCATTTTCATTACAATCCCTATAATGATTGCATAGGCAAAAAGTACCATCAGGCGTATCGCTCTTGATGGAAATCCTTGGATTTGTGCAAGGTCGGCATCAAAGCTAGTCATTAAAATCGCTGACCAATATTTTGCAATTCCCCCCCATAGCACTGCAAGGGCTATTGCAAGAAGTAAAACATCAGATGAGCTTGTGCTTAGCAAATCACCGAACAACAACGTATTTGGATCAAGATTAGCCTTTGGAAATAACGATATCACTAACATACTAAACGAAAGGCAACTATAGGAAATCACCGCTAACGACACATCGCTTTGCTTTGAGGATTTATGAGCAATGAAATAGGCTATCGCCAAGCATACGACAACCGCCCCACAGGCATAGGGCACTTGTAAAAGTACACTAAAACATACCCCTAGCAACGATGCATGGGCCAAGGTATCCCCAAAAAATGCCAAACCATTCCAAAGGCCTATGCATCCAAGAGGTGCGGTAATGAGGCTCGCCAACAGGGCTGATACCACAATAAAAAGGACGAATGAATCAATCATGGTGGTGGTGATCATGATGATGTTGATAGGGTGCGAAGCCCGGAAACAGCTGTTGCACTTCTTGAATTTGCCGCACTTTTTCAGGTGTACCTTGGCAACACACATGGTGGTTTAAACAAATCACATGATCAGTGCAATCAAATACAAAATGGAGATCATGGGAAATCAGCACAATCGCCATGTTGTATTTGTTCTTCAGCTCGATTAATTTTCGGTAAAATGCCGATTGTCCGTCCGCATCAATCCCTTGGGTCGGCTCATCAAGAATTAATAAATCAGGCTTTTTCAGCACAGCTGCATTGAAAAGTACTTTTTGTAATTCCCCCCCTGACAATGCATGAATTGATCTGGTCATTAAATGAGAAATATCAAACGGATGCTCAAGTTTTTGGTCCCCGCATAAGCTTAGAAATGTACTTACCGTCATGGGCATAAACCGATTAGCGTGAAGTTTTTGCGGGACATATCCCATTGTTATGTGTCTTTGCCGGGTAACCGTTCCTGCTGTCGGTTGAATTAGCCCTAAAAGCAACCGCACAAGAGTAGTTTTGCCTGCACCATTTGGGCCAATAATCGTTGTAACACTATTAGGCAAAACATCAAAATTAATATCATGCAATAAGGTTTTAGGGGGTGACTCAAGGGTATAACCTGCAGCCTTTAGAGAAATTAACATTATCTAATTTTCAAGGTAGCAAGACCAACCAGGGCCAGAATCGATGCAATAATCCAAAAGCGAATCACCACCGTAGATTCGGCCCATCCTAATTTTTCAAAATGGTGGTGAATCGGCGCCATAAGGAAAATACGTTTTTTCGTAAGCTTATAATATCCAACTTGCAAAATGACTGATACCGCTTCAAGCACAAACAAACCGCCAATAATGCACAGCACTAATTCGTGTTTTGTAATCAGAGCAATAGTCCCTAGTGCTCCTCCGGCAGCAAGTGACCCCGTATCTCCCATAAATACTTTTGCAGGGGGTGCATTAAACCATAAAAAGCCCAAACCTGCCCCAATAATACTGCCAAGGAAGATTCCAATTTCACCCACATTTGCCACATAGTGCAGCTGCAGATAATGGGAAAAAACATGGTTCCCCACAAGATACGCGATAATTGTAAAGCACACAGAACAAATCATTACCGGAACAATTGCCAAGCCATCCAATCCATCTGTTAAGTTAACTGCGTTTGATGAGCCTACGATAACTAGCACAGCCCATGGATAGAAAAACCAACTCAAGTTAATAATCACGTCTTTGAAAAATGGAACGGTTAAACTATGGGCAAGGCTTATATCGGTATAGTAGGCTGAGGCATAAGCGGCACTCATTGCCAATATAGTTTGTCCTAAAAGTTTTGTTTTTCCTGAAATACCATGATGGGAATTTCGAGTCAGTTTTTTATAATCATCCATGGCACCCAATGCACCAAATCCTAAAGTTACAAGCAGCACAATCCACAAAAAGGGATTTGCCAAATCTCCCCAAAGCAACGTACTTATAGAAACTGCCAGTAAAATTAGGCAGCCTCCCATAGTTGGCGTTCCTTTTTTGGTTACTAAGTGTGACTCTGGTCCATCACTACGAATTGGTTGACCTTGTTTTTGCTTTGATTTAAGCCAAGAAATAATAGGTTTTCCTAGGCAAAAACTAATAATTAGTGCCGTTAAAATCGCTCCCATCGTGCGAAAAGTAATATAACGCAGAAGGTTAAAAGCCTTAAAATCGCCTAGGATATGAATACACAAAAATTGCAACATTATTTAGCTATAGTTCTCGGTTGTCATAGAGTGATGAAATGAAAGGCTTTTGTAACCTTTTGACAAGAACCCGCGTTGCCACTCGATTCCAGAAATTCGATCTGCAGGCATCTGTGAGTTTTTACCATGTACAATCACTGCTTCATTAGGGAAAAATGCTAGTATAAAGTTCGCATACATTTCATATCCTGAAAAGGCCTCACTTGCAATTTCTGAGGTATTTAAAACATCCTGCCATGGAAGCCCGTGTAATTTCTCTAATCTATCTTTCATGGCTTTAAGTTTTGATTTTTCAAAAAACATATGATGGCTATTAAAATCAAGATTGTAATACTTTTCAAGTTTCAATGCTGATTCAACCGTAACCTTGCTGCCTAACACATACTCACCAAAGGCATTTAACACAGCCTTACCTTCTCGAAGAAATATTTGGGTTTGCAGCAAAACTGTATCGGCATCCATCACCAAAAAGTAATCGGCAGTGGTGATTGTATCTGCATTAAGTTTTATAAGTTGTTGCTTTAGATGTCTTGGACTAGCCCCCGCAAGATGAGGCATAATTTTAGTTTCTTCTACAAACTCACAGCCTTTTTCTTGTGCAACTGCTCGCAGCTTTTCAGAATTGGGACAAATCAAATAAATCTTGTTAATAGGATGCATCACCAACCCTTTTACTGCATCAATCGCATGACGAATGGTTGGTAGATCTTTTTCAATGCACAAGAAGACAACATCAATTTTATGCTTACATAAAGGAACATGGTTATTAGAATACCTATCTCTTTTAAGGGACAAAAACTTCATAAAAAGCTTTCTTTTGTAAGCGTGCCATGTGGTATCTTTTTTTGGCAATGTTTCAGGTGCTGTGATGCCCCACATACTTAAAATTGATAAGGAAATTATTAGTGACAACAAAGCCAAAAAGCGCTTCATAAAGTGGTTACCCCGTCATCCCTTCAATGGTTAAAAAGCTGTGCATCGTCATGCTTTTGTATTTGCAGCTTAAATATTCCCGCGCATAACCTATATTTGTAACGCCATTACGGGGAAAAAGCATATTACTTCCCAACACAAGCTCAATTTCAGGTTCAAAACGTTGCGCTACAAAATTGCCATACAATTCATATTCGGAAAAGCTACCTTCTGGAGTATTTAAGCCATCAAGCGCATCTTGCCATGGTAACCCATGCACATTTTGTAAATGTTGTTTCAAGGCTCTTAATTTTGTTTTACAAAGCATCATATGGTGACTAGTGAAATCAACATTGTGAAACTTATCAAAGCCCAACGCTATTTTCACCATTTGCTTTCGCTTAAACCAGTAATCATGCAAAATATTTAAAATTTCCTTGCCAGATATTACAAAAACTTGGGGACGAATAAGAATAGTGTCGGCGTCAATAACCAGAAAATGTTCGCATGTCCCAACGGTGTCAGCATTAAGTTTTAAATATTGTTGCTTGATCCACCCACGGCGGTTGGTCTTGTTTAAAAATACGGGCAACACTGTGTCTTCTAACACAAACATACAGCTCTTCTCATGGGCAATTTGTCGTAGCAGTGCTGACTCTGGTGCAATCAGATAGATATTGGTAATAGGCTGCAAAATATTGCCGCGCACCGAATCAATGGTAAGTCCCAAAGTTTGGGCGTCTTTTTCAATAACAGGAATCACCACATCAATTGGAATGTTACTTTTGGGAATATGCAAATTACAAAAAGGATCATGTTTTATTTTTAAATATACATAATGAACATAGCGCAAAAATTGTTGATATGTTGAATCTTGGCTTGGTAAATGGGTGGGATGACACGCATAATATGCAAAACATATTGCGCAAACAACAATAACAAAAATACTTTGAAATATCCGTTTCATAAATTTTTTAGGATTGCTTTTTTAAAAAACTACTATGGATACGTTTTTCTTCTGCTAAGTCAAATTCAACAATTGTTTGATCACCTTCTGTGTCAATTACATCGCCGTAACCAAATTTCTGGTGGAATACTCGGTCGCCTATAACGAAGTGCTGGGCTTGGTATTCAGTAAAACTAGCAGGTCGGCGAAATGATTCAGGGCTATTCCCAAATTGTCTTGATTCTCCACCATTCGCTTGAACATGTCGTACATGCGCTGCAGGTAATTCACTCAAGAACCTTGAAGGTAAACCTACCTGCCAACCTTGATAAGATGTACGACGACGCAATGCATAGGAAATTGTCGCCTTAATTTTAGCCCGGCTAATGCCCACATACCCTAATCGACGCTCTTCTTCTAATCCTGATTGGCCACTTTCTTGAAGGCACCTTGGATGCGGAAATAAATTTTCTTCCCAACCTGGCAAAAATACAAAATCAAATTCAAGTCCTTTAGCCGCATGCAAAGTCATAATGCTTAAGCAATCACCCGCGGATTGATTGTTATTATCAGTTACCAAGCTTACATGATCTAAGAATCCAGGCAGAAATTCAAATTCTTCGATGGCGCGTACAAATTCTTTTAGGTTTTCCAATCGTCCTGCCGCATCTGGTGATTTTTCTTCCAACCACATTCCTGTATAGCCTGATTCATCAAGCACGGTTTTAACAACATCGACATGAGGTTGAGTATCAAGCATGCAGCGCCATCGTTGCATGTCCTCAAAAAATTGCCGCAAATTGGCTTTACCACTCCCCTTAGTATCATTCATTGCATACTGCAGTGCAGCTCGTGGAAGGGAAATATTTTGCTCTCTAGCAATCACATGCATGTTTTGCAAAGCCGTTGACCCAATCCCACGCTTTGGTACATTAATAATCCGTTCAAACGCTAGACCATCATCTGGTTGCACCAATATTCTTAAGTACGCTAGAGCATCTTTAATTTCTTGACGTTCATAAAATCGAAGACCGCCCACAACACGGTATGGCGTTCCAGTTTTCAAACAACGCTCTTCAAAATCACGCGTTTGATAGCTAGCTCGAACCAGTATAGCCATAGAACTTAGGTTATTTCCCTTACGCTGATAGTCTTCAACTTCTTCAATTACAAAACGTGCTTCGCCTTCGCTATCCCAGTTTCCTTTTATCAAAACGGACTCACCGCCTTGTTTTTCTGTCCATAGCTCTTTACCCAAACGATCACGATTATTCGCAATTAACCCAGATGCTGCTCCTAATATGTGGTTCGTCGAACGGTAATTTTGTTCAAGGCGAATGACGGTAGCGTTTGGATAGTCTTTCTCAAATTTTAAAATGTTAGCAATTTCAGCGCCGCGCCACCCATAAATGGATTGGTCATCATCGCCTACACAACACAAATTTCCATAGCCATCAGCCAATAGACGTAACCATAAATATTGTGCCGCATTTGTATCTTGATACTCATCAACCAGCATATAGCAAAATTGCTGCTGGTAGCTTTTTAAGACTTCTGGATTTTGCTGAAACAACACTAAACAATTGAGGATTAAATCCCCAAAATCCATAGCGTTGAGAATTTTTAAACGCTCTTGATACTGGCGATAGAGCTGCACAGTTAATTCTTGGGGATTTCCTGCACGATCAGGTGTTTTTGCTTTGTCTTTCCACCGATTAATAACACCTGCCACCATTTTAGGCGGCACTTGCTTATCATCAATGTTTTCAGCTTTTAACAATTGCTTAATTAAACGTAATTGATCATCGGAATCGATCACCGTAAAATTTGGACTATACCCCAGCACTTCTGCATTTTTGCGCAATATACGCATGCAAAGTGAGTGGAACGTACCAAGCCACATGCCATCAACACTACGACCCAACAAATGTTGGATACGCTCCCGCATTTCTTGGGCAGCTTTGTTGGTGAATGTTACTGCTAAGATGTTTTGATAACCGCATAAATTTTGCTCAAGGATATGAGCAAGGCGCGTAGTCAACACACGGGTCTTTCCAGTTCCAGCACCTGCTAAAATAAGCAACGTGCCTTCACATGTAAGAACCGCCTGTTGTTGTTTAGAATTCAACGCCTCAAGATAAGAAGGTGCTGGAGCAACGCTCAAGCTAGCCCCAGCAAATACCATCTAAAATCCTCAGTTTAATCCAAAATTTTGGAAACGCTTGCTAAATTTACTTAACTGACCACCAGTGTCCATAAGTCTATGACCACCACCTGTCCATGCCGGATGAGATTTCGGATCAATATCTAATTGTAAGGTATCGCCCTCTTTACCCCAGGTACTTCTAGTCTCAAAAGTTGTTCCATCAGTCATTTTAACTGTAATGGTATGATAGTTAGGATGTATGTCTTTTTTCATAAATGTCTTCCCTTCGCGAAAAAGAATATATATATCTATACTCAAGACAAAAAATAATGCAATGTTTTTCTGCACAAAGCAAAGGATTTTATAGTGACTATTTTTAAAAAATTAACTGTTTTGGTATGTGTTAGCCTTGGTATGCTTTATTCTAATGTCGATGAAGAAATTCAACAAAATGAAATTATTATTGATACTCTTCAGAAACAATTAGAAACGGCCTCTTTAAAAAAAGATGAGAAATTAGTAAAAGCATTACAGTCACATATCGATAGCGTGGTTGTGCAACAAAATAAACTTTTAGAACAAAAAGCTACGGGCAATGTGCAGGAAAACCTGGCGACAACAACGAACAATAGTACTGAGAGCTTAGATGCTAAACTTCGTCGTATGATTCAAGAAGAGCTAGCAAAAGCTGGCGTAACCCCTAAGCTTGGAAGTCCTTATGATACAACTCATGTACCTACACCGGCAGAATTAGCAGCAACAAATGCTGCCCAAAAAAATGCTCCTATTTTACCTGAACAAAAATCAGAGGCTATGGCCCAGTATGAGCTAGCCCTTGAGTTATATAATAAAAAGGAATATAAGGGAGCCATGGCTGGTTTTAGTCGTATTATTCAGACCTACAAAACTGATCCAATTGCTGCAAAAGCTATGGTGCATTTGGCATATTGTTTGGAGAAACAAAACCAATTAGAAAATGCGTCTATTGTTTGCAATGCGGCATTACAAGAAAAATTAGATGATCTACATCAAGTCGATTGTCAGTTCATATGCTTAAAGTTTGCAAAATCTAAGGGTAACGAAGCAGATGTTGCAAGAATTGTAAAAAGCTTAAAGAGTATTCCATTAACCGCTGAGCAACAGCAAGCTTTAGATGAAATACAAGGAAAAAAGACGGCAACAGTTGCGTCTGTTCCTGTTAAAGCACCTCAACCAAGCGCTTCGGGCAAAGAGTCGCCAGCAATGGCGTCAGATTCCTCGTCTGTGCCTAAGGCGTCTCAATCCCTGACGACACCTGCGGCTGCTTAAATAAGCAGAATTATCATGCAAATGCGCTTCTTTACAAGATTAGAGCATCCGTATGCTTACCATTTAATTTCTACGGCAGGAAGGTCATCTATAGAAAAAAGGGAATAGGTCTGAAGGGTGGCAAGCTCTCCATCTGCTCTTGGCCAGCCGCCTTTTTGAGTGTATTCAAGTTTGAAATTGAGCTTTAATGGAACCTTGGCACTGGCGATATTTTCAGCCTCACAGTAAATTTCAAGTTTTCGAGCTTTTAAATTTTTAAAAGCAAGCAGAGCCATCGCATGGGTTGCCTCGGTAGCATAGCCGTTTGACCTTTGGCTTTTTCTAATGAAATAAGAAATTCCAAATTGCGGTATTAGCCAATTAGCTTGAATAGGCAGAAAAGCGCATCTTCCAACAACGTTACTCGTTGCTTTGTCTATAATAATATAGCGAATACAGTCGCGTAAAAGAAATTCAGCATGATGCTTTCGGCAATCTTCCTCAACCGACTCTACAGTTGGCAGAGTTGAAGGCCAATTAAGCCGCATAACGTAAGCGTCATATCCATCAAGAATGGCTTGATGTAACAGTTGACCAAACCCAGCCTTTGGCATTTGCAGCTTTAGCCTGGGTGTTTCAATCGTTTCTGGTAAATCTATTAAAATGCGATTCATTTAATGCCACCAAAAAACTTTACGTATTGTAATATAGCTCAAACTCTAGGGGATGGGGATGATGGGCAAACCGATAGAATTCTTGCCATTTCATTTCCAAATGAGAATCAATAAGTTCTTTAGAAAACACTCCTGATTTGGTTAGGTACTCATGGTCATTTTCTAGAGCCTGTAATGATTCCCTGAGACAACCGCTTACAGTTGGAAGCTTTTTGGCAATTTCTTTGTGTTCAAACAAATCAACATCTTGAGCATCGCCGGGATGAATACGGTTTTGTATACCATCAATTCCAGCCAGTAACATAGCTGAGAAAGCAAGATAAGGATTTGCAGAGGGATCTGGGAAACGCACTTCAACGCGCTTACCTTTAGGGGAGTGCACAAGAGGAATACGGCAAGCTGCAGAACGATTTTGTGCTGAGTAAGCACAAATCACCGGAGCCTCAAAGCCTGGAACAAGTCGTTTATAGCTATTGGTGGTAGGATTGGTAAAAGCATTCAAACTTTTTGCATGCTTTAAAATGCCGCCAATATAAAACAATGCGGTGTCAGAAAGCCCAGCATATTCTTTGCCACTAAATAAAGGCTCAGAATTTTTCCACAAGCTTTGGTGTACATGCATACCTGATCCATTATCACCAAATACTGGCTTTGGCATAAAAGTAGCGGTTTTACCATACAACCGGGCAACATTTCGCACTACGTATTTATAAACTTGTAATTCATCGGCACCCTTAACAAGGGTATTATAAACGACACCTAGTTCATGTTGAGCAGGGGCAACTTCGTGGTGATGTTTTTCAACCCTTAAACCCATTTCGGCCATTTTTAATAGCATTTCAGAACGAATGTCTTGAGCAGAATCTAGGGGCTGTACAGGGAAATACCCTCCCTTAGGGCTAGGACGACACCCATGGTTTTGGCTAGTGTGCCCAAGTGCTGCCCCATTTTGGCTGGGAAATTCATCGGAATAAATTTCATAAGATGTTTTTTCAGGGCGAGCTTGAAACGATACCCCGTCAAAAATAAAGAACTCAGCCTCTGGACCAAAAAAAGCTTGATCTGCTAGCCCAGTGCTTTGGAGATACTTTATACATTTCTTAGCGACTTGACGCGGGTCTTTAGCATATGGCTCGCCTGATAAGGGGTGATAAACATCACAAATAACAATCGCGGTAGGATAAGATGAAAAAGGATCAAGTCGAACATTGCACAGCTCGGGGCCAAAATCTGGCTTTAAAAGCATGTCCGATTGATTAATCGCACACCAGCCTGCAATTGACGAACCATCAAAAAGCAAACCATGAGTACATAAATCATCATCAACCGCACTGGTTGGATAGGTGGTGTGGTGCCAGGTTCCGCGTAAATCGGTAAACCTAAAATCAACAAATTCTACTTGGTGGTGCTTTAAAAAATCAAAGAAAGTTTGCATGTTATTGATCTTGGAAAAATTTATATAAGGCTAGCTAAGCTTGGAAAAAAGTCAACTAATATTCAGTTAAGTTTTACGCTCTTTCTTGCAAAAGCTTATGGCGCCTCTAAAGGTGAGTTCAATTGGTTGCAAAATGAGCTTCAAGCAATATTTAGCCAGGCTTTGCACTATAATTTTGAACAATTGTATAGAAACGTCTTGCGAGAGTGTCTGTTAAACTTACCGTTGAAACATTGTCATTAGATGGTGAGCTTGATCCCTCAAATTGTAAGGATCCTTTAATTACCATGGAAGCTGTCTCAAATTGGTAGGGACCATAATGTCCATTCGTGATGAACAAGACACTATGGATATCGTTTTCTTTTTTATATTTTAAGAATGCAATCAAAGTATCATTTGTATTGGCTCGCCTACCTGGAGGAGGTGCAACCGTAATAATAGCGAGGGGATCTTTTTTAAGGAGATAAGAGCAATCCCATAGCGCTTTAGCGGCTTCATGTTGGTAAGTTATATTCTCAAATTTTTTGCCTTTTAACCAATCAAGTTCGGAAGATTTAAGCAGTCTTTTGCCGTTAATATAAATAAAGGCTTTGGTTTTGATGCCTCTTTCTGTCACTAAAGTATTAACCCAGCGGAAGCGTTCTTCAGTATCCCATGGAGTGCCCCCAAAAATAATAATCACATCGAATTCTCGTTGCTCTGGCATTATTTCATCAATCAATCTAAGTGATTTGAAGTGAGGGAGAAGTTCCAGATGCTTTGGATGCTGCCCCGCTTTTTGAGCCTCTTGATGGTCTTGCGTTTCAGGTCGTAGAAAATTTTTTTGCAAAAACGCATTCCATATTTTAGCGCTATCCCTTTCTGCAGGGGCCTCTTTGGGGTAAAGAACCTTTGCAATTGCCACAAGGGACGAATGAACTTTTCCTTCATGATTGATAAGGTCTGGATACGGAAGAAAAACATCAGTCTTATGTTCAGCGCTATACCATAATCCAAATAGTAAAATGAACAGAGAGCTTACAAAAAGCTTCTTATAAAAGGGTGTAAAATAATGATGCATGCCATCCCCCATTAACTAAAGTATCTTGCAAGAACCAAAAGTTATTTCATTCTTACGCAGACACTACTATGACAAGACGCGACCTAAAATGAGATTACTTAATGTTTAGTTGAATTTTGTACCCTTTTTTACAAAACTCTTCAATGCGTTTAAATTCAGCCGCAAATTCTTGGTCAAGTTCAGACAAGCGTTTGTATTCTTGTGAGTGTTGATTATACACCCAAGGATCAATCCCTCTAAATTTAGGCTTAGGAACAAAGTCCGGCGTACCTTCATCATCCTCCAAGATACGATATGCGGTTTTAGGAATTTTTGCTTTGCCAATTAAACGTTTAATTTCTGGATCATCACAAATTTCTGGATTATCAAGCTTGTCTAGAACTTGCTTGTCTGTCCCAAAATGCATGTCATCTTTGGTAATGCGCTCTAACAAAAAAGCACGCTTTAAGATTTTGCTGGTAATAAAATAAACAACCATGTTATCAGCTGATCCCCAAAAATGTTCGGTAAATGCTAAAGAGAGTAATGCAAATTTTTTTGCAGCTTTTTTGCTTGTGAAATACCATCTCTTTTTTTCATCATCAAAACGTAGCTTGTTCACAATGAAATCTATATCCTCTTGATTAATCATACGAAACACAAAAGCAGTGCGTATATTATAGGCAATACGATCAGCACACATATCAGGCAAGGGTTGTTCAAGACGTTTAAAATCAGGATTGTCAGGTAGAATATCTTTTTCAACCCAATCATACCCACGTATAATTTCTGCTATTTTTGTTTGTTGTAAAAACCATTCATGAATAGTGTCTTGGTAATTCGCAACACCAAAAACAATATCGGCCACATGGGAAAAAACAGTGTGAGAAATATCATGGCAAAATGCTGCTATTTGCTCCTTAAGATCGCCCCCAAAATTTAGAACCAGCCACAAAACGTCAAGGGAATGCTCTAGCCTGCTAAATTTAGGAACACCATTCCAGTAAGCAGGTGTGCCCGATTGATCAATTCCCTTTAAGCGTTGCATATGCTCAAGGTTATAAACCCGTAACAACTCGTCCTGAAGTTTTATACGTCCAAAAATTGTTTTTACTTCAACGCTTGTTTTAATGTCAGGAATTCCGCCGGCAGTAAGGGTAAAAAATGAGAACAGAAAAATAAGACTTATGGATTTGGAAAAAATACGCATTTTTATTCCTATGCTTTTTCTATCAGGGTTGCCCCCAAACAAATAGTTATGACAATATCAACAATCTTTAGTTTATAGATTTAATCCGCATGATCCAAACCATTAAACAACATAAATTCTTGAGCGTATTATGTTGCATCATTTTTACTGTTTTGATTGCTCAGGGTCCTTATCTTCAAAGTGACTCAGGTGGATACTTAGAGGCTAGTTCTTCTAGAGGATTATTTTATCCTTTCTTTTTAAATACATGTCGTTTGATTTGGAATAATTTATACGGAGTCATTTTGGTTCAACTTGTGCTTGGTCTAGGAACTTGTTTTTATGCAGTTGCTTGCTTTGCAAAATTGTTTGAAAAACGTTTTGGGGTTTTTCTTCAAATAGGATTATTTGTAGGCCTTGCATTGCCTTATATTGGGCACACAATTATTGGCAATACGATTCTTACAGAACCTCTGGCCTATCCTTTATTTTTATTGCTTTTCTGCCAATTATTATTATGGAAAAAATTCGAAGATACGCGACATTTCTTTATAGCACTGGGATTAGCCTTGTGTTTAATGCTCACGAGAAAACAATTTGGCTATGTGTTTACAGGATTTTATGGATGGATTTTTCTAGATTTAATACACCGAAAAAAAGTTAAGCTTCACATATTTTTATGGCCAATAGCATTTTTTGTTTGCGGCCTCTTAATGGAAAAAAGTTACATGTTTGCGAAAACAGGACATTTTACCAGTACGCCTTCCGGGGTATTTATTATTGCATCACCATTATACGTAGCAAAAGCGAGTGATGTTGATTTATTAAAAACGCCTGAACAAAAACGCTTTCTTGAAGAGGCCTTAAAAGAACGGGACAAACAAAAACTTGGGATGCTCCAAGAAGATTACGCAAATTTTGCATGGCCTTACCATAAGAAGTTTGAGATTATCCATGATATTTTGCGGTTTGAAATCACCAATAAGGCTATGCAGGACTTAAATTTAGGCGCGCTTGAATCAGAAAAACTTTTAAGTGATGTTACGTTTGTAGTGCTTAAAAACAATTTGGCTGACTTTGCTAAGGTTTATTATAGAAATGTTGTAAACAATATGGGGGGATATTATTATTTTTACCTGGTTTGTTGCGCTTTTGCCGTGTGTTTGTGGAGGCTTATTGCAAGAGAAAAAAACTTTCTGCTTTATTTCGGCTTATTGCTGACAACCCTACAATTTCTAAATTATGGAATTGTAGCAATATTTTTGCCTGTGTTGCGGCGTTATGCTATTTATACGGATGGCCTGATGATTTGCTTTTGGCTGTTATGTTTACACCTGGTATTTACGAGTAAAGAAAATGACTAAAATTGCGGTTCTTATCCCTTGTTATAACGAGGAAAAAGCCATTTATAAAGTTGTTCAAGATTTTAAATCCCAGCTTCCAGAAGCTGATATTTATGTTTATGACAATAATTCAACGGATAACACAACATTAGAGGCTAAGCGGGCAGGAGCAATTGTAAAGTTTGAGCCACGTCAAGGTAAAGGGCATGTGGTGCGGCGAATGTTTACTAACATTGAGGCCGATGTTTACCTTATGGTTGATGGAGACGGTACCTATGATCATTCTCGTGCTCGTGAACTGGTCAATACGCTTTTGGAAAATCAGCTAGATATGGTCATTGGAGTTCGTGTTGAAAAAACAGAAACTGCCCATCGTACCGGCCATAAATTAGGCAACCAATTGTTTAATTTCGCATTGAAAATGCTATTCCAAAGTAACTTTAAAGATATCTTTTCAGGGTATCGAACCTTTTCTCGCCGCATGATAAAAAGTTTTCCGGCGATTTCAAACGGATTTGATATTGAAACGGAGCTATCAGTATTTGCCCTTAATTTGAAGCTACCCGTTAAAGAAATTGAAACTGATTTTTTTGATCGTATCGCAGGCACTCAAAGCAAGCTATCTACGTTTAAAGATGGATTTAAAATTGGACTTCGCATGCTATCGTTGTTTAAAGACTTTCGTCCATTTTTGTTGTTTTCATTAATATCTGCCCTATTGATTGCCTTAGGATTATTTTTAGGCGTGCAGGTTATTCAAGAATTTTTAGCAACTTCGTATGTATCACGCGTTCCAACTGCCCTACTTTGCGTGGGTTTAATGGTGCTTGGATTTTTAAGCTTTGCATGTGGCTTGATTCTAGATAGTATGAGCAATTGCCGCCGTGAAAATTTAAGACTGCATTACTTACGCAATTAAAGATTTTTTATTGTAACAATTTGATATTTAACCATGCTTTTTAATAGTCTTGAATTTATTATTATTTTTCTTCCTGCCTTATGCGCATCCTTATATTTATTTAGAAAAAATAACAGGACTGTGCTCTTACTTCTTTTATCTGGGTCTCTAGCTTTTTATGCATACCACAGCGTAAATGATCTGCTCTTAATGGTCACATCAATTTTAGTTAATTTTTTTATCGGACAATATGTACGCAATAATAAAAGGGTTTTGACGTTAGCTATTCTGTTTAACGTCGCTGTTATTTCTTATTTTAAGTACTCATTTTTCATTCTTCAAAATCTAAAAGCTTTTATTCCCGGGACATTGATTTTTGCAGAAATTGCATTGCCTTTAGGTATCTCATTCTTCACATTCCAACAGATTGCTTATCTTGTTGATACATATCACGGAAACAACCCAGAAAAAAATATTGTGAATTACGCTTTGCTTGTAAGTTTTTTTCCTCATTCTATAGCTGGCCCACTTGTTCAATACAAAGAGATATCTCCACAGTTTGAAAAGGTGGGATTATCTGTTGAAAACATTGTAATAGGTGGTACGATTTTCATTATAGGGCTTTTCAAAAAAATTATTATTGCTGATGGGTTAGCCCCGTGTGCAAATTCTGTTTTTGATGCAGCTTCTAATGGATTAATTCCTTCATTTGCAGAATCATGGTTTGGAGTAATTTGTTATACATTGCAATTGTATTTTGATTTTTCTGGCTACAGTGATATGGCCGTTGGATTAGCAAAAATATTTAATATTTCATTTCCTCTAAATTTTGATTCTCCCTATACATCAACATCTATTATCGATTTTTGGCGCAGATGGCATATTACACTATCAATCTTCTTAAGGGATTATGTATACAAGCCTTTGGGAGGGAATCGCGATGGACTTTTTATGAAACACAGAAATCTGCTTGTCACGATGCTAATTGGAGGCTTATGGCACGGAGCAAATTGGACATTTATTTTTTGGGGAGGACTGCATGGTTTCTACCTAGTTGTTAATCATTTATGGCGTGCGTACTGTAAAAAAAGAAACTTAGAGTTTGTTAAAAAGAAAACTTACCTTGCGATATGTTGGTTCTTCACCATGTTTGCGGTCATGGTTGCTTGGGTTGTTTTTAGATCTCAAAACTTTACAGTAGCGACCATTATGTATAAATCCATGTTTGGCTCATATGGACTATCAATTTCTCCAGTATTGAAAGGAGTAGTTCCTAATTTCTTCTTCTTTAATTATAAAGGTTTTTTTGCTAATCAGCTTTTTTATTTTTGGGATTATTTACCACTGATGCTGTCTTCAATATTTTCATGCTTATTCTTCCCAAATATAAAGGATTTTTTAAGAAATCACGTTTCATTTAATGGGCATTACAATACATCAACGAACACCCCGAGTAAGAGACTTATTCGATTGGTATGGAAACCTTCGATACCATATGCAGTTATTTTATCCGTAATGAGCGTATGGATTATGCTTGCACTTTTATCACATAGAAAAATCGAATTTTTATATTTTAATTTTTAAAAAGTACATAAAATGCAAAATGAAATACCCGCAATTCTTCCTACCCACTTGTTCGATAATAAAGAGGGAAAAGAGAGCTTTGAATTAAAATCCAAAAATAATTACAGAAAATTTTTAAAAGCGTATATTTTTATTTTTATTTTTTTTCTTATCCCAATTTATTTAAACTACCTATTTCTTAGAAATTGCGGAGAATTTTTATCAACCAAGCAAATCTTTGAATCTCAAAATAAAGTGGGTGAATTTAATATTTATGGGTCATCTATTTTTAATGATATAAGTGAGTTGAAGCTATACTCATACAAATATAAAAAACCAAAAATAATTTCCTTCGGATCATCAAGGGTTCTACAATTTCGCGAGCAATTCTTCTCCAAATCATTTTATAATATGGGCTACACTGCTACTTCAATTCATGAAGCACTAAATGCAACTGCAGCAATGTTGACTGCTCATCGCCCACAAGTGGTACTATTAGGGATAGATTTTTGGTGGTTCAATGAGAATTTTCAAAAATCAGATGCATATGATTTATGTTCTCAAAGAGCAGTAAATAAGATAGATCCAGCTCACCTTCTTTTACCATTCAAATGGATTAAAGATGAAAAAATTACTATTTCTGACTATATGAGATTATTTACTTTGTCAAAAACACACCATATAGGAGTTGGTGGAAAACTAAGGAAATCAGGCATTTCTGCCGACGGGTCTTGTTATTATACTGACCTTGTTACTGGACATAGTAATAACTTTGGTGATGTGTCCTTTAAAGAAACGGCAGACAGTGTTGCAAAGGGAACCGGTAGGTTTACACATGGCACTTCATTTTCAGAAATACATTTTCAAAAATTTTTAGATTTGTTGGAAATTTTTCAAAAAAATAATGTTAAGGTGATCCTGTTTTTTCCACCTTTAGCTCCAGAAATCAACAAATTAATGAAACAATATGATTATTCATATATCGCTGAGTTGCGCGGAAAATTAAAAAAAAACGATGTTAAAGTGTATGATTTTACTGACCCCAATCAATTATTATCCACAAATGATGGTGAGTTTATCGATGGTTTTCATGGGGGGGATGTCATCTATGCTAGAATGCTTAATTACATAGTATCTAGAGAGGCATCACTGAAAAATTACGTTAGCAAGGACTATCTGGAAAAAGTCATTTGCAAATACGCAGGATTGGCCATGATACCTGACCCAAGAATAACTTCAGAAAAGGAAGTTGATTTTTTACGAATTGGGGGTACAAAGAACTCCAACTAAATCTATTTTTGAAACGGATAATGTTTATTATCGCATTCCAAGTACCCTACTTTGCGTGGGTTTAATGGTACCTGGATTTTTAAGCTTTGCATGTGGCCTGATTCTAGATAGTATGAGCAATTGCCGCCGTAAAAATTTAAGACTGCATTACTTACGCAATTAAAGATTTTTTTTCTTAAAATGCAATGTCGTTAGACTATTTTTGTGGCATGCATTTAGGAAAAAATGCTAATGTTTAGCTAACTTTTTTGGACAGTTGATTTATGAGCACGCAAACTACTTCTGATGTAAAGCCGGTTTCCTTAGAAGAGGAAATGAAGAGATCGTATCTTGATTATGCCATGAGCGTAATTGTTTCGCGTGCTTTGCCAGATGTTCGTGATGGTTTGAAGCCGGTACATCGCCGTATTTTATATACCATGAAAGAAATTGGTCTGGAATATAACAGGCCACATAAGAAATCTGCCAACGTAGTTGGTAATGTGATGGCGAAGTATCACCCTCATGGCAACCTTGCTATCTATGATGCAATGGTTCGAATGGCGCAATGGTTTAGCTTGCGTGTTCCATTGGTTGATGGTCAGGGTAACTTTGGTTCAATGGACGGAGATCCACCAGCAGCAGAACGTTATACAGAAGCGCGCTTAAGCAAGGTTGCACATTCGCTATTGGATGATATCGACCAAGATACTGTAGATTTTCGTGCCAACTACGACGACACAACTGTTGAGCCAATTGTTCTTCCAGCTAAATTTCCAAATCTTTTAGTAAATGGCACTAACGGAATTGCGGTTGGTATGGCCACCAATATTCCAACCCATAATTTAGGCGAAATTGTTGATGCTACTTGTGCATTAGTTGATGACCCTAATCTTACCATTGAAGAAATTATGCAATATGTGCCGGGGCCAGATTTCCCAACAGGTGCTATTGTGTTAGGCCGAAAAGGTATTATTGAAGCATTCAATACAGGCCGTGGTAGTATTACAATTCGTTCCAAGACGACTATTGAAAATATTTCAGGCAGCCGTGAGGCGATTATCATCCATGAAACGCCTTATCAGGTTAACAAATCTCGCATGATTGAAAAAATCGCTGAACTTGTTCGCGATAAAACCATCGAAGGAATTTCTGATCTACGAGATGAGTCAAACCGTGAAGGCGTGCGTGTCGTCATTGAATTGAAGAAGGACGTTAACGCGGAAGTTATTCTTAATAAACTTTACCGCCATAGTCAGCTGCAAGTAAGCTTTGGCTACAACATGCTGGCTATTGTCCATGGTCGCCCTTTGCAGCTTTCCATTAAAAGCATTCTGCAGCACTTTATTGATTTTCGTGAAGAGGTTATTACTCGCAGAACAAAGTATCTGTTGCATCGCGCACGGGAAAAAAGCCATTTGTTACTTGGTTTTTCTGTGGCGGTTGCTAACCTTGATCCTGTTATTGAATTAATTCGTGGATCAAAAGATCGCAACGAAGCACGTGAGCACTTACTAAATCGTACTTGGGATGGTTCATCAGTTGCTGGTTATATTAAGCTTGTTGAGGCCAATACGGATGTTGTTAGCATTGACGGTCAATATCGTTTAAGCGAATTGCAAGCGAATGCAATTTTAGATTTGCGACTACATCGCTTAACTGGTTTAGAGCGTGAAAAAATTCTAAAAGACTTAGATGATATCGCGAAGGACATTCAAGAATATTTGGATATTTTAGGATCACGTCAACGTGTTTTGAATATCTTAAAAGATGAATTAAATGCTATTAAAGAAATTTTTCCAAGTCCACGCAAAACTGTTATTGAAGATGCGGTTACCAAGCTTGAATTAGATGATTTAATCCAACGTGAAGACATGGTGATTACCGTAAGTTTGAGTGGTTATATTAAGCGTGTTCCATTGTCTACCTATCGTGCCCAAAGGCGTGGTGGTAAAGGGCGTTCCGCTATGACCATCAAGGATGAAGATGTAGTTTGCGATATCATTATTGCCAATACCCATAGCCACGTATTGTTCTTCTCAACGCTTGGTAAAGTGTACCAAATGAAAGCCTATGAGCTTCCATTGGCAACGCCTCAATCACGTGGGCGAGCCATGGTAAACTTATTGCCATTAACAGCTAATGAAACAATTTCGACTGTATTGATTTTGCCTGAAGAAACTGAACGCAAAGATCAAGAAGTATTCTTAATGTTTGCCACCAACACAGGAAATGTGCGCCGTAATAAGTTGGAAGATTTTTCAAACATTCCAAGCAATGGCAAACGTGCTATGAAGCTTGATGATGCTGGTGAAGAATTAATTGCTGTAAAGTTATGCACAGAAAAAGACGACGTGATGTTGTTTACCAAAAAGGGATTATGTAATCGCTTTAATGTGGCAGATAACGTTCGTGTATTTGCAGGACGTGATTCCAATGGTGTGCGTGGAATAAGATTGCAGCCAAACGATTATGTTATCAGCGTAACCATACTCAACCCTGGCAAAGTGACTATTGAAGAACGTAATGCATATTTGAAAATGGCTAAAGCTGCACGTCAAGGTGTGAGTGATGAGCCAGAAGTGATTGAAGCAGAAGAAGAAGTCGCAGCAATCACCATAACAAATGAGCGCTTTGAAGAACTTCAAGCAATGGAAGAGTTTATTCTAACCGTTACAGAAAATGGTTTTGGTAAGCGCAGCTCTGCTTATGAATATCGCACAACTAAACGCGGCGGTGTTGGATTTGACAGCATTATTACCAGTGTGCGTAATGGCGGTGTGGTCGCGGCATTCCCTGTAAGAGAGCAGGATCAAATTATGCTGGTTACCACAAGTGGTCAGCTGATTCGTTGCCCAATTACAGATGTTCGTATTACCGGACGCCGTACCCAAGGGGTGATTATTTTCAGGATTGAAAGCGGTGAAAACGTTGTTTCGGTTAGCAAAGTTGAAGAAGGCGAAGAAATTTTGGAAGAAACGTTATCAACCGTTGATTAATTAGGCAACGTTCTTCTTTTCTATCTAGCTTTATTTTTGCTAGAATGTCACAAAAGGTATAAGGCTTGGTTTATGTCCTCAGTAACGAGTAAACAAGATATGAGTATGGACGATATTTTAGCGTCCATCCGTAGTTACGTGTCAGAAGGGCAGACTTTTCCAAAAGGGGAAGCTTCTTTAGCGACTGAAAAAAGGCTTTACACTCCTGAGGTTATTCAGTTAACTGATGAAGTGCTTCCGATTGAAACGATTAGCTTGGCAGCAACTCAGCCTTTGCCTTCATTTACACCAATGACGCCAGTTGAAAAATCGGAGGTAGGGCAAAATTCTATGCATCCTAATTCTCAGCCGGCACAAAATCCTTTTCAAACGCCAGATTCTGATAATCCTTTTAACCGTTTGCAGAGCGAAATTGTGGCATCAATTCCGGCCCCTCCAACGTTATCGCCAGATGAATTGTTAAACCAATTAGCTACTCCTTTAATTAAAAATTGGCTTGATCAGAATTTACGAAAAATTGTTGAAGGTATTGTGGAAAAAGAAATTGAACGTATGCGTCGCGGCTAATTTCCTTGTGTTATCCCTTAAGTATTTGCTATATTCATGTAGTTCGGAACGTAGCGCAGCCTGGTAGCGCACTATTCTGGGGGGATAGGGGTCGTGGGTTCGAATCCCGCCGTTCCGACCATTTTTGGAGAAAGTCATGTATATCCCCACATTTTTAAATGTTGAGCTGTCCCATATGTGGAAGCAGCTAGAAAAGCAATATCGCGTTGATGAGACAAAAGCTGTTACTCATCTTCTAAATCAATATGAGTCTATATCGGGATTCCATGAAGTTGCTTCTCAACAAGCTCAAGACATCATTAATAATTTAAGGCAGAACAAACCCAGCCCCTTACGCATTGAAAGTTTGCTACAAACTTATCGCTTAAGCACACAAGAAGGTTTGGCATTAATGTGCATGGCAGAAGCGCTTTTACGCATTCCAGATACCTCTACAAAGAATAAATTAATACGCGACAAGCTTGGGCTAGGCAGTTGGGAAAATACTGATGAAGCTACTTGGGTGGAACGTTTGGCAAACTTTAGCTTAAATCAAGCAAGCTGGTTTTTATCATTAGGAGCTTCAGGATCCGCATTTTCTCATATTCCAGGATTAATTCGTCGTTTTGGTGAGCCACTTATTCGCCAAATTATGGCAAAAATTATTCGCACCATGGGCCATCAATTCGTAACTGGTGAAACAATTGAGCAAGCAAGCTCTAAAAAAGGGAACGACTTATATTCTTTTGATATGCTTGGTGAAGCAGCAAAAACAAAAGAAGATGCAAAACGCTATTTTGACGCATATCTAAATGCAATCGAAGCGTTAAAAGGCCAGGCCGGTGATATTGCCGCAAAATCGAGTATTTCAATTAAATTGTCAGCGCTTCATCCTCGGTATGAGGTCCTAAAGCGTGATGTTGTCAAAGCTGAGCTTGGTGAAATATTACTAAAATTATGCCAAGCCGCTAAAGACGCTGACGTAATGCTAACTGTTGATGCTGAAGAAACAGAGCGACTGGAGCTATCTTTAGAAATTATACATGATGTCTACACCCATGAATCTTTAAAAGGTTGGGGCGGTTTTGGCCTTGCTGTTCAAGCATATCAAAAGCGGGCTCATGTGGTGATCGATTGGCTTATCTTACTGGCGAAATCTGCCAGTGAACCTATGCACATTCGCCTTGTCAAAGGTGCTTATTGGGATAGCGAAATCAAGTGGTGCCAGGAACGTGGTTTAAGTAATTACCCGGTATTTACTCAAAAAGCCCACACAGATTTATCATACCTTGTGTGTGCAGATAAAATCTTAAATGCTTCACCCTTGATTTACGGACAATTTGCTACCCACAACGCTTATACGGCTTCTTTCGTTTTAGAAATGGCGGCGCAAAAATCCGTGACAAAATATGAGCTACAAAGACTCTATGGTATGGGTGAATCTCTTTATGGCCATATTCAAGCACGCCATAGAATTTATGGGCCTGTGGGCGTATATAAGGACTTGCTAGCCTATTTAGTAAGAAGGCTTCTAGAAAATGGAGCTAACAGCAGCTTTGTTCATCAAATCTATGATATGCATTTGCCTATAGAATCACTTGTAAAAAGTGTTAGTGCGCAATGCGTCGAAACCGAATGCAATCCGCATACAAAAATTAAAGTGCCATCTGAAATGTATGGAACCTATAGACGTAATTCAAAAGGTGATGATTTATCGTCTTATGATTTTTTAAGCCATATCCAGCAGCTAATGAATTCCTACTCATTAAAAGATGCACCTGAAGTCCTTGGAGCAGAGCACTTAAAAAAACTTTTAAATCATGCAGCCCAGGCGCAAGTTGGGTGGGAGCGAATGGGAACTGAAAGCCGGGCACGTATTATTGAAAAGCTTGGTGATCTATTGGATGAACACCGGGATGAGTTAATTCAAATTTTATGCGTTGAGGCACGAAAAACTATCGGTGATTGTATTGCTGAAATTCGTGAAGCAATCGATTTTTGCTATTATTACGCGAACCAATCCCGCCTTCTTTTAGAGTCACCCGTTCAGCTTCCTGGACCTACAGGTGAAATAAATAATTTGGCGTATCATGCCCGTGGTGTATTTGTGTGTATTGCGCCGTGGAATTTTCCTTTGGCAATTTTCTTAGGTCAAGCCCTTGCCGCTTTAGTAACAGGCAACACAGTTCTTGTAAAACCATCGCATCAAACACCACGTATTGGTGCATTTGCGGTTGAGCTTGCCTATAAAGCAGGTGTGCCAAAGGATGTTTTTCAGTTTATGCATTGCAAAGGAACTGACGTGTCTGAGCACCTTTTAACAGATGCTCGCATTAAAGGCGTTGTTTTCACGGGTTCAACTGATACTGCTATCCGTATTAACCAAACGTTGGCAAGCAGAGCAGGACAAATTATACCGTTGATTGCTGAAACTGGCGGCATGAATGCGATGATTGTTGATTCGTCCGCATTGCATGAGCAAGTGGTCACGGATGTAATTAGCTCAGCATTTCAAAGTGCTGGGCAACGTTGCTCAGCATTACGAGTTTTATTCATTCAAGAAGATGTTGCTGATAACTTATTGCACATGCTTAGCAACGCCATGAGCGAGCTAGAGGTGAACGATCCTAGAAACTTGAACACGGATGTGGGTCCACTTATTGATAGCGCAGCTAAAGAAAATCTTCAAAACCATATACAGTACCTAAGTGGCCTTGAAAAAATAGGACATGCTAAAAATATTTATACATGTCGTGCCCCCAACGAAGGTGATTTTTTTGGTCCAGAGTTATGGGAAATAGAGGGCATTAACCTACTAAAAGAAGAAGTCTTTGGGCCAGTTGTTCATGTGATACGTTTTAAGGCTGATGAGCTTGAAAAGGTTTTCTCCCAAATTAATGAAACAGGGTATGGTTTAACCATGGGAATTCATAGTCGGCTGGAATCAACCATTGCAACAGCTGAACGACTTGCAAAAGTTGGGAATTTATACATCAATCGCAATATGATCGGTGCAGTTGTTGGTGTGCAACCGTTTGGTGGTGAAGGGCTTTCAGGTACAGGGCCTAAAGCAGGCGGCCCTAATTACCTATTACGCTTTGTTCATGAGCGTACCTTTACTCAAAACGTTACCGCGTGCGGCGGAAACACAACTTTGTTGAGTAGTATATAGGTAAGCTCATGGATATTGTTGCACGGCTTCGTTCTTTTTGTTTTGATGTGTTTTTTTATGCCTTCACAATTTCGCTATTCATTATTTTATGGATACCTGTGATTTTATTGCCAAGATGGTGCTGTGTGCTTTGGTATAAAACCTGGACGCACATTATTATGTTTGCTCTAAAAATAACTGTAGGGCTTGATTATAAAATATTAGGTCAAGCCAAATTAGATAAAATCTTAGAAAATGGTCCGGTAATTTTAGCCTGTAAGCATCAGTCAGCATGGGAAACGCTTATTTTTTCAACACTTGTAAAACGTTTCGTCATTGTTTTAAAAAAGCAGTTAGTGCAAATTCCAGGGTATGGGAGCTACCTCATTAAGCTGAACAGCATTGTTATTGATCGGTCAAATGGCATGAAATCATTAAAATCGCTGATACACCAAGGTAAAAAAGCTATTGATAACAATTTTTCAATTCTTATTTTCCCCGAAGGGCGGCGTGGAGTTTATGGTGAATCAGGGGACTATCAATCTGGGATTAGTATTTTATACCAAGAACTCAATGTACCGGTAGTGCCCGTTGCCTTGAATTCGGGAAAATTTTGGGCCAGAAGATCTCGATTTAAAAAGCCAGGTTGTATTACTTTGGAATTTTTAGATCCTATTCCTGCGGGTTTACCTAGAAGTGAATTTTTACCTCTTCTTAAAGAACGAATTGAAGCAGGCTGCGTTAAGCTATAGGGGGATTATTATCCCACCCATTTCGTAACTTGCACCTAGCTTTATCTATACACTCCGCAATTGTCTGATAACATAATCTAGCAACAGTAGATGCTGGCTAGGGTCCGCTGAGCTGGACATGTGATTCTTAAGCTGCTCATAAAGCTCAAAATATGCTGTAAGCTTTTCCTCTGGCCAAATTTGTTGGCATAAGTTTGCAATCACTTGAATTAAATCATGCTGCAATAATAGCCAAGATGCAGTTTGCCAAGAGGTTGCAGGGCAAATAGTTTCAGCCCAATTCCATAGATAAGACAAATTTAGTTTCTTATAGACGTTGTCTATTCTGTGGATATCAATCACCCCCTGGTGACTAACTTGGTATGTAAATAATACAGAAAAAGGCACTTTTGATGAAGCAAGAGATTTTAACTGTGCAGCAAAAATATGTTGAGGTGATGCTAGGCGAACCATTACGCATTGAGCAAGATTTCGACTCAAACGCCGTAAAGCTGTAAGGGTTGTTTCTTTATCATGATCAAATGTTTTATAAGCCCGCAATTGCTTATCAAAATTGGTTTGTTCTAAAACTTCAACAAAAGCTCTGACCACCTCTAGCGAATCAACCCTAAAAGCTTCTGACATCTGTCCAACAAAACATGGCCCCATGGTGTTTATAATCAAGTTCGCAAGAACAGTTGCAGTAATTTCTACTTTTAAAGGATGAAATTTTAACTGATCTTGATACACAGTTTGAAAACGCTTAGGGAAATATTCTACATAATACGTTTCACCAAAACATGCGGTATTTTGCAAGGCATGCAACATATCTTGATATAAATGAATTTTTGAATAGGCCAGCAAAATGGCAAGCTCTGGTCGTGTTAACCCTTGATGTTGATTCTTGCGTTGCTGTAATTCTTCATCTGATGGAATGTTTTCGACAGCTCTTACCAGAGGTAAATCACCACTTTTTTCAAGATTTTTAATAAGAGTAGTATAAGCATTAAGGTCAATTTTTGATTCTTGGCTCATACGGGTTAAAACCAGAGTTTGCATCCAGTTATCTTCCAGCACCAATTCGCTAACTTCATCAGCTAAACTTGCTAATAATTCATCTCGTTGATCACTGTGGATAGATTTTTGCTGTAGTAAAACCTGACACATAATTTTCAGGTTCACTTCATGGTCTGAGCAATCGACCCCTGCTGAATTATCAATAGCATCGGTATTAATGTGTCCACCATTTTGGGCATACTCTATCCGACCTAACTGAGTTAAACCAAGGTTAGCACCTTCTCCGATGACTTTTGCTTTAATCATGCGGGCATCTACACGTATTGAATCATTCGCTCTATCAGCAACTGCTGTATGGCTTTCGGGTTGAGATTTTATAAATGTCCCAATACCTCCAAAAAATAATAAATCTACCTGAGCTTGTAAAATTCTGACTATCAATTCATCAGGAGAAAGCTCAGGTAGCTCTATGTTAAAAACCTGTGCAACTTCTGGGGTAATCTCTATGACTTTGGCAAATCTATCGTATACACCGCCCCCCTTAGAAATTTTCGAAAGATCATACTCACTCCATGCACCAAGGGCATTGAATAACCGCTGTCTTTCAATATAACTTGTTTGGGGATTTGGAGTGGGGTCAATAAAAATATGTTTATGGTTAAACGCAGCTTGCAAACAAATCTTTTCCGATTGCAACATACCATTCCCAAACACATCGCCCGCCATATCACCTACTCCCACAACTGATATAGGAGTATTTTGGCAATCAATGCCTATTTCCCAAAAATGCCTGCGTACAGCAATCCAAGCACCACGTGCAGTGATACCTAATTTTTTATGGTCATATCCCTTTGAACCGCCTGATGCAAAAGCATCGCTCAACCAAAATCCTCTTCTATCTGAAATCTCGTTAGCAATATCAGAGAAAGTTGCTGTACCTTTATCTGCTGCAACCACTAGGTACTGATCGTCGTCATCATAACGCAGTACGTGCTGTGGGGGCTCAATATGATTTTCGATCAGATTATCTGTGATGGTTAAAAGTTGCTCTATAAACGCTTTGTATGAACTTACAACGGCTGATTTAAGATCTTGATCAGTGCATCCTGATTCTTGCAAGGCGTTATAGTTTTTAACAACAAATCCACCCTTTGAACCAACAGGAACAATCACTGAATTTTTAACCATTTGGGCTTTCATTAATCCTAGAACTTCTGACCTAAAATCTTCAGGACGATCAGACCAACGAATACCTCCTCGGGCAATTTTTCCACCCCTGAGGTGACAGCCTTCCATGGTTGTGGAGTAAACAAAAATTTCAAATAAGGGGGATGGCTTAGGGATATCAATAATTTGTACTGAGCTTACCTTAAAACTTACGCAAGGATAAGGCATCAACGATCCAGTTTGGTAAGCATTGGTGCGCAATGTTGACATCATCACATTTTGAAAACGGCGCATGATTCTATCATGGTCAAGGCGTTTGATAATGGAAAACTCTTGGAAAATTTTTTCTTTTAAATTCTGGAGCTCTAATAATTTTTCTTCTTTTGAATCGTCTAGGGAAAACCGCTGATAAAAGTATTCAATCATTAGCTGCGTAATAGATGGATATGCAACAAGACAATCTGCTAAGGATTTTTGAGAATAATTAAATCCGAGCTGTTTTAAGAACCTTCCATAGGCTCTTAAGATAATAATTTCCTTAAAATCAAGACAACAAGAAACAGTTAAAGCATTGAAAGGATCAACTTCAATTAATCCTGACCAGGCTGCCTTTAGACCCTCTACTAATTTTTCTAAAACCGATGAAGAGACTACTAAATCATTTAAATTGGAAATCTCGTAATAGTGCATCCACACTTTTTGCCCATCTACTTCAGCAAAAAAAGTGCGCTCAGCTTGGATATTTAATTGAAAATTTGTGAAAATAGGAATAATTTGTCCCAACGTTAGAGGGACATTCTGCTGGAATACCCTGATGATTCCAGGGCCCTCTTTAGTTATTGTTTCAAAATAAATATTTTCATTTGTTTTTAGCCAATTCAATAAAACATGGGCATCAGAGGCGGCAACCTCGGGATCGTTAAGTTTTAAGTATAGATCAGAAAAATTAATTGATGTTGTAATCGCTTTCTTTTTACAAAAATAGGTAAATCGCTCCTGCCAAGTTTGTGACGCTACCCATAATTTTTCTTCTAGGTCATCAACATTGATCGTGATCTTTTCTAAAGAATTAAAGCTAAGAGTATATATTAAGCGGGCAAACGACGTATCGCCTACATATCCATGGGTAGATGTTAATCTTCCGCCAAATTCTTTTGAAACCAAAATTCCTAGTTCATTACGAAGATTTTCGCTATATCGATGCTTGGGCAAATATACCAACACTGATAGGGAACGCCCTACTTCATCAGCGCGAGCAAAAACTGCATTTCGATCATACATATTAAGAATTCGGGTAATCAACGCTGCAAGCTGTTCTTCTGACAAATAATAAAATTCATCTAACGGTATGCTATCAATAATATTTCGCAATAGTCTTTCGTCATGGGACCTAAGCGAAAATCCAAACAATTGATAAACGCGTTCCGCTTTATCTTTTAACCATGGAATATCAAGAGGAGATGTCTTATAAAAATCTGAAGTAAACAGTCCAATAATTTGGGTAATTCCTTCGATTTTACCCTGGGCATTAATATCCAGTACTTTAATCGAGTCTATTCGAGAACCGCGGTATATGGAAGAACGGGCATGCTTTTTCTTAATATGCATTAAGTGATGCTGAAAAAATTGATTGGAAGGTGCCTGCAACTGCAATATAAGAGGTGTAAAGTCTTGAGATTCATTGACTTCATCTATTTTAAATACACCATACTTGTGGGTGGCGTGATCCTCAAAACTAATATTTTGGGAAGAAGAATCCTTAACCTTAAAACGGCGTAATCCAAGGAACACAAAATGTTCATTATTTAACCAATTTAAAAATGCCCCTGCTTGTTTAATGTCTTCCTGTTTTTGTGCAAGTAGTGAAGTAGAAATATTCTCGACCCACTGTTGCATATTAGAAAAATCATCAACCACAAGCGTCAATTTAGTATAAAGCGCCTGAAGCGATTCTTGATAATCGGCAGGAACCTTTGTTGATAAGGGAAGAATAACCGCAATTAATGATTCTGAAGTTTCCCCTTGGTAGCAGTCAGAAAGCTCTGTTGACGGTCTTTTGGGAGTGAATATGGGGTGTATCACTTCATCACAAAACAATTGGTTTGTTGATAACCATACCTTTGTACTACGTACAACAAATGCCTTGGTAACACTATGTAAAAATAAAACCTGAAGTCCATATTTTTCAAATGCACAAAGTTCAATATGAAAAGCATTTTTAGGGGGAGATTTTTTAAAAACTTCAAAGGCTCGTTCAGCAATTTCTGCTAATACGCTTTCAGATGCTTGTTCAACAAGGTTCAATAAATATCCAAAGCTCACATGCTGATAAAAACCTTCGACAAACTCTTCAAAAGTTTTGTTTTCTTGATTCTTCTTCGGAAGAATTTTTTTAATAAAATCTGATTTTTGCATTTCTTTGGAAGGCAGACACTAGATATTTTTTTTTATTATACCCATTATTTACAAATAAACCTACGGGTATAGAAAGGCTGAGCGTTTAGCCAATTCAATGTTTTTTGATCAACATTTACAGCACCCGCCGCAATGCTATGTTGCCAAACAAAACGGTCCTTCCATTCGTTACCAAAATAGATATAATTTTTCTCCCTAAATAAGGAATTAAGTAACGTTGCTTTTTTCTTACCCACTAAGTTATTGCCCAGTGTGCTGCCAAAAGCACCCTCAAAAATATTAAGATGCGCAGAAACCTTATCAGCAATTTGTTGATCAGAACCAGTTATTAAATAAATTTGGGCACCCTGCTCTTTAAGCAAAAGTAAATATTGTAAAATATCTTGAAAAAACGATAACTTGCCAGGGTCAAATGATACAAAGTTTAATAGGTGATGTTTCAGATGTGTTCTGCCCTTGTACCACCAGAATAAAAGTTGAAAAATTCCTAAAGGGTTACGTTTTAAAAATGCCCGTGCACATAGCCATAAGCAATCACCCGCCCATAAGGTCCCATCCAGATCAACACAGATAGGATATTGGGCGAAATTTTGTTCAGTGATTGTGCTCATGCTATGTTGTGGGGCAAGAAATTATAGCTTTCGAGCTATTGATTCTATCTCGAAACACTCAATAATATCACCTTCACGGATGTCATTATAATTTTCAAAGGCCATGCCACATTCAAATGATTCCTTAACCTCTTTAACTTCATCTTTAAAGCGTTTAAGAGTTTTGAGAGTACCTTCGTGTATAACCACGTTATCACGCAGCAAGCGTACTTTTGCACCACGTTTTACCACGCCTTCAGTTATATAGCACCCTGCAACTTTACCAATACCGGTAATGTTAAATACGTTACGGATAGCAGCATTTCCAAGATATTTTTCTTTAAGTGTCGGCGCTAGCATTCCACTTAGCATGGTTTTTACATCATCAATGACATCGTAAATAATTGAATAATAACGAATGTCTAACCCTTCTTGTCTAGCAAGCTCACGGGCTTGGGGATTCGCACGTACGTTAAATCCAATAATAATACCACCGGACGCTCTTGCTAAAGTCACATCGCTCTCATTAATTCCCCCAACTCCACCATGCAAAATACGCGGCGCTACTTCGGTGCCAATTAATTTTTGCAAACTTGATGTAATAGCTTCTAATGATCCTTGAACATCGGTCTTTATTACCACCGGGAATTCTTTAATGTCCCCTGCTGCGATTTGGCTCATGATAGATTCCATAGAAGTTTTCACACGAGATTTTGCGATTTGGTCACGTTTACGATGAGTGCGCGACTCCGCAATTTCACGAGCTTTTGCTTCGCTTTCTACAACCAAGAATTCATGTCCCGCTGCTGGGACGCCGTTAAAGCCAAGCACTTCAACAGGAAGAGATGGTCCTGCTTGTTTAATAGACTTCCCATGATCATTTACCATGGCGCGTACTTTACCCCATTCAGACCCGGCTACAACAATATCACCAACTTCAAGGGTTCCATTTTGCACAAGAAGAGTTACAACGATACCACGACCCCGATCAACCTTAGCTTCAATGACAGCACCCAGTGCACGTCGGTTAGGATTAGCTCTTGGTTCAATAACCTCTGCTTGTAAAAGAATGACTTCTTCAAGTTTTTCAAGGTTGCGAAGCTCTTTAGCAGAAACTTCAACACTTAGGATGTCTCCACCGAATTCTTCCAATATTATGTCATGGCTTAGTAATTCGCTACGCACCCGTTCAGCATTTGCTTCGGGCTTATCGATCTTATTAATTGCCACAACAATTGGGACTCCAGCTGCTTTAGCGTGGTTAATAGCTTCAATGGTTTGTTCCATAATGCCGTCATCAGCTGCAACAACCAATACAACAACGTCCGTAATGTTTGCACCGCGAGCACGCATTTCACTAAATGCTGCGTGGCCCGGCGTGTCAATAAATGTAATTTTTTTACCCGATGCCATGGTGACTTGATACGCACCTATATGTTGGGTAATACCGCCGGCTTCACCAGAAACAACATCGGTCTTACGCAACGCGTCAAGTAACGATGTTTTACCGTGGTCGACGTGACCCATTACCGTCACAATAGGTGCACGTGGCAATAAGTCAGCTACATTATCTTCGGGTCCTTTTAAGCCTATTTCAATATCTGAATCGGACACGCGCTTTGGAGTATGACCAAATTCACCACAAATAAGCTCAGCGGTGTCAGCATCAATCACCTGGTTAATAGTAACCATCATCCCTAGTTTCATTAAGGATTTCACCACGTCACCGGAGCGAATTGCCATACGGTTAGCAAGCTCCCCAACAGTTAGAGTTTCAGGAATAATAACTTCCCTGACAATTTTTTGCGATTCTTGTTGAGCGCCCCCATGTTGTTGGCGCATTTTTTTCTGATTCATGCGCTTCATTGCCGCAATGGATCTAGAGCGTTGCTCTGTATCATCAGCCAATAATCGAGCTTGAGTATTTCTATCAAGCTTTTTGGGAGCTTCAGTTATAGTTTTTTTTGCAGGAAGGACAACTTTCTTTGGGGTTTCTGCCCTGTAAATAACCGCTTTTCGTTTAGCAGTTGCATCTTCCTCTTCTACAAAATCTTCCTTAGGTTTTACAGGATGTTTTGAATCAGCTCTTTGGGGAGTTTTTACAAGTTCACCAGGTGCCGGCGGCAATGTAGGGGCGAGAATTTCTAAATTCACAGGTTCAATGCGTGTTTGTCCATGCACTTCCTGCTCTGGTTCTTGCGCGCTTTCATCTTCTTGTTGAGCACGTGAACGACGTTCCTGCTGCCTTGCTTGCTCTTCCAATGCTGATTTAACTGCTTTTAAGCGAGCATCTAACTCACCATGGGTAAGGCCGCGAAGACTCTCAGGTAAATCTGCCTCGTTAACAGGATCTGCCCCTCTTTCGTTTTGAGAGCCAATTTTTTTCCGTTTAACTTCTACATCAACGGTTTTTGTACGCCCATGGGTGAAGCTTTGCTGTACTTGCCCTTCGGCAGGGCGCTTAAGATCAGGCCGCTTACCTAGGGTAAGTGTTTTTTTCTTAACTTCATTACCACTTTGCTCGGCACTTTGAGCCTCGGTATTTTCCGCTTGAACCGTTTGCGACTCCTGCACCATACATATCCTATTCTTGGTTAAACCAGTGCTCACGAGCCTTCATGATAATGGCATTAGCCACCTCAATATCCATAACTCCTGCACCAATAATTTCTTGTAACTCATCTCCGGCAAGCTCTGCAAGATCTTCACGTATTTTTATATCTTTTTCAGCAAGCTTTACCAGCATTTGAGGTGTTAGGCCTAAGCCATACATATCCTCGGCAACGCCAAGAGTAACACACTTTTCCTTCATGAGCTCTTCTAAATTAGAAAGATAAGCTTTGCCTCGAGATTGCAATTCATTGGCGGTATCTTCATCAATACCTTCGATGCGTAAAAACTCATCTATATCAATAGTCGCAACTTCTTCAATAGTTTCAAATCCTTCAGAAATCAATAGTTGAGCAAACATCTCATCTATATCTAATGCCTCGGTAAACAAAAGCATCTTCCCTTCATTTTCCTTGGCACGACGCGCTACGTCATCATCCTCAGTAATAATATCAATTTTCCAACCCGTTAGCTGGGCAGCAAGGCGCACATTTTGACCACGCCTGCCAATAGCTAAACTTAGCTGATCTTCTGCGACAACCACATCAATACGGTGCTGTTCTTCATCAATAACCACCCTAGAAATTTCTGCAGGGGCAAGGGCATTCACAACAAAAGTCGCTGGATTGTTTGTCCACGTGATGATGTCTACTTTTTCACCTTGAAGTTCATTAACGACAATTTGTACACGACTACCGCGCATTCCCACACATGATCCAACAGGATCAAGATTTGGATCTGATGTATAAACAGCCATCTTTGCGCGGCTGCCTGGATCCCGGGCAATAGCTTTAATTTCAATAATATTATCGTAAATTTCTGGAACTTCTTGCTCAAAAAGTTTAGCCATAAACTTAGGATGCGACCTTGATAACACAACCATTGGACCGCGTGAATCAGGCTTAAGATCATGAATAATTGCGCGAACTCGATCACCAACGCGATAACTTTCACGTGGGATTAGATCATCTTTACGAAGAATACCTTCGGCTTTTCCAAGATCAACAACAACATTTCCAAATTCAACCCGCTTGACCAGCGCGTTAACCACATCCCCAATACGGTTCTTAAACTCTTCATATTGACGCGCGCGTTCCGCATCACGAACCTTTTGAAAGATAATTTGGCGGGCACTTTGCGCAGCGATACGACCAAATTCAAGAGGAGGAAGCTCTTCCTCTAAAAGATCATCAATTTTTGCATCCGGATAGTCTAATGCAGCCATCTCAACGGTTACTTGATTAACAGGATCTTCAACAACCTCAACAACGGTAAGACAACGAACCGTCTGCACATGCCCCGATTCTCGGTCAATGTTAACGCGAATGTCATGTTCCATGCCATATTTTTGTTTTGCAGTACGCTGCATTGCAAGTTCCATCGCGACAATTACTTCTTCGCGATCGATACCTTTTTCACGCGCCACCACATCAGCCACTTGAAGTAGCTCATGTCTTGGATGCTGAATTGCGTTTTCCACAGGCTTTAATTTTCTGCTTGCCACGGTGTCCCTACATTAATCTTTCTTTTAAATAGAACTAACCAAATTTGCCTGGCGAATGTCGCCATAGCGAATGTCGATACGATCTGATCCACTATCAAGGGGGTGCTTTAGGTGCAAAGAAATGCTTTCATCGGAAGCGCTTTCTAAAACTCCTTGGAAATTCTTACGATTTTCAACAGGCAATATTGTTTTTAACATAATTTCTAGCCCAAGGAAACGTTTATAATCTTTTGGTTGCGTAATAGGTCTTTCAGGACCAGGGGATGAGATTTCCAAAACATAAGATCCTGCGATAGGATCATCTACATTTAAGTGCACAGAAAGGGTTCTACTGACGTGTGCGCAGTCATCTACGTTAATTGGCTGCTCATCTAATCTTTCAATCATAACCTGTAGAGTTTTACGTGTCATGCCTGTTATCTGCACACGTACTACCCCATATCCCATTGGATTAATAATGGAATCAAATTTTTCATGAAGAGAATCTGTTAGCTGCATATCAAACTTCCTTAGATCTTATCCCGTAAGGTAGGTATTTTATTTACTGATTTCAAGTTTTTTTATTAATTTTTTTAGCGATGGGGTGATGTTGCTCTACAAGCTGATAGACCGATAGGGGCATAACATGGGTATAAATCTGGGTAGTTGCAATGTCACTGTGGCCAAGTAATTTTTGAATTGTTAGCAAATCAGACCCACCCTGCAAAAGATGTGTAGCAAAGCTATGCCTAAATACATGGGGTGAAATTGAGGAAGGATCCAATCCAAATTCTAGAGCAACTTCTTTTATAAGTTGCCCCACTCGTTGACGGGTAAGACACCCCTCTTTACTTCTGGAAGCAAAAAGGAAAGTTGAGCTTTTTATACCACTTACAAAAAATTCTCTAACTTTTAAATAGGCCAATAAAGCTTCAACACTTGTGTCATTTAAGGGCACCAAGCGTTCCTTATTACCTTTGCCTTTTACTAAAATCATAGGCTGCGTGGCGCCTTTTACAATGCAATGTACAGGCAGCCTTATAAGTTCGCTAATCCTAAGACCCGAAGCATACAATAATTCCAATATAGCCTTCAATCTTATGTGCAAGGGCTCTTTTGAATCTTTTAAAAAATCTAAAAAACTCCCCATTTGATTAGATGAAATTACTTTAGGAAGAGTGCTTGGCGCTTTTGCGGTTTTAATATGCAAACAAGGGTTAGTAGAGATAATGCCTTCATTAAATAAGAATAGATAAAATTGCTTGAGCGATGAAATTCGCCTGTTAACCGTGCTGACCTTAAATTCTTTAAAAAATAAATATTGTATATAGGATTCAATGTCACTAGTTAAAGATTCTGTTAATGGCTTGATGTACCATTTTGCGTAATCGTTCAAATCTCTTCCATATGCTTCTAAAGTATTTAAAGAAGCGTTACGATCAGCGGCCTGGGATTCAAGAAACAGGTCTATTTGCATGCCTTAATACATATCATGTTATTTGGGGGCTTTACTACAGCTAATTCTTCGTGAAATACTATTAGTATAAACCTTATTAACTTACGTGGTGTTATTACTATGGATATGACTTGTACCTCAGACCCAAACTTTCTAGCAACTGCAATAGCAGTTATGATCCTGCTACTTATACCAATGGCCTTGCCTATTATAAGAGAGCTCCCCGGATTTAATATGTCAAAAGTATCATCTATTGGTGGAGGGATGGCCTTGACTGCAGTCTTTGTATTCATGGTTCCAGATGTAATTGCTAAAATAAGCCATGTTGCCGCCCACACGAATATTGAGTTCTTAAAGGCAGAGCATCATTTAATGTTTGTGGTGTTTACAACATTCCTTGTAGCTTTTTGCGCAATGTATGCCTTAGAAAAAGTAGCGCTAGATAGAACAAAGGTAAAAGCAGAACCTAGTCTTTTTGTATTTTATCTTCACATGGGAATACTTTGTGCAATGTTAATTGCCTTGGTTAGCTCATTCCCAGCTCTTTCAAAAGCCAGCTTTTATGCAATTGGCTTGGTCTGTATGTTAGCTGTTTTTGAGATTTTCTTAGAAGAAATAGCTCTTTTGAAGCATTTTGGGGACCTGTACTCTCACCGTGGACGCTATGTTGTTATGTTAGCGATCATTGTTGGATGGATAATTGGGATAAAGTTTTTCGCTCAAGAAACCAGCGTGTTCACTCTAATGACACAAGCTTTCGTTATTGGAATGATTCTTACAGCTGTTGTTAAGGGTGAATTTGACTTAATTAACCAATCAAATAATTATATTATCTTTATCAGTGCAGCAGCTATAAAGGTTCTTATTGTATTAGGTCTAATCTTCATTGAAGATGCTAATGTTGCAAGAAAAGCAGAACAAACTCCAGAAGCTGCTAATTTGCCAGCTAACGATGGATTCTCTGCAACAGCACAATTAGCTCCGACAGCAGCTCATACAAGCGCAGGAAATCTTACTACAATGCCTACAGCACCTGGCTCTGTTGATCCATACGCTACAGCTCCTGGTCCGGTGGGCCCAACAAATGCAGGAAATCTTGCACCGTTGCCTATGCCAACTAGATAGCAACCTTTTAAATTAAGCCCAGCTGCGTTTTATTTGCTGGGCTTTTTTATTGCGTATAAATACCATCTATAATTTCTTCAAAAATTCTATGCCAGTTTTGTTCCGAACCAATCCGCATTAAAACAGATCCTATGCCAACTGCAGCGCGATCCATAAACACAAATTCTCGGGGAGGCTTTATCCCGCCTAAGGCATGTAGTTTTTTGTGGACATTTCGAGCTGTTTCCCAGCCTTTTTTGCCCCCATTTGCATCTTGGATAGGCCGAATTTTATCTTCTAGCAATGGTTCGTATAAAAGTTTCGCCCATTGATTTAATACATCGATTAGTTCATTTGAGATGTTATTAAATCCCCAACGTTCATAGGCGTCTATCGCCAGGTCAGGCTTGTTATCTCGAAGAGCCACATATAAATCGACTACAGCCTGTAAAAAGGGCTTTTCAAACCTTCGCACACAACCAAAATCTAGCAAACAAACTCTACCGTCTTCGAGTATCAAATAATTTCCCGGATGAGGGTCGCCATGCAATACGTTGAAACGATAGAGTGGCCAATACCAAGCTAAAAATAATTTTCGCCCTAATTCATTGCGAACATCACTAGAACTCAAAACATATTCAAGAGCATGCTTTCCATCTACCCATTGCATCGTTAAAAGGCGCTTGGTAGAAAGTTCTGAGTATATTTTTGGCACGATAACAAAATCAAACTGATTCTCAAAAATACCTCTAAATTGCTCCAGGTTCCTTGCTTCTAAAGTGTAATCTAACTCTTCGTATAAACGATCACGAATTTCCATTGCTATGTCTTGGGTATATATTGATTTGTTAAAAGATTGATAAATTCCCAAAACCATATCTAGCTGTTTTAGATCAGCACCAACAGTAGCTTCCATATCAGGGTATTGTAATTTCACAGCTAAGTGCTCGCCCTGACTACCTATTGCTTTGTGAATTTGCCCTAGTGATGCAGCATGGGCTGCTTTTAGGGAAAAATCCTGGAATAAATCTCGCCAATTAACGCCTAACTCACCAACCATACGGCGTCTTACAAAGCTCTCCCCCATTGATGGGGCATTCGATTGCAACGTCATGAACTCAGCAGCAAATTCTGGTGGCAGAGCATCGGGCACTGTTGCCAAAAATTGAGCCATCTTCATAAAAGGCCCCTTAAGTCCTCCAAATGATTGACGTAGTTTTTGTGCATAAGCTGCTTCATCAATGTTGACACCTAAATATTCCTGAGCCCCCACACGCATACCAATACCTGTAAGGGTTGTGCCCACATCAAATAAGCGTTTGAATGTTTTAAGGTGTTCCATGATTATCTTTCACAGCTCTGGCTATAGTTAATACATCTACCCTGGCAGCACCAGCATATAATAAAACTTGAGCACATGCATTTGCTGTTGCCCCACTTGTAAGCACGTCATCAATCAATAGTACATTTGATTTTTTCAAAATATTTTTAGTATCCCTTACAACGAATGCATCCTTTAGGTTTTCATAACGCAAGAATTTGCTTTTACGCCCCTGAGATGCAGTTGCCTTTACGCGTTTTAGAAGATTGGGATTGATTGCGACATTAGTATGCTTTGCAATCAATTTTCCAAGCTCGGCAGCCTGGTTATATTGGCGCGTAAAAAAACGCCACCAATGTAGAGGTACAGGCACAATGATATGAATGTCTTGCGGAATAGAACGTTGCATCCATTGCAAAAACATAGGACCTAGATGCAACCCGTCATAATTTTTATAGCGTAATACCAGCTTTTTTACTGAATCATTATATACAAGGGGAGCATAGGCTTTAGAAAAAATAGGAGGAAATTTTAAGCAATCAGCACAGGGCATATCATGATCCACATTTTCTAGTGGCACACAACATATAGAACACTTTGGTGATGTGATAAATTTAAGTTTTAGCCAACAATCGCTACACAAAGTGTAAGGCTGTTTTGTTATTTCTCTGCACAACGCGCATTGTGGTGGAAGTAAAAAATTAATAATAGTTTGTACTAGGGGTGGCTTAAAAATCACTTTTGCAAACGCATTATATTAGAAGGAATAGGATGATCTTTTGCTTTAGTTGACTCTAAAAATGGATGGTTTTGCATATACTCATCATACCAACAATACAGTGTTTGGTAATTTTTTCGAAATGGCGCTTCTGGAAAACGGAGATCAATGTATGATAGAAATGTGCTTACGCATAAATTTTCAAATAATATTTTTTGGCTCAAGGTTATTTCCAAATGAGAATTAAGATAGTGCAATCCATATGTCAACGCCAGGCACTGACGGTCGTACCAATCATCGCACTGTGAATGTTTGGGGCGAAAAAAACGCTCATATCTCATTGAAACAGCTGCATCTGCCATACCATCAACTAAGGCTTGTATTTTTAAAGATTTAAATTTCTCTGGCATAAGTGCTTGAGTATTCCCAGATTTATCCATGATATATTCACAAATCACAGACGAATCAAAAATTGCTTCTTTAGAATTTATTTTTAAAACAGGGATTTTGCCTAAAGGATTTAATTCACGGAAAAATGCATCAGGTTGCCAGGGATGAAATTCTTCAATCGTAATATTTTCTGCCTGATCACAGACCAAAATAACAGCCTTAACTTTGCAACCAAAAGGGGAGCTAGGAAAAGAATACAGTATCATTTTTAAGCCTGAGCTTTAGCGTTCTAAGCTATGCTATCATGCAACCTTTTGTATTTCAGCATATTTTTCTATTAGCTGATTAGGAAATCCCACATCAAGACAAATAATTTCACCACAAATCATTTCTGCTTTCACATGTTGATGAATAGGTTTCAAACATCCTATCGCAAGCGTTAAATTAGGACTGACGGCTTCGACCAGGCTTAATGAGGTATTTGCATCCATGCCACTTGGGATATCAATTGAAATAACGGGATTAGGTTGTTCATTCATCGATTTAATAAGCTGTTCAAAAATCCCTTCTGGCTTTCTTGAAAGGCCAATGCCAAAGAGAGCATCTATGTATATATCACCAGTAACGGGGCAATCTGTGATTTCAATATTGGGGTAAAAATTATGAACGTTGGATATGTTAATTTTTAAAATATCTTGCGATGGGTTAACCGGCATACATATACTGATTTTTTTAGTGTATGGTGCAAGGAATAATGCTGTAGAGACTCCATCACCGCCATTTTTTCCCGGCCCCGCATAAATAACAATATGGTCGGTATAAAACGGGCCATAATAATTTAAAATTTCCTTTGCGCAAGCTAGCCCCGTTAGCTCAATCAAGCTTTTTTCATTTAAACCAGTCATGTGTAAGTAGTCCGATTCACACAATCTTGCTGATTCTTTACTTAATGCAGGAAAATGATTCATTATTGTCCCCTTCGCTATTTTGAGTTTAAAAGTTTCAAAGCTTCTGCTATATACAAATCGCTTTTTTGGCTTTTTGGTATTTTTATTTCTTTTTTCACTATATCTGGTTCTACTCCGTTTTTGCCAATCCTTTTTCCAAATGGATCATTTAAAAAAGCTATTGTTAAAATTAAACCATCTTTGCGATTTATAAAAGGCACTACCCTCTTGGCAGTAGCACTTCCTGCGGTATTTTCACCAATTAATGTTGCGCGCTTATGGGCTTTTAATGCTGCTGCAATAATTTCTGCTGCTGAACATGTGTTTTTATTTTGCAACACTAAGAGAGGAAGTTTATTTAAAATATCGTGTTCGTTTGAGCAAAATTTTAAAAATTCTTCTTTTTTTTGCATTTCAACGACAACATCCCCATCTAAAAATTGACTGGTTATATCGATTCCCGCTTCAAAACTGCCTCCAGGACAATCACGTAAATCAAGGATAAGACCCTTTAATTTCTTGTAAGCTTTGATGATTTGCAACTGATCGTGAACTTCATTAGCAGCATCTTTGCCAATACAGCCAAACTTTAGACACGCAACATTATCAAACCATTTTAGCTCGACACTTGGAGACTTGAACTGGCCTGGCGTAATGCTGGTGGTAATTTTTCTATTACCTCTTAAAAGAGTAACCGGGTACGATTTTTTTTCTTTTATCAGTGGTAAAAAGTCATCCAACTTAATATTTTTTAGAGAGACACCATCAAACTCAATTAAAATATCATTATCTTTAATGCCTGCTACGTTTCCAGGTGATTTTTCAAAAACTTTTTTAGCTTGTAATCCATCTTCATGGTTGGTAATAAGCACTCCTAGTTTTAAGTCTCCTCCCTCAATACTTTCCACTAGGTTTTTTTTCTGCACTTCACTTAGGTACAGCCCATGGGGGTCAATTCCTTGAATTAATCCCTGCAACATTCCTTGACGAAGTTTTTCAGGCTCAGGTTTTTCTGGGGAAAATTCATTAATAATAGTTAAGGCTTCATCTAAGCTGTCATGTAAATCTTGATACGGGCTTGAACAGCTGGCCAATAGCAAAAAGAGCAGAAGAGATAGCTTCATAATTGGATGACCTTGTGATAGGGATCAGGATCCAAAGCAATATCATCACGCCATAACTGTAGTTCAACTAAGCAAGGATCTGTATCAGCACAAAACCCTAGAGGCTCTCCTTGCCTTAATTTATCTCCAATATTGACACAGCAACGATTTAGCCCTGTAATAATATAGGTAAAATGATGCTGTTTAATGAAAACAACAATGGCACCTTCTAAGCGCCCAATTGATGTTACAGCGCCAGCATCTGGCGAAAGCACTAAAGATCCGGCAAGAGGTTTCCATAACATTTTAGAGGAAGTTTCTTGAATCCCTGCCACGGGGGTTATCCAATTTAATAGATGGCTTGATTTTTTACCCACCTCCCCTATGGGCAGCTTTTTTATATGGGCTTCAATGGAAGAAATATCATCCATTTTTGAGCTATCTACCCAGCGTATATTTTTATATTCCTGTTGTAATTGTTCAAATAGTTTTACATGTAGCACATTCAATGCTTCTAGCTGTTTAATAGATTTTTGAATCCGCTCAAATTCTCCACGGCCATATTTTTTTTGATATTCGAGTACATATTGCTTATACAAAGGCATAAGCTCTTTTGTCTTTAAAGTAAGGAATGTCTTTTTCCTGACATAGTTATGCACCGCTTTTGTCGATGGAAGCAAAGCTGTGCCAAACCCAAGTTGATAGCGTTTTTGCGCAAGGTATATCGCTCCCAACTGTTGTTGAATGTTAAAAAATTCTTGATTATCAAGAAGCCTGTTGCCATTTATTTTATGGTACTGACTATACAACATAGCGAGTTGCTGTTGGATGTTATGCCATTTTTGTGCTTGGTCAAAGAGCTCGATGTGAACTTCACATTTAAGCGTGGAGATAAAAATGATGAACAAGAAATATCTCAACACAGCAATGATTTTCCTGTCATTTCTTTTGGTTGATCGATTCCCATGATGTTTAAAATTGTTGGGGAAATATCAGCAAGAGTGCCAGCCTTTAAATTTTTGGCATCACCATTCACTAAGACAAAGGGCACTGGGTTGCAGGTATGGGCGGTATGAGGAGTTAGTGCATCACCTTCTCGCATACATTCCGCATTCCCATGGTCTGCAGTTATTAGTAAGGTCCAATTATTTTCTATAGCTTTTTGCTCTAAATTTTTTACACAAAGGTCAACACATGCAACGGCTTTATGAATAGCTTCTATAACGCCTGTATGACCTACCATATCAGTATTCGCATAGTTCACAACGATAAGGCTAAGGTCATTACGTTCCATAGCTTGGGTTACGGTTTTTGTCACTTCCTCTGCCGACATTTCCGGTTGCAAATCATACGTGGCAACTTGAGGAGATGGGATCATTACCCTTTCTTCCCCCTGAAAAGAAGTTTCTCGACCACCATTTAGAAAAAAAGTAACATGGGCATATTTTTCAGTCTCTGCTATCCTTAACTGTTTTAGCCCTTGGGCTGAAAGTATTTCTCCCAAGCTCTTGTCAACCGCGTCTTTTATAAAGATTGAGGGAATCAACGGAGTAAGGTCATCAGCATATTCATTCATTGCTAAGGTGGGGCCAAACTGAATGATTTTTTCTCGGTTAAACATAGAGAAATCTTGCACCAAAAGGCTTCGCAAAAGTTGCCGAACGCGATCTGACCTGAAATTTATCATCCAAAGCCCGTCACCATCATGCATTCCAGGGTAGCCCTCATGAATAGAGGGGAGAATAAACTCGTCAGTAATATTATTACTATATGAGCTTTCAATAGCCTGGGCAGCATTGGAAAATTTAGGTACATCTGCTTGAACGATTGCTTTATAAGCAAGCTGAATCCTATCCCATCGGTTATCACGGTCCATGGCAAAGTAGCGCCCTCCTAAAGAAGCCAGATGAATATTTGGATAATTGCTGATTGCTTTTAAAAATGTATCCACATAACCCGCGGCACTTTTAGGGGGCGTATCACGCCCATCTAAAAATCCGTGCACATAGACAGGTATTTCAGCATCAGCCAATAATTTTGCCGCCTCAATCATGTGATTCATATGGGAATGCACCCCGCCTGAAGACAACAACCCCATAAGATGACAGGGCTTTTTAGTACGCTGAAGCTGCTCGATAGCTTTTAGAATTTTTTCGTTATTTTTAATAATCGCGCTGGAAAATGCTTGGTCTATTTTTGGCAAGTCTTGGAGAAGCACTCGACCAAGGCCTATGGTCATGTGACCCACTTCACTATTGCCCATCTGCCCATCGGGAAGGCCTACATAGTGATCGGAAGCTTGTAATTGAGTATGGGGATATTTTTGCAAAATGTCTGGCCAATGCTTAGCAGCTTTAATGCCATTAAACATGTCGTTTGGTTCTATTCCCCAGCCATCAAGGATACACAGCACAACTTTACGATTCACAACAGTCCAAATTTTTCTATTATGTTGATTTTAACGTCATTTTATCTTCTAATGCTAATGAATCAAACTATTAACCACAGGGGAATTTTATGAATATGATGATGATTCGTTTACTTTCATCAATTAGTTTAGCGGTAGTGGCTATTTTAGGCGCTGATCTTTCGGCATCAACTAAGACCGAAACGGCTACTAAAAAAACAGATGCAGATATGGCTTTAAGCAAAACAACGGCAGCTGATTCTGTAAAAAAAGAGGAACCTAAACCTACACCCGTTGCAATTACAGAAAAAACCATGGCTGAAGTTGAAAGTATGCTTTCAAGTGCAACTATTGTTGATGCGCGTGGTAGTGGCGATGAAACCATAAAAGGAGCCATTTTCCTTGCAGCAAATGCTGATGACAAAGATATTCAGTCAAAATTAAAAGATAAAACGGCCATGATTGTTGTGTACTGCGGGAGCGTAAGCTGCCCAGCAAGCACTACTTTAGCTGAACGTCTTGTAGGAATGGGATACACAAATATCTGCCATTATGCAGGCGGCATTAAAGAATGGACTGAAAACAAAAAGCCTGTTGATAAGCCTAAAGCTTAAAATAAGATCAAAAACAATTTAAGAGGCGGCTACTTCAAGGTTAGTCGCCTTTAATTTTAAGGATCACACATGAGTAATCCAATTGAAATGGAAAAAAAGTTCCAAGTACTGAACAGTAACTTGGATGAATTTTTGAAAGATAAACATTTTTTTTCATCTAAGAGAGTTGTTGACCAATATTTAGATACCCCAGATGGATTGTTTTACCAAGATGGGATCTTTATTAGAATACGCAATGAACAATCGCTCGATTTTAAATTTAACCCAGATCATTTAGGAATAAAAAATGTAACTGATCACACGGTTTGCCATGAGTACAATGTTGCTTTGCCTTTTGAATCTTCCTCAATTCATATGTTTGAAACCTTAGCAAAAATGATATCTATTAAGTGTCCAACTCCTTACACCTATGATGGGTTTTTAAGGAGCAACAATTTAGAAACTCTTGCGACCTTAGATAAAAATCGTAGAACCTACGAAGATGATATGTTCATTATAGCCATAGATGAATTTGCAGATTTTGGAACCTTTCTGGAACTAGAAGCTAAAGATAACACTATGCCTAAAGAAGTTTTTTTGAATGAAGTTGAAAAAGCAACAAAAGGAATGGCGCTTCAAGAATTTAATTCCGGATACATAGAGTTACGGTTGCGTGATATTAACAAGGCGCTGTACCTAAAGGGTAAGTATCTAATAGACACAGATATGGCAGCTTGAGATTGGCATCAATAATACAAACTGAGGTTGTTGTTATCGGTGCTGGTGCGGCCGGGCTTATGGCCGCAGCCACTGCCGGCAAACGCGGACGGCGCGTTATGCTTATTGAACATACATCTAAGATTGGAGAGAAAATCCGTATTTCGGGTGGAGGGCGCAGTAACTTTACGAATCTATTTGCATCGCCTAAAAACTATATCTGCCGTAATAAGCATTTTGCAAAGTCTGCATTAGCACGATATACCCAGCATGATTTTATTAAGCTCGTTGAATCATACAATATTGCCTATCATGAAAAAACATTGGGACAATTATTTTGTGATGGATCATCTAAGCAAATTATTAATATGCTGCTCGATGAATGCCAGAGCGGGCAAGTTGATGTGCGCCTTAATTGCTGCGTTACATCAATTGAAAAAAAGGATCAGTTTATCCTTACAACAACAAATGGTGTAATTCATGCTGCGTCGGTTATTATCGCGACGGGCGGTTTATCAATTCCGCAAATTGGCGCTTCTGATTTTGGCTATATTATTGCCCGCCAATTTGGTATTAAAGTGCTGGCAACAAAACCCGCCTTGGTTCCATTAAAGGTTGAGCCATCAATCCTTCCTACCTTTACTCAACTTAGTGGCGTTTCACAACATTCAGTTGTTTCTTATAAAGGTGTCGAGTTTTGTGAGAATATTTTATTTACCCACCGCGGGTTAAGTGGTCCGGCTATTTTGCAAATATCATCGTACTTAGAAAAATTTGCTAAGGAAGAAATTACAATTAATTTATTGCCCGAAGTTGATTTGAGGCACGAATTTACAAATCACAAAAACAGCAAACAAATAGTTGCTAATTTTTTGAAAAATTATTTCCCCAATCGTTTTGTGGAAGTGATGGCCACCCACCCTGATTATGGACGGGCGATTACCGACCTTAAGAAGGCTACACTATTTAATATGGCTGATGATATCCACAAATTTAAAGTTATTATTGATGGCAGTGAAGGCTATCAAAAAGCTGAGGTAACCGTGGGTGGTGTAGATACTGAAGAGCTATCATCCAAAACCATGGAGAGCACCAAAGTTCCTGGGTTATTCTTCATTGGTGAAGTTGTTGATGTTACTGGATGGCTTGGTGGATATAATTTTCAATGGGCCTGGTCATCGGGATACATAGCCGGGCAATATTGTTAGTTGTTGAGTTTAAACTCGTTTGACGGTCACTTTTTTTCTATATAAACTCAAATAACTTTTTGTGTTCGGGAATTCGGTCAAAATCCGAAGCTGCCCCCGCAACTGTGAGTTGGGAGCGCATTTCGTTTTATGCCACTGGAGGAATCTGGGAAGGCAGAAATGCAGCTATGAACAACAAGCCAGGAGACCGGCAAAAAGAGTGTCACTTTTTCTAGATTTCGGGGAGAGATCAGAAGGGTAGCCCATGGGTGACGCGCTTATATGTTGCGAACCTGTGGAGGCAATTCATTGCGCTTATTTTTATGCATTATTTTTACAGCCCAAGTTGGAGCATCAATTTTTGCTGCATCAACTGTCGTTTTGGCACCTATTGTGGTGACGACCAAAAAGGATGTCTCCCTGCCTAAATGGCAATTCATTGAAGCACTAAATACTGATTACACACTATCTTCTGGTTTTGAAGAACAACAGCTCAAAAATATTCCAGGCGTGACAACTACAACCAGTGGTAATCCTGGGCAGCTAACGACTATAAGCATTCAAGGAGCTGGATCAAAGTATACTAAAGTGCTTTGGGCAGGACTTAGTATTAGTGAAACAGAAACGGATGCGGCTTTAATGCCATTTTCCACTGGCAAGGTTGAGGTCATAAAAGGAATACATTGTGCTGAATATGGTAATGGCGCTATTGGCGGCGTGGTGAATGTCATTCCCTTTTCTATGCCAGATAATCAAGGTGGTGGTATTAAGTTAAGCGCCGGGAATTATGCTCAAAGTGGTCATGTATGGTGGCGAAAAAAAACCAATGGATTTTCACTACAACAACATATAGAAAGCGATTCATTTCAGGGGAAAAATTCCATCCCGAAAAGATATCAAGATAAATATCCGACATTGAAAAAGCCAAAAACACAGAAACAATATTTCCTAAATCAACTTGGTTTTGAAAGTCATCATGTCAAAACGGTTTTGCAAGTGGGTCTTGTTAAAGCAGGTACTACAGGCAGTAATATAAAGTTGGTTAGTCCATATGATGCCCGGTCAAAAAGAACCTTACAAATTTACGCGCTTGAGCTGGAAGGAGCACCTGAGACCATTCAGCCCTATTTTAAAACCTTATACACCAAAGTCCATGCGCAGGATTTTTCTCCTTACCAAACCAATAGCATTCCTTATAGTTTTGAAAATACCAAAGCAAAGGTTGGGATAAAGTTTAAGTATGATGCGCTAATTTTTGAACCTGTTATTGAACATCATCACAGTGCAGCGCACTCTTCAGGATCTGTTCATAAGCAAAATGATGAGTATGCTTTTGCCCAGGGGATTCATTTAAGCAAAAGCACCTTAACTTGGAAAAATTGGGTACGCATCCATAAAGCTAATCATTTCAAGCAAATGCATGCACTAAGTTCAAGTGTGTTAACAAGGTATGCTGATACTGAATTTTCTGCTCACCTGGGCACAGGGTTTCGACTACCGGATTTGTATATGCTAAATGACAAAAAATACGGCAATACCAATTTGAAAAATGAAACGGCCTATGGAGGTAATTTAGGAGTTGCTCAAAAAACGCATCTAGGTACATTTAGTATGCTTGTTTTTAGGACTGAGTATAAACACCAAATTACGTATCGAAACAATAGGTATGAAAACCTTAACAAGGCTAGCCAAAAGGGTTTTGAGCTTGGTTGGAAGAATAAAGTTGGCGCTTTTGGAACTGAACTATCATGTATGTATACAGAATCGGTAAGTCTTAAGCCTAAAAAGGCCTTAATGAACATTCCGAAAGTGACAGCAAATGGTAGGGTTTTTTATGAAAAGGAAGACGTTTCGTCAAGCTTGGGTTGGCGCTATACTGGGAATCAAATGCAACCAGATTTTGAACAAAGTACTTTGGGCACCAAGCGTGGTGGTTATCCAGTATTTTTTGGTGATTTCCAATACAAGTTTAAAGAGCAAGCAATATGGTTTATGGGTGTTGAAAATGCCCTTGCTCGTCATATTGAAAGCCCTCATGGGTACAGAAGTCCGGGATTCCAGATTAATACAGGAGTAAGCATAACGTGGTAAAGATGCGATATTTATGCATAAGCTCTGCGTGCATTCATGGGCTGCTTGCTTTTTCTATTAGGCAATATATTCAAAGCCCTCAACAACAGGAACTTCCGCACTTTTCAGTAACTTTACTAACGTCACCTAAGGGTGTAGAGGAAAAGGTTCATGTCGCTTCCCACAAAAAGGTGAGTGATAAAGTGAAGAAGCACAGTAGCGCTGAGGTTAATCAATCAACAACAGAAGTTGCGCCTTTTGTGCCATCAGTTAGGTATAACCCTGCCCCAGCTTACCCACCTAACGCCAAAGCTAATGGTCAAGAAGGCGAGTTTTCGGTAAAGCTTTTAGTGAATATGGCTGGGAATGTAGAACATATTGAAGTGATCACTATTGAAGGAAGTAAGGAATTATTCGAAGAAGAATTGCAAGCAACTATAAAAACCTGGAAATTCAGCCCTAGCAGCAAAGAAGTATCATTTGAAATTCCTATTTCTTTTCGATTGGATTGATAGAGTTGAAAACCCTGAGTTTCCCGCTACACTAATGAAAATGGTTTAGACCGTGAAATACATTCAGGGTGATGAGTTTTGTGAATATGCGAAGTCTTATTAGTGTTACATTGACGACAACCATGGCCCTTTCCATAAACGTGTGTGTTTGTGAAGAGCCGGCAAAAAGCCCTGCGAATGATATCCAAATCAAAGCTGATAACATGCGCTATGATACCTCACACAAACATGCTGACGCCTCAGGTAATGCAAGATTATCGTATAAGGTTAAGGATTCTCTTGTGACTTTAAAATCTAATGAGCTGCATGCGGAATTTGATGATAAAGGGAACTTAACAGAAGCTATAGCTGAAGGCAGTGTTGAAATTGAATATGGCGAGACTAAGCTATACGCTACGAAGTGTATTCATCATTTCGATACAAACGTTGCTGTGTGCACAGGAGATGATGTACACCTTATTCAAGAGAAAAATGAAGTCCATGGTAGGGAAGCTAACCTTGACATTGGGACACATGTTTTTACAATGCAAGCAAGTCAAGAAGATCAAGTGACCTGCGTTGTGTATCCAAAACAGAAGGAAGATAAACAATAAGAACCCTTAAAGCTCAAAAATTAACGAAGACCTTTCAAAAGCGCATGGTGCTAAAGGGTATTGACCTGAGCGTGAGTTCAGGCGAAGCCGTTGGTTTGCTTGGTCCAAATGGTGCTGGAAAGACAACATGTTTTTCGATCATTACAGGATTAATCATGGCGGATTCAGGCCGTATCTTTTTGGATGGTGATGATATTACCAATGCGCCTATGTACAAGCGAGCGCGCATGGGGATTAGCTACTTGCCACAAGATGCCTCAATTTTTCGCGGGCTAAATGTGGAGGATAATATTCGCGCAGCCCTTGAACGTGTGGAATCTGACCCTGACCACCAACAAGAACGCCTAGAAGAACTACTCGATGAATTTGGGATTACCCATTTAAGAGAAGCTCCTTCGGTTGCTCTTTCAGGCGGTGAACGGCGACGGGTTGAAATTGCCCGATGTCTTGCGATTAAGCCAGATTTTTTATTCTTAGATGAACCACTAGCTGGTATTGACCCGATTGCGGTGCAAGATGTTAAAGACATTATTATGCGCCTGAAAAGCCATAATATCGGCATTTTGATTACTGACCATAATGTGCGTGAAACCCTAGACGTTGTAGACAGAGCGTACATTATTGCAGAAGGCAAGGTGCTTACCGAAGGTGACCCAGCACATATTATTAATCACCCTGATGTCAGGCGTGTGTATTTGGGCGAGAATTTTTCGCTTTAATGACGTCGGCATCTTTTTCTACTGGCTTCCCGCCTCCGCGGGAATGACAAGTATTACCTTAATGATGTTACTCACTGGCTTGCCACGGGCTTGCAGCCCTCACAATGATGACCTTCTTTCTGGCTTTCTGGCCTTCTCTCATTCTACTTCTACTCCGTGTCATTCTCGCTTGATCCCAGGATCCAGAAATTATAGATATGGACCCTACGGTCAAGCCGTAGGGAAACTGGAGCGGGACGATCAAGCAAGAGGAAAACTAAGGAAAGCTCTACCCAATTTTGCCGGTAATTTTTTGCTGCAACAGCATAATGCCATACACCAATGCTTCGGCCGTGGGTGGGCAGCCGGGAACATAAACATCGACCGGAACAATACGGTCACAGCCGCGGGTTACGGAATAGGAATAATGGTAGTAGCCACCGCCATTAGCACAGCTTCCCATGGAGATTACCCAACGGGGTTCTGGCATTTGGTCATAAACCCTACGCAAGGCTGGTGCCATTTTATTTGTAAGGGTCCCTGCTACGATCATTACATCTGATTGTCTGGGGCTTGGCCTAAACACAAGACCAAAGCGATCAAGGTCATAACGGCTTGCTGCACTGTGCATCATTTCAACAGCACAACAGGCTAGCCCAAACGTCATTGGCCATAAAGAACCACTCTGGGCCCACGCTGCCATCTGATCAAGCTTAGTTAAAATATAGCCTTTGTTTGAAAGTTCTTTATTAACCGATTGAAACAGCTCTTTTTCATTGTGCAGGGAATGGGGCAAATAGGCCTTTAAATCTTCAAGTCGTGTTGTTGTCATACCCTTTGTTACACCCTATCGCCAATCAAGCGCGCCCTTGCGCCATTCATACACAAATCCAATTGTTAAAACACTCAAAAAAATCATCATTGACCAAAAACCTGGCCAACCAATAGTTTCTAGGGAAATGGCCCAAGGAAATAAAAACGCGATTTCTAGGTCAAAAATAATAAAAAGAATGGCGACTAAATAAAATTGCACATCAAACTGCCGGCGAGCGTTTTGTTCAGGCGCATCAAACGAATCAAAACCACATTCATAGGGAGCATTTTTTTGGGGGTAAGGATTACGCTTTCCCCTAAGCCAGGAAAAGCTTAGCAACAGCGTTGCAAAACCAAATGCTACTGCCAAGAAAACTAAAATGGGGAAATATGCGTCAAGAGCCATGGGCAAATTCAAATACTTATTCCCCTTTATTCTACGCTGTTTGTGAAAAATTACCAGGGCACTCAATCATTACTTTAGGGCTACCTTATAAAAAGTCCTTGTCATTCCCGCGGAGGCGGGAATCCCGTTAGTATAATTGCAAGAATGAGTATGTGAGACACTTTGGGGTGAGAGGCTATTCTTCTGAAGTTCATAAGGGTTAATTTCACTGGATCCCCGCCTCTGCGAGGATGACACCGGAGAAATGCAAATTTGCTCAATCAAAACTTCATATGCGGACATAAATCATTATCCTTTGCTGATGGATAACGGAACACTATACTATGTACAAAATTGCCAACAAGAAGTTATGGCCAGAATTATTTTTATGGGCACGCCGGAATTTGCCCTTGCACCTTTACAAGCCTTAGTTGAAAAAGGCTATGAGATTATTGCTGTATATTCTCAACCCCCTCGTCCCAAGGGAAGAGGCCATGCAGAAGCTTTATCGCCTGTGCATCAGTTTGCGCAAGAGCAAGGCATCCCCGTGTACACGCCTGCAAGCTTGAAATCCCCACAGGAACAAGAAATATTTAGCAAACTAAACGCTGACTTAGCAATTGTGGCAGCCTACGGGTTATTATTGCCTGTTCAGATTTTAGATGCACCAAAACTTGGTTGTATAAACATCCATGCATCCCTATTGCCGCGCTGGCGTGGTGCTGCGCCCATTCATCGTGCCATTGAAGCGGGAGATGCAAAAACAGGTATTACAATTATGCAAATGGATGCAGGGCTTGATACCGGCCCCATGCTGCACATCAAACAAACACCCATCGAAGCAGATGAAACAAGTCAAATGCTTCATGATAAAATGCTTGCACTTGGCATCCAAGCATTGATTGAATGTTTGCCTGATATCTTGTCGGGGCAAATTCAATCAACGGTTCAGCCCATAGAGGGGATCACATATGCCCATAAGCTTCGCAAAGAAGAAAGTGCCTTAAATTTTGATGAGGATGCCGATGTAATTTTGCGCAAAATTCGCGCACTAACGCCGTGGCCCGGAACAACAGCTACATTAGATGGCGAGCAAATAAAAATTCTGGATGCAGAAAGTGTAGCAGAAAGTGTAAATGATACCCTGCCCCTCTGTACCTCTCAATCAATTCCCTTCTCACCAGGCACGTGGATTGCAACCCATGACCATAGGCTGTTAATTTCTTGCAAAATAGGAGCAATACAGCTTAAAATACTGCAAAGACCCGGTTCAAAATCTGTGTCATCTAGCGATTTTTTAAATGGATACCGTGGATCATCTGTTATATTTTTAAAGACAATTTAAGGAATTTTCGTGTTAAGTACCCCTAAGAAGACTAACTTCTGGTTTTTGCCCCTTGGTGGCGCCGGTGAAATCGGTATGAACCTCAACCTTTTTGGTCACAATAAGGAATGGATCATTGTCGATTGTGGTATTACCTTTGGTGATCGCCTAGGCATTGATATTATTATGCCTGACCCCTCAGCCATATTAGAACATGCGGACAATATTAAAGCGTTAGTCTTAACCCATGCCCATGAAGACCATATTGGGGCAGTGCCGTATCTTTGGCCTTATTTGAAATGCCCTATTTATGCCACGCCGTTTACCGCCCAAGTACTGCGGCAAAAGCTAGAAGAGAAATCCTGGGCAAAACAGGTAAATATTATTGAAGTGCCGCTTTCAGGCAGGGTGCAAATTGGCTCGTTTGATATTGAATATATCACTTTAACTCACTCAATTCCTGAACCAAATGCGCTGGCAATTCGCACTGATCTTGGATGCGTGCTCCATTCAGGGGATTGGAAACTTGACCCGCAGCCACTTTTAGGTGAAGCCACCAATGAAAATCGCTTAAAGGAAATTGGAAAAGAAGGCGTTTTGGCGCTGATTTGTGACTCTACCAATGTCTTTGACAAAGGATCAACCGGATCCGAAGGTGATGTACGCGTTGAAATGGAAAAACTTATTGCCCAAATTCCAGATGGCCGTATTGCTGTGTGCTGTTTTTCATCAAACGTGGCACGAGTGGAATCTATTGCTGTTGTTGCTCAAAAAAATGGCAGAAAAGTAGCATTAGTGGGCAGGTCATTAGAAAAAATGATTCGCGCCGCTACGCACGCTGGGTACTTAAAAGGATTACCGGGGTTTATACCCGCTGAACAGGCTATGGATATGCCCCGTGATAAGGTGCTGTTTATTAGCACTGGTTCTCAGGGAGAAGCTCGTTCGGCGTTAGCGCGGGTAGCACAACGTGACCACCACATAATATCTCTTGATAAGGGCGATACCGCTATATTTTCTTCAAGGGTTATTCCTGGAAATGAACGTACTATTGCCTCTATGCAAAACCGACTGATCCATCAAGGCATTCGCGTGATTACTTCCCATGAAGAAGACATACATGTATCGGGTCACCCTGCTCAAGAAGACTTACGGGCCATGTATAGCTGGGTTAAACCAAAAGCATTAATTCCAGTGCATGGCGAAGCGCGCCATATGTATGCCCAGGCTGAGCTGGGATTGGCAAATGGCATTGATCAAGTTTTAGTTCCTGCTAATGGTACACTTATTGAATTGGCAGGCAGCGCCCCTAAAATAATAGAGACTGTCGACTCAGGACGCTGGGGCATTGATGGCAAATGCCTGGTTAACATGCAAAGCCCCATCTTGAAAGAACGTCATAAACTTTCTGTTCAAGGAATTATATTCTTAAGCATTCCGGTGGATAATATTTACCAACTCGAAGGCACACCGGTGGTGAGCTCTTATGGACTTGTGGAAGCTGGTGAAGAGGCAGAACGTCTAAGCGAAGATATGCATGGTATTATTCGCCAAGCCATGCGTCATAATCAGGGCAAAGAAAAAAATTATATAGAAGCCATCCAACGAGCGGTTAGGCACGAATGCAATCAACGGTTTGGTAAAAAGCCAGTTACTGATGTGCACTTTGTGAAGAATGAAACGTTTTAATCCCCGTTCGGGATTAGAGAGGACAAGAATACAGTTCAATGCCGGGAATTTTCCTCTGACTTGATCCCAGGACCCAAGAACATAGACATCATTCACTGGACCCTACGATCAAGTCGTAGGGAAACTACGGGAAGCACAGCTCCCTAGTTTTCCTCGGGCGTAACCAGAGGATCCAAGAACATAAGTGTCATCCCCGCGGAGGCGGGGATCCAGGGAAACCATACATCATATGGTTTGTGGAGCATAAGCATCTCACCATCAAGCGGCTCAGGCACTCATCCTTCCTAGCATAGTAACAGGATTCCCGCCTCCGGGGGAATGACAAAGATTTTTTTCATGGAGATGGCCCTGCATAGAAATTAAAACAGTCCCTCTTCTTGACACCCAAATTATTATTAATTTTGCCTAACCACACTTTCTGCCCCACACAAATAATAAAATTATTCTTTGTGGGTATTTTACCTTAACTATATTTTAATTTTTTTTTCATATCGTTTACTTACAATATAAATATTGCAGGTAGCATAAATGAAAATTTTAAATGTAGTTATTTTAATTATTACTTCAATTTACACAAATTCAGCTTTTTCAGCAGCCCTTGTTCCTGCTGCTGATGAGGCATATTTTTCTGAACTTCCCCTTATTGACACCATTATGGGCAACCGCCGTACAAACGTAGGGTGCCATGGAACTTTATATCCTGGGGTAAGCACACCTTTGGCGGTTAACTGTCATCCATACAACCCAACTGATGTGCTGGGGGATGACGCTCCTTCTTATGCTTCTCACCCCCTTGTTGCAAGGTATAATCCTGACAATGTCCGGGAGATCCTTCCAGAATTTATTAGGGCACGACTTGATGCAGCAGGCACTACATGCCAGCTATACCTTAACGTTCAAGATAATCCATGGAATGGAACACAAATACTGTTGCGTTCTCATGGGTTTTCAGATTTTTTCCCTGCTATGGGAGGAAATTACGCAGGTGTTACAGCACTTGTATGCCGCGGAGATGGCACAGGACTTTTGAATACTACAAGCTCAGTGCATTTGCATGATGGAGTTGCATCACCCAACAATTTTGCAATTGCTGGACTAGATCATACCCGTATGGAAGATTACTTCAGCATTGTAGGCTATGGCGGAAGAACTGTTATTACTCGCCATATTTTACTAACTGTACCAGCGCGTGAAATTTTTCAGGATCTTTTATGCTCTCCCATTAATGCAGCTGTTTGTCGTTCACCAAGCTTCTTTTCACCCTTGCTTGGTTCTGGGTACGCCACTTTTTTGAGTGAAAACGGAATAATTTAAATTATTCTTGAGTTTTGACACGAAGTTAGGCTAAGTAAAACCATTGATAAAAAATGCGCACAAGGTTTATGCAAGCAGTTGAAAAATTAAGTTTCGAAGAAGCTTTGGGTGAGTTAGAATCGTTGGTGCGTCGCCTAGAAGAAGGAAAGTGCCCTTTGGACGAAGCGGTCAAAACATTTGAACGAGGCATTGGCTTAAAAAATCATTGCGATGCAAAGCTTAAAAACGCACGCTTGAAGGTTGAGCAGATTCTTGAAAATGCTGATGGAACAGTTTCCATGAAACCATTTTTAACTGAAGAAACAGCTGCTTAAGGAGGCGTAGGGTGGCTCCTCTGGCCAAGCCAGAGGAAAACTAAAAAGAGGTCCTGGGATTAAGCCCGAGGAAAACTGGAGAGTTGAGCTCGAGGAAAGCTAGAAGTATTTATCTTCTTTAGTTTCCCTACGGCTTGACCGTAAGGTACAGTGAGTATCTTCAACATCCTGCATTTTTGTTAATACTTTCACTCTATATTGATCAAGTAATTCTATAGAACTAGGCCCTCTGGTCACGCCAGAGGGAAACTAGGGTAGGTAAACTTGTACGCACTCATAGAAAATTTAAAATTAAAATTGTTAACCGCTTATTTTGCGGAGTACTCAAGGTGGGTTCACTGGTTTCCAGTTGGATTAATTTTTGGCATTGGCACCTACTTTAATTTGGATCAGGAACCTAACGCTTGGGTTTACATTTTTATATTTCTTCTGGGGATAATTGCAGCTTTATGGATATACAAAAACCCCAGCACAGGCCTAGGTTTCTGTATCATTGCAGGGTTTAGTGTTGGTTTTTGCCTGATAGGGGTACGCGTACACTTTAATACCACGCAGATGTTTAAGACCACTCAAGAAAATGCAGATATTTCTGGACGCATAGAGTCTATTGAAAATCACCCTTACAAAGATGATGGCACCTACAGGATTATTTTAGACCGGGTAAAAATTAACGATACAAATTATTCTGCAAAGCTTCGTTTAAATATTTCAGGAGAGTTAGCTCAAGAATTGCAAATTCATGACCAGCTAAAAGTTGATGCAAGCATTTATCCTATTCCAATGCCAAGCAGTTTACACGGATATTTTGCACGACGAGCAGCATACCTTCAAGGCATTGGTGGCACAGCACGCATGGGTGAAATCTTAAATCACCAACGAGCTGCGGCTAAGCCATTTTCCCAGTATCGTCATACCCTTACTAAAAAATTATTATCCCATTTAAAAGAACCTTACGGCGCGATAGCATCTGCACTGGTGACGGGCGATCGTAGCTATATTTCCCATAAATTACGCCAGTCATTTGCTGATGCTGGGCTTGCCCATGTGCTAGCAATTTCAGGACTGCATTTAAGCTTGGTAGCCGGTCTTGTATTTTTATTGCTGCGCCGTTTAATGTGCTTATGGCCCGCATTTTCTATGGCATTTTCCCCTAAAAAAGTTGCTGCTTGTTTGGCAGTAATTGCCAGCATGTTTTACATGGGCCTCGCCAATTTTGGTATTCCAGTTCAACGGTCATTTATTATGATCACCCTGGCGATGCTGGCGGTATGTTTAGATCGCACGGCTTTTTCGATGCGAAGCCTCGCCTTAGCAGCAATTGTAGTACTGATGTTTTCTCCCCAAAGTTTATTGTCAGCAAGCTTTCAGCTGTCATTTGCAGCAGTGCTAGGATTACTAGCATTTTACGAATCAGCCTGGCACGTTTTACAAGAAAAAGTATTTCAACATTCTAGCAATTTTTTAGGCCTTAAAAAGGTTTTATGGGGAGTTTTTGGAATTTTCATGACCACCCTTATTGCATCCCTTGCAACAACGCCCTATAGCATGGCATTTTTTCAGCGATTTACCGCTCAAGCAATTTTGGGAAATTTATTAGCAATTCCCTTGGTAGGATTTTTTGTCATGCCTTTAGGGCTTTTTAGCGTGCTTTTCCTAGCGTTCGGAGGAAGCGATATTCTTTTTTGGTTATGGGAAAAAAGCTTGAATTTATTGTGCCTGATTGCCCAAAAAATAGCGTTGTTGCCTGGCGCTGCCATACAAGTTAAGGCTGTACCTTCCCATGCCTTAGTTATATTCAGTTTTGGTATGTTGTGGGTATGCTTATGGAAAAAAGCATGGCGGTGGCTGGGAATGATTCCCATAGCTTTGGGGATTATCTTGTGGCGAAGCTTTGAACTTCCCTTTGCTTATATCAGCCAGCAAAATGATATCATGGCCTTCCTTCATGAAGGCGTAGTATATGTTTCTGATAATGCTAAACGCAATGCTTTTACAATTGATATTTGGGGGCAAGAATGGGGGGCTAGTCAGCAGCAAAAATGGGAACAGGAATACCACCATTTCCAATCCCCTAACCTGGTCTTAATTACTTCCCCTAAAGAGGGCATAGAATACTTACACGACATTATGAATGAAGGCGCCAAGGTTGATGCCGTGATTACTTTTGGATATGAGCGTACATTAAAGAAACACGGATTTCGCATTCCAAAAGTCATCGATAGAAATATTATTCAATACGAAGGTGGCGTGGCTGTGTACAAAAACCCTTTGCGGTTTTATTTTTTGAAAACTTACTTTGGAACTAGGCCTTGGTGTGTTTCTTTTTATGAGGGGACGTAGGTGTTAAAAATCCAACTCAGTATAATGTGGTGCTGGTGCAATAGCTGGAACCCTATCACTGAAAAATCCACGGTAGCTTGGTCGTGACTTAATCCGCATAAACCAGCTTTTAACTGATTCAAATTTTTCCCAGTTAATATCACCAAAATAATCAACCACTGAAATGTGCGCAGCTGCTGTAATATCGGCAATGGAAAAATGATCTCCAGCAATCCAATTGCGCCTATCGATTAGCCAAGCCAAATACTCTAGATGATTCACCATTGTAATTTTGGTGTTTCGAATAAGATTGGAATCAGGACCAGGGCATGATTGACCGGCACTTTTTGATGCCAGGCGTTTAATTACTTTTTCCCACAAAATCACCAAGCTTACTTCTTGGGCAAAACGAGTATCAAACCAAGCCATTAACCTACGGGTTTCGGCTCGGGCTAAAAGCTCTTCCGGGTATAACTTACGGTCTGGGTATGCTTCTTCTAGGTACTCTACAATTGCCGTGCTGTCAGTCAAAATAGAACCATTCAAATCAATCAATACGGGCACATGCCCCAAGGGATTAAGATTTGTTAGCTCTGGTTTTTTTTCCCAAAAGTTTGTTGTCTCTTGGGAAAAATCTAATTTCTTCTCAGCAAGGCACAAACGCACCTTGCGAGAATATGGACATAATGGATAATAATGGAGTACACGCATGTTAAGGTTTTAGCCCAAAGCTCTAGCTATTGTAAAGCGTGTTAGTTACGCCCTGTTGGTTTATATCTCGGTTGATTATTATATTTTTTAGACAGTGGGGTTGGGCGGCCAGTTCTTTTGCTAAAGGGAAATGAAACGCTAGCATGTTGATAACCTCTTAAGTGTTTACCTGCAGCTATTCTGTTGCGCCTTTCTTCTGTTTGAATTCTATATGGTGTGGTGTGTTGGGATGCCCTAACTTTTATGTCCACAGGCTTTGAGAGCTTTGACTCACGCTTTGGAAGCTCTACCCCAAAAAGGGCCTGGGCAAGCTTTTTATTTTGGTGCGTTTTATCTAAGGCATTAGTCGATGCAGAACTCACCCTGTCTAATATGGCTGAAGAACTTACCCTTGTTCCTATTCTATCAAAAAGACCAGCAACATTTTGGGGGCAACTGGTTGGTAGAATGGGAAAACCCCACCAAGCGGGTTTTCTATCAGAAGCATCAACATTTTCAAGCAAAGGAGGGAAAGTGCGAGGGTTAGCCTTTCTCCCCCAAGGGTTATCAGATAAAGCGTGAGCAACAAGAGTGCTAGCCTCCAAAAAAGAAAATACCATTAGCATGCTTAAAAAAATAACTTTCTTCATTTCAAGTTCCGTAAATTGATTTATCCGTTAATTCCAGCCTAAATTCAAAAATGGTTCAATCTTTTTCAGATTTTCTTTGACGATTTTTAAAAAACGAGTATTATCACCTAGCGCCCCTGTGGTGGAACTGGTAGACGCGGCAGACTCAAAATCTGTTGTCCTAGGACGTGGGAGTTCGAGTCTCCCCGGGGGCACCAATACTTAGGGCTTTATTAATTTTTCTGCGCTATCATTAAATTGGGCCAATTTTTTTTGAGGGTATATGCGTCGTAAAACTAATCGCGTATTCCGGTATTTTTTCCCGGTCGCAATAGTAGGTATAAGCTTATTTTTACTGACAGAAGGCTCATCGAAAGATGTGGTGTCAGAAACGACTCAGGTAAAAGAAGCTTCGGTTTCGGTTACCAATAAAACCCAAGCAAAAATGCTAAAATTAGTATCTCATAATCCTTCAACCCAAGCGCGGTTGCTTGTGAACGCCCATGAGGCTGTGCAAGCAAGCGATAAAATAACATTGAACAATCCGGTTGGTACCTTTGAAAAGCCAGCTGGTCCTTCATCATTAAAATCAAACCAGGCGTCTTATTATGAAGCTAATCGAGAAGTTCACTTTTTTGAAAAAGTTAATTTTGATCATCATTCCGGGCTTAAAGCCACAACTGAACATGCGGTGCTCAATACGCAAACTCAAGACATTGCGGGTGATCAAGGTATAAAAGCCTGCCACCATGAAAACACCATTACGGCAAACGCTTATGAAATTCAATCGGAAGAATCCGTTGTACATTTCAGTGGAGATGTTTGCTTAAATGTTTCACGAAAAACTGCTTGAAACTTAATTGGTTGCGGGGGCTGGATTTGAACCAACGACCTTCAGGTTATGAGCCTGACGAGCTACCGGGCTGCTCTACCCCGCGATAAGGTAAACTATATATAGCTGCTCCCTTGAGAAAATGCAAGATATTTTCCTGGACAAAAATTCATCCTTAATCTAAAACAAGAATGATTGCTGAAAGGTAATTTCTAGGAGTGTAGCTCAATTGGCTAGAGCGTCGGTCTCCAAAACCGAAGGCTGGGGGTTCGAGACCCTCCACTCCTGCCAAGTTGTTTTTCTGTGGACATTTTCCCACGAATCTTATACAAATTGCTAATAAGTCTGTTTAGACAGACAAAGCATTTTGCCGCTGTGTTTTAAGGAAACGCTTTATGACAGATCAAACCAAGATACCACTTACAAAAAAAATCCCTGAGTTTATTGCTCAAGTTCGTCAGGAAGTCCGCAAGGTGACCTGGCCGACAGGCAAGGAAACACGGGTTACAACGGTGGTTGTGTTTATATTTGCAATTATAGCAGCGGCGTATTTTCTGGTTGTAGACCAAATTATTTATCGTTTATTACATCTAATTATTGGATAAAATATTATGTTAACTGCCAAGTGGTACGTGGTGAACGTATACTCAGGATTTGAAAAAAAAGTCTCCCAGCTTATTAGTGAGCAAGCTGAAAAGCATTCCTTAAGCGACATGTTTGAGCAAATTTTAGTGCCTTCAGAAGAAGTTGTGGAAATTCGCAAAGGCAACAAGAAGGTTAATGCTGAGAAAAATTTTTTCCCAGGTTACGTACTTGTGAAAATGGTACTTAATGACAGAACATGGCATTTAGTGCGTGATATCCCAAGAGTATCTAGTTTCTTAGGCGCTAAAGGCAAACCAAGCCCAATTGGCGAATCAGAAGTAAAGCGAATTCTGCAGCAAGTCCAAGATTCTATTGAAAAGCCCAAGCATAATGTGGTATACGAAGTAGGAGAGCAAGTTCGCGTTTGCGACGGGCCCTTTACTTCTTTCAGCGGTTTCGTTGAAGAAGTTGACCAGGACAAAGGTCGCTTGAAGGTTTCGGTCATGATTTTTGGAAGGCCAACACCTGTTGAGCTTGAATTTGGTCAGGTCGAAAAACAATAAGTAAATCTGTGGAAGGCTGCCTAGCCGCACCACAGCTCAATTTAGTGAGGAATTATGGCAAAAAAGATTACGGGCTATATTAAGCTCCAGGTGCCCGCTGGAAAAGCTAACCCATCTCCGCCAATTGGTCCAGCATTGGGTCAACGCGGTTTGAATATCATGGAATTTTGTAAGGCTTTCAACGCGCAAACCCAAGGGGTTGAGCCTGGAACGCCGTTGCCAGTTGTGATAACAGTGTACGCTGATCGTACCTTTTCGTTTGTCACAAAGACACCCCCAAACACATTCTTTTTGAAAAAAGCTGCAGGCCTTCAAAAGGGCACAAAAACGCCAGGTCGTGAAATTGTTGGAAAAGTAACAATGGATCAGATTCGCGAAATTGCAGAAATAAAAATGAAAGACTTAAACGCTCATGATCTTGATGCGGCTTGCCAAATGCTTATTGGTTCTGCTCGTTCAATGGGCTTAGAAGTTGTGGGGGCGTAAGTTATGACAGGTAAGCGTATTCAAAATGCACTCAAAACTGTAGATGCTAACAAAACGTACTCACTAAGTGATGCCGTTAAATTGGTAAAGACCAATGCAACCGCAAAGTTTGATGAAACGGTTGAGATTGCTATCAACCTTAACGTAGATGCTAAAAAAGCGGAGCAAAATATTCGCGGCGTCTTAAGTTTGCCTCACGGTACAGGTAAGGTTTATAAGGTCGCTGTTTTTGCTCGCGGTCCAAAGGCCGAAGAAGCTAAAAAAGCAGGAGCTGACCTTGTTGGTGCGGAAGAACTTGTTGATCAAATTTTAAAAGGAGAAATTCCTTTTGATAAATGCGTTGCCACCCCAGATATGATGGGTGTTGTAGGTAAGGTTGCTAAAATATTAGGTCCTCGTGGGCTAATGCCAAATCCGAAACTTGGTACTGTTACCATGGACGTGGCTGCTGCGTTGTCTGCAATTAAAGGCGGACAGATTGAATACCGCACTGAAAAAGCAGGCGTTGTGCATTCCCGCGTTGGCAAAGCTAGTTTTGCTGAAAAGGCGCTAGAAGAAAATATTAAGGCATTGCTTGATGTAATCACAAGAGCGCGCCCAGCTGGCGTTAAAGGCACCTACATCAAAAAATTGACTTTAAGTTCAACCATGGGCCCAGGCCTACAATTTTCGGTTGAATAATAGTATTCCCATAGGGAAACCTATGGGATTAGGAACAGGAGCCTATCCTGTCCAAGACTGTGGGTTCGGGAAACCGTTTAATAGTGAAAACTGCCTGCATAGACAGCAAGGGCTTGCGCATTAGCTCTTCCCTTTCTGTTTCAATAAAGTAACGAGTGAAGGAGTATAACAATGGACCGTATGCAAAAGGAAGCATTGGTAGCCGATATGCGCCAGCGACTAGAGGCATCATCTCTAGTAGTTGTTGCTCGTCAAACGGGTTTAAACGTTGATGAAGTAACAAAACTGCGTCGTGAAATGCGTGCTGCAAATGCAGAATTTAAGGTTTTAAAAAACACCCTTGCTCAGATTGCCGTAAAAGGAACAAAGCTAGAAGGTTTAACAGAAATGCTAGTGGGCCCAACGACGTTGGCCTATTCAGCAGATCCAGTTGCTGCAGCTAAAGCGCTTGTCACATTTGCAAACAAAAATGACAAGATCCAAGTTGTAGGAGCATGCCTTAATGGACAAGTTCTGAAACAAGCTGAAGTAAAAGCTTTGGCTACGTTGCCATCACTTGATGAATTGCGTAGTAAGCTTATTGCGATTATTAGTACGCCAGCTACAAAGTTGGCGATATTGCTTCAAGAGCCTGGTGCTCGAGTTGCAAGGGTAATCTCAGCAAAATCAAATGGTTAATCAATAGCGAGACAAAATTAGGAGAATATAAATGGCTAACTTAAAAAAAATAGTTGATGACTTATCAGCATTAACAGTATTAGAAGCTGCAGAGCTTTCAAAATTACTAGAAGAAACTTGGGGCGTAAGTGCCGCAGCTGCTGTTGCAGTTGCTGCTCCTGCTGCTGCGAATGCAGAAGCTGCAGAAGTCCAAACTGAATTTGACGTTATTCTTGAAGATGGCGGCGCGAACAAAATTAATGCAATTAAAGAAGTTCGTGCGATCACTGGTCTTGGCTTAAAAGAAGCTAAAGATCTTGTTGAAGGTGCGCCAAAACCAGTTAAGCAAGGTGTTTCTAAAGACGAAGCAGACAAACTTAAGAAGCAGCTAGAAGATGCTGGAGCTAAAGTTTCTGTAAAATAATCTTGACGCTCAGTGGTTTCTATGAAGGAGCTTGCTGAGCGTATTTTTTTAGGCTAGTCTTTGGGACTATCTGATTTATAAATTTTATTTAAAACAAAGTTATTTGTGTTAGGTATGCGCTTTATAGTATTTTCAAACGATTTATACAAAAAATTTTCGCATGTCTTTTTTTTAGCACCCGTTTTATCGTGTAGGAGTTTAGCGCATGGTTCGCTCATTTACTGGTCGTAAGCGATTTCGTAAAAATTTTGGTCGCATTCAAGAAGTTGCACCATTACCAAATCTCATTGCCTTGCAAAAGAATTCTTATGAAGCATTCTTGCAGCTTAATGTCCGCCATGAAAAGCGTGACAATACAGGGCTTTTAGAGGTTTTCAATTCCATTTTTCCTATCAAGGATTATTCCGGGAAAGCCCATTTAGAATTTTTCCACTATGACTTTGAAAAGCCAAAATTTGACGAGGAAGAGTGCCGCACGCGTGGATTAACGTATGCAGCTCCCCTTAAGGTTACATTCCGTCTTGTTGTATGGGATGTCGATGGTGATTCTGGCTCACGCTCGATTCGTGACATTAAAGAACAAGATGTCTATATTGGCGACACCCCCTTAATGACCGATCGCGGTACGTTTATCGTGAATGGTATTGAGCGCGTTATTGTTTCCCAAATGCATAGAAGCCCTGGCGTATTTTTTGACCACGATAAGGGTAAAACTCATGCATCTGGTAAAATCCTTTATGCTGGACGAATTGTACCATACCGTGGTTCTTGGCTCGATTTCGAATTTGATCCAAAAGACCAAATATGCGTTCGTGTAGATCGTCGTCGCAAACTTCCTGTTACAACTTTGTTAATGGCACTTGATAGTGCTTACACAGAACAAGAAAAAGAAAAAGCTAAAAAGGCTAAAAAAGATTTAGATCCAAAAGATCTTATGGGCATGTCTCGTGAAGAGATCATTCATACCTTTTATGAAAGAGTGACCTATACAAGAAATAAAAAACTTTGGGTTACTGAGTATGTTTCTGATCGTTGGAAGGGTGCTAAGCCAACCCATGATATTATCAACGCTGAAACCGGTGAAGTAGCGGTTGAAGCTAATACAAAAATTACTCCACGTCTTGCAAAAAAATTAGAGACTGAGGGCCTTAAGCAAATTGCTTTTTCCGATGAAAATTTATATGGCAGCTATTTAGCTAACGATTACATTAATGTTGAAACAGGCGAAGTCTACATTGAAGCAGGCGATTTACTTTCTGCTGACACAATGGAAATTTTGAATGAGCAAAAAGTTAAATCATTCGATTTGTTAAACATAGACCATGTTAACATCGGTGCGTATTTGCTTAACACATTGCAAACCGATAAAAACCAAAATCGTGATGAAGCGTTGATGGATATTTATCGCGCTTTGCGCCCAGGTGAACCACCAACCGTAGAAGGTGGCGAAGCACTATTTAGGGCATTATTCTTCGATGCTGAACGTTATGATTTATCCGCAGTTGGCCGCGTTAAAATGAATGCACGTTTGGGATTGGATACGCCCGATGACGTGAGAGTTCTCAATAAAGCCGACATTGTTTCCATGGTTCGCACATTGCTAGAGTTACGCGATGGCAAAGGTGAAATCGATGACATCGATAACCTTGCAAACCGACGCGTACGTTCTGTTGGTGAATTATTAGAAAATCAGTTCCGCGTTGGCTTGGTTCGTATGGAGCGATCCATTCGTGAGCGCATGGGATCAGTTGATATTGATACAGTTATGCCAAATGACTTAGTGAATGCCAAGCCAGTTGCCGCGGCAATTCGTGAATTCTTCGGATCCTCACAACTATCTCAATTTATGGACCAGACCAATCCTCTTTCTGAAATTACGCACAAGCGTCGTCTGTCAGCATTAGGACCTGGCGGTTTATCTCGTGATCGCGCAAGCTTCGAAGTTCGTGACGTTCACCCAACCCACTATGGTCGTATTTGTCCGATTGAAACACCTGAAGGTCAAAACATTGGATTGATTAACTCATTGGCAACTTACGCTCGCGTAAATAAGTACGGATTTATTGAAAGTCCATACCGTAAAATTCGTGATGGTAAGGTAACTGATGAAGTTGTCTACATGAATGCATTGGAAGAAAGCCGTTATATTATCGGTCAAGCCAGTGTTGAAATTGACGAAGATGGCAACATTGTTGAAGAATTTGTAACCTGCCGTAAAACAGGCGACACAGGAATTTTCCCTCGTACAAACGTGGATTATATTGACGTTTCACCCAAACAGCTTGTTTCTGTTGCGGCGTCCTTAATTCCTTTCTTGGAAAATGACGATGCGAACCGTGCGTTAATGGGGTCAAACATGCAACGTCAGGCTGTTCCTCTTCTAAGAGCAGAAGCTCCATTGGTTGGAACTGGTATGGAAGCCATTGTTGCAAAAGATTCAGGCGCTGTTATTACAGCAAAACGTGATGGTGTAGTTGATCAAGTCGACGGTAAACGTATTGTGATTCGCGTTACCGAAAAAGACAGTGATAACAAATCTGGTGTTGATATTTTCAATCTATTGAAATTCCAACGCTCCAACATGAGCACCTGTATTAACCAACGTCCTCTTGTTAAAAAGGGGGATGTAGTAAAACGTGGTGATATTATTGCCGATGGCCCAGCAACTGAGCTTGGGGAATTAGCATTAGGCCGTAACGTTCTCGTTTCGTTTATGTCTTGGCAAGGTTATAACTTTGAGGACTCAATTGTTATTTCTGAACGTATCGTTCAAGACGATGTCTTTACATCAATTCATATTGAAGAATTTGAATTAATGGCTCGCGATACGAAGCTTGGTAATGAAGATATTACCCGCGATATTCCAAACGTTGGGGAAGAAGGCCTGCGTAATTTGGACGAAGCTGGTATCGTTTATGTTGGTGCAGAAGTTAATCCAGGAGATATTTTAGTTGGTAAGGTTACCCCTAAGGGTGAAGCGCCTTCTACTCCTGAAGAAAAACTTTTACGCGCTATTTTTGGTGAAAAAGCGTCTGATGTGCGTGATAGCTCATTGCGTGTCCCACCAGGAGTTTCTGGTACAGTTGTTGAGGTACGTATTTTCTCTCGTCGTGGTATTGAACGGGATGAGCGTTCTATTGCGTTGGAGCGTCAAGAAATTGACCGCCTTGCAAAAGACCGTGAAGCGGAACGTGCAATTTTGGAGCGTAGCTTCTCAAGCCGGTTAAGAGAACTACTGATTGGCAATAAATTCTCATCTGGTCCTAAAGGCTTAACCAAAGGCAAAGAAATTACCGCTGAAATGCTTGCAGAGCTTCATCCAGCTGAGCAAAAGAAAATTATTGTTTCTGATGAAAAAGTGATGGAAGAAATAGAAGACATGAAAACCGAATTTGACGGTTCATGCGCTAGACTTCAAGCGACATTCGAAGATAGGGTTGAAAAATTACGCCGTGGTGATGAATTGCCACCGGGGGTTTTGAAATCAGTAAAAGTCTTTATTGCTGTAAAGCGTAAGCTTCAGCCAGGTGATAAGATGGCGGGTCGCCATGGTAACAAAGGTGTTGTGTCAAAAGTTGTTCCAATGGAAGACATGCCACACCTTGAAGATGGAACACCGGTCGATATTATCTTGAACCCACTTGGTTTGCCTTCACGTATGAACGTGGGACAAATTCTCGAGACCCATTTAGGTGGTGCGGTTGCTGGTATGGGACGCCAAATTAACGACATGATTGTAAAATATCATGACAATGAACTTGCGGTTAAGGATATTCGCGCCAAGTTATTAGATATTTATACTGATAAAAAAGATCAGAAAGATATTAAGTTATTAGATGATGACCAGCTTATGGAAATGGCAGGGAATCTTCGAAAGGGTGTTCCAATCGCATCTCCTGTATTCGATGGTGCAACCCATGAAGAAATAAATAATGCTTTAATCTACGCCAACCAACCAACGTTTGGTCAGGTTGACCTATTTGATGGTAGAACGGGTGAGCCTTTTGATCGTAAGGTTACAGTCGGATACATTTATATGTTGAAACTCCATCACTTGGTTGATGATAAGATTCACGCACGTTCTATTGGTCCATACAGTCTTGTTACGCAGCAGCCACTCGGCGGTAAAGCGCAGTTTGGAGGCCAACGTTTTGGAGAAATGGAAGTCTGGGCTCTTGAAGCTTATGGTGCTGCTTATACTCTGCAAGAAATGCTGACCGTAAAATCAGACGACGTTGTTGGTCGTATGAAGGTATATGAAGCCATTGTTCGTGGAGATGACAACATGGAAACAGGCATTCCAGAGTCCTTTAACGTTCTTGTAAAAGAGCTTCGTTCACTTGGCCTCAATGTGGCATTTGAGCAGTTTGAATAACTTGGTGTGGAGAGCCTAGGCTCTCCACATTTTACTAAATCTAATTTTTGACATTTTGTTCGGGAGTACGGCATGAACCGAGAGATTAAACGAAGCTTCAACGCAATGGATGTTCTTCCAGATTTTGATGCAATTCGTATTACTATTGCAACAGCAGAACGTATTCGTTCTTGGTCATACGGGGAAGTAAAAAAGCCCGAAACGATTAATTATCGTACATTTAAGCCAGAACGTGATGGACTATTTTGCGCACGTATTTTTGGTCCAGTAAAAGACTATGAATGTTTATGCGGAAAATACAAGCGCATGAAGTATCGCGGTGTAATCTGTGAAAAGTGTGGCGTTGAAGTAACCTTAAGCAAAGTTCGTCGTGACCGCATGGGGCATATTGAATTAGCTGCTCCTGTTGCGCATATTTGGTTTACAAAATCTCTACCAAGCCGTGCAGGAATGCTGCTTGATTTGGCCTTAAAAGACCTTGAAAAAATTCTGTATTTTGAAAGTTACGTTGTACTTGATCCTGGCATGACATCAATGTCCTATGGGCAGTTGCTGACCGAAGAAGAATTCATGCATACACAAGACGAGTACGGCGAGGAAGCCTTCCGTGCTGGTATTGGTGCTGAAGCTTTGCGTGAAATGCTGCGCAAAATTGAGCCAAAGAAAGAAAGTGAAAGACTTCGTATTGAACTTTCAGAAAGTTCATCTGAAATTCGTCGTAAAAAAATTCTAAAGCGTTTAAAACTCCTTGAGGCATTCCTTGAGTCAAATACGCCGCCTGAATGTTTGGTCATGGAAGTTATTCCTGTCATTCCACCAGAGCTACGTCCATTGGTTCCACTTGATGGGGGACGTTTTGCGACGTCAGATTTGAATGACTTATATCGTCGTGTCATCAATAGAAACAATCGTCTAAAGAGACTTATTGAACTTCGTGCACCTGAAATCATTATTCGTAATGAAAAGCGTATGCTTCAAGAATCAGTTGATGCACTATTTGATAATGGCCGTCGTGGTCGCGCAATTACTGGTACAAATAAGCGTCCGCTAAAATCATTGGCAGATATGCTTAAAGGTAAACAGGGTCGTTTCCGTCAAAACCTTCTTGGTAAACGTGTTGACTATTCTGGACGTTCAGTAATCGTTGTTGGTCCTGAATTAAAATTGCATCAATGTGGTCTTCCAAAAAAGATGGCATTGGAATTATTCCGTCCCTTTATTTATGCGCGACTAGAACGCTATGGCCTGGCCAGCACTTTAAAAGCTGCTAAAAGAATGGTTGAAAAAGAGCGCCCTGAAGTTTGGGACGTCCTTGAAGATGTTATTCGCGAGCATCCCGTATTGCTAAACCGCGCACCAACTCTTCACAGATTAGGTATTCAGGCATTTGAGCCTGTGCTTATTGAAGGTAAAGCTATCCAGTTGCATCCGCTTGTTTGTACAGCCTTTAACGCTGACTTCGACGGAGACCAAATGGCAGTACATATACCATTATCTTTAGAAGCACAGCTTGAAGCGCGTGTGCTGATGATGTCAACAAACAACATCCTCAGCCCCTCTAGCGGACGCCCAATTATTGTCCCTTCAAAAGATATTGTGCTTGGAATTTACTACCTAAGCTTGATGGCAGATGGTATGCCTGGTGAAGGCGGCCTTATTTCAGATATCGCTGAAGTTGAGCATGCTTTATCACAAGACTACTTACATATTCATTCAAAAATAAAAGCACGTGTGCCAGTTTATCATGAAGATGGAAGTGTTACATATCAACGGGTAGATACAACGCCTGGCCGTATGTTCCTTGGCAATTATTTGCCAAAGCATTTCAAAATGCCTTATGAGCTAATTAACCAAGTAATGACTTCAAATGAAATCAGCTCGCTCGTCGATATGGTATATCGTCACTGCGGCCAAAAAGAAACCGTTATCTTTGTGGATCGTATTATGTCGTTAGGTTTCCACTATATGACTAAGAGCGGTGTTTCCTTTGGTAAGGACGACTTGATTGTTCCAAAAGAAAAAGAAGTATTGATTACTCAAACAAAATCTGCGGTTGCAGAATATGAGCAACAGTACCTAGATGGTCTAATTACTCAAGGTGAAAAATACAACAAAGTTGTGGACGCTTGGGGCAGATGTACCGATAAAGTCGGTGACGCCATGTTACAAGCAATGTCTAAAAATCGCCCTGGAGAACCATTTAATGCGGTTTACATGATGATTCACTCAAAGGCACGTGGTTCGGTTACGCAGATGCGTCAGATGGCGGGTATGCGTGGTTTGATGACACGGCCATCCGGTGACATTATGGAAACGCCGATCATTTCAAACTTTAAAGAAGGATTGCACGTTCTTGAATACTTCATTTCAACCCATGGTGCGCGTAAAGGACTTTCAGATACGGCATTAAAAACAGCTAACTCTGGTTACCTAACCCGTCGTTTGGTTGACGTTGCGCAAGATTGCATTATCGTTGCTGATGATTGCGGTACTATTCAAGGTATTCATATGCGATCAGTTGTTGAAGGGGCAAATACTGTTGTTCCGTTAACAGACCGTATTTTAGGACGCACAGCTTCGGAAGACATTGTTCATCCATTAACTGGTAAGATTATTGTTCCTGCTGGAGAAATGATTCTTGAAGATACAGTTGAACTTATTAGTGACGCTAGCATCCATGAAGTGAAGATTCGTTCAGTATTAACTTGCGAAATGGAAACAGCTATTTGTGCTAAATGCTATGGACGTGACTTAGCACGTGGTACGGCTGTTAACGTTGGTGAAGCGGTTGGTGTTATTGCTGCTCAGTCAATTGGTGAGCCGGGTACTCAGCTTACGATGCGTACGTTCCACATGGGTGGTGCTGCACAACGAAGTGCTGAGCAATCAAGCACCGAAAGCTCAATGCCAGGTAAAATTAAATACAAAAACATTAACGCGATTGATAATGCATCAGGTCAAACTGTTGTACTATCTCGTAACGGTGAGGTCATCGTTCTTGACGATCAAAATCGTGAGCGTGTTCATTATCGCATCCAATATGGTGCGAAGCTTTTGGTAAAAGAAGGCGAAACCATTAAACAAGGACAAAAAATTGCTGAATGGGATGCTTATACAATTCCTGTAATAACAGAAAAAGAAGGTATTGCTCATTTCGTTGACTTACAAGAAGGCGTTACAATGCGCGAAGTCATCGACGAGTCTACAGGTATTTCAAGCCGTGCCGTTATTGATGCGAAATCTTCAAGGGTTAGTGCTGAGCTTCGCCCCATGATTAGCATGCGCGACGCAAAAGGGAATCCAATCAAATTGTCGAACGGTCTTGAAGCGCGATACTTCTTACCAATTGATGCAATTATTTCTGTTGAAAATAATTCTAAAGTCCCAGCTGGTGAAGTTATTGCGCGTATTCCTCGTGAAACATCAAAAACTCGTGACATTACGGGTGGTTTGCCAAGGGTATCTGAGTTATTTGAAGCACGTCATCCAAAAGATGCTGCAATCATTGCTGAATTCGATGGAAAAATTGAATTTGGTAAAGACTACAAGGCAAAGCGTCGCATTGTTGTTATTCCTGAAAATGATAGCCTACAACCAGCGGAATACTTAGTTCCACGTGGTCGACACATTGTTATTCAAGAAGGCGATTATGTCAGAAAAGGTGACCTTATTGTTGAAGGAAACCCTGTGCCTCATGACATCTTGCGTGTAATGGGCGTTGAAGCTTTGGCTGTATACTTGGTCAGTGAAATTCAACAGGTTTACCGTTTGCAAGGTATTGCGATTAACGATAAGCACATCGAAGTTATCGTACGTCAAATGCTTCAAAAAACTGAAGTCTATGATGCTGGAGATACCCATTTCATTGTCGGCGACCATGTTGATCGCGTTATCTTTGACCTGACAAATAATACCCTTATAAAAGAAGGCAAGCGTCCAGCGACTGGGCAACCTGTCCTTCAGGGTATTACAAAGGCGTCACTGCATACGAAATCATTCATTTCAGCGGCATCATTCCAAGAAACAACTCGCGTATTAACCGAGGCATCTGTTTCTGGAAAGCTTGATGGGTTGGCTGGCCTGAAGGAAAATGTGATTGTGGGCCGATTGATTCCAGCTGGTACCGGAAGTGCGATGCGTCGTATGAAGGCAACAGCTCAAAATCGCGATAAAGTTCTACTTGCTCAGGCTGCACCTAAAGAAAAAGAACAAGAGCAGTCTGTCGCTTAGGCGGATGTACTAAATTAAATAAAAAAGCAAGCTTTACGCTTGTTTTTTTATTTTCCAGTTGGTAGTTTAATCTTTCATTTTACTGTTTGGTTTTATGAATATTACAAAGTCTAAAATTCCTGTTTCTATCTGGGCTATTGGCTTTGCCAGTATGCTACTTAACATCTCTACCGTTATGGTTTTTGGTGTTGTCGCATTGTATCTAAAACAAATTCTTGGTGCGGGCACTGGCTTTATTGTTATGCTTGAAGGTTTTTTTGAGGCAATGGCCTTTGTCATGAAACTTCTTTCCGGCCTCATCAGTGATTATCTGCGCCGCCCAAAAAAGGTAATGGTGATTGGATTTGCCATGGTGACCATATCACGCCCTCTCTTTGCGTTGTTCGCAACTGTACCCATGGTGATTATTGCTAGACTGTTTGATCGCTTAGGAAATGGCATGCAATCAACCCCTCGAGATGCCTTGGTGGGTGATTTATCCCCTGAAGGAGCAAAAGGGGCGTGCTTTGGGCTGCGTAATGCCATGGCAACCGCAGGTTCATTCATTGGGGGTATATTGGGCATTGTCGCCATGTTTTTGGCCAATCAAAATATTCAACAAGTCTTTATGTGGGCAAGTATCCCTGCGTCCATTGGGTTTTTCTTACTACTAATTTTTGTTAATGACCCTCATGAAAAAGAAGTCACTGCTGATAAAAAGCCTATCCGGCATCCATTACACCTTAAAGATTTAGCACGTTTAGGCAAGCCTTATTGGTTGTTAATGATTGTTGCTATGGTGTTTATGAGCTCACGCATTGGAGAGTCTATGCTTGTGCTCCATGCCACCCATAGTTTTGGTATGGATCCTAGTTTTGCGCATGGCATTCTCATTTTGTATAATTGCACAAATTCCCTTTTTTCATATCCCGTGGGGTTACTTTCAGATCGTCTAGGGCGCTATGGATTTTTAGCGTTAAGCTTTGTGATACTTATTGTCGCTGATGCCTTTTTAGGATTTTCCAGTAGCCTACCCGTTATGCTTATAGGGGTAGCTTTGTGGGGTATTCAAATTGGTATGAGCCAAGACATGTTCTTATGCATTATTGCCGATCAAATTCCCGAAGATTTACGCGGAACAGGTATTGGTTTTTACTATCTCATTAACTCTATTGGCTTGTTACTGGCTGGCTTTATTGGCGGCTCCCTTGCAGATCGGTACGACCAATTTGTAACGTTTATGGGCAGTGGCATAATTGCCCTGTTTGCTTTAATACTTTTAATTTTGCTACGCCCTGCGATTGATTCAAAAGCACAAAGATAGAAGCCAAGAACGCTTTGCTGTGTGTTTATTATATTTTTGAAAACATGTGCTCCAACAACTGTTGATCGAAATTAGATTTAGAAACGCTATTTTCCATATAAACGAGTTTTGTGAGTTGCTGTTTTGTATACTGGTCTAGATGACGTTGTTGGTTGCTAATATCGGTACCTAGGAGTACGTTCTGTCTATCTAACCCTTCTATATGACTTGTCAAAAAACCCGATGCTACGTTTGTTGCACTATTAACAACTGTATTAAAAGCACCAACAAGACCTGTACCGGCCGCATTTCCTACTCGAGCCTCCCCCAACAAAGTGGTAAAGCTAGAAAGATGATTAGTCAGAGCATCGTCCACTTTATTTGAGTCAACAGTAAGCAACCCATTCGCCCCAACTGAAACACCCATATTGGTTAAGGAGTTAGCATCTATTGAAGTGTTTTTAGCTCTGCTAAGTGCATCGTGAAGGATTCTTACTTCCCTACTCCCCATTAAAGGCCCTGCCAATCTGGTTTCTACATTATATGCATCTCCAGTTTTAATATCTCCCACAACCTTGTTATAAGCATTTACAAAGGCATTAAGCTTATCCTTCCTTTCTTGCGTAGTAACGGCATCAGCTAGGGCATTTAGCGAGGTCTTTACAGCTATAACGTCAGTTTTTAAATTTGAGAATGCAGTGATTTTTGTAGTATTTGTGATTTGAGTAGCTTTATCAGTTGCTATTTTGTGTGAGTAAGAACTGTTTTGTACTAACGATTCGAGGATTGCATTTATATCAATACTCTTAGCAAGCTGAGCCTTGCCAAGGATAGAACCGTTTACTCCTACGTTCATAACCATGCTTCCTATTATTTGGTTACGTAGGTATATAGCGCAAAATTTAAAATTTCAAGCGCCGCGGCGAAAAATAATGTTAAGGCCGGAAAGTAGTTTTAGATCACATCGCTAACAACCGATTAACTCCGGTTATTAGCGATACGCATTTACTAAACATGTTTGCTTGGATCAATCCAACCAACGTTTCCGTCTTTACGGCGGTAGACAACGTTTAATTGATCATTGCCAGCATTTCTAAACATCACAACCGGTGAATCAGCTAAATCCAGCTTCATTACCGCTTCGCTGACAGTCAGGTGGTGAATGTCATGGGTCATTTCAGCAACCACAACAGGGGTATCTGCTCCGCTATCTTCTGCTGCATGGTTAACCACAAAGTAATTTGCTGAAACACCAACTGCATCATGGCGCTTGCGGTCACGTAATCTGGAACGATATTTTTTTACGCGAGTTTCCAGTTTTGCTAAGGCATCGCTAAAGCTTTTGTAAGCATCGCTATCGCGCCCTTTGCTATGCACTACAAGATTTTTACTCACGTGAACAGCAAGGTCTGTTACAAATTCATGATGGTCTTTACTAAGATGAACCTGTGATTCATGTGTTTCCCCAACGTACTTGTCTAACAGAGCTTTTAATTCTGTTTGGATAAAGGTGCTTAAACTATCACCAACATCCATTTGATGGCCAGCTACATGAATTGACATAATGTTCTCCTTTTTATAGTTTTACGACTCCAAGCCTTGCGCTTGTCTATGCCATAGGTGAGCATACTGTTTGCCTAATTGCAACAGTTCTTGATGCGATCCTGACTCAATAATTTTGCCATTGTCTAAAACATAAATATGGTCAGCATCAATAACCGTTGATAAACGATGAGCCACCATGATAGTTGTGCGCCCCACCATAAGCTTTTTCAAAGCAGATTGAATATGTCTTTCGGAATCTGTATCAAGGGCAGAGGTTGCTTCATCAAGCAGTAAAATTGGCGCTTTTTTTAACATGGCGCGCGCAATAGCTAACCGTTGCCGCTGCCCACCTGAAAGGCTAACCCCATTCTCACCCACAATTGTATTGTAGCCTTGGGGAAGCTTCTCAATAAAATCATGTGCTGCTGCTGATTTGGCTACACTGTAAACATCCTCATTTAAAAAATCTTCACAACCATAGGTTATGTTTTCAAACACGCTTAAATCAAACAGTGCAATTTCTTGGCTTACCAAAGCGATTTGCTTTCTTAAGTAACTAATTTCCCAGTCTTTTACATTCACATCATCCACAATGATTTCAGCGGCATTAACATCATAAAACCGGGGAATAAGGTTGATAATGGTTGACTTCCCTGCCCCACTGGCCCCAACAAGGGCTATGCACTTACCAGCTTGCGCAACAAAGCTAATCCCATCCAAGGCTTTTTTCTTAGGACCATAAGCAAAATGTACATCTTTGTATTCGATGCGTCCTTGTACTTTGGCGGGGCGCTTGGGTTCAACTGGTGAAAGTATGGTACTCTTAGCATCAATGATTTCAAACACCCGATCTGCAGCCGCTAACCCTTCTTGAAGGTTAGCATTAAGGTTGCTTAAGCGTTTCAACGGTTCATAAGCTAGAATAAGTGCCGCGATAAATGACATAAATTCACCGATCGTACGGCTGTGGTGCATCACTTGCCAGCCACCATATGCAATTACAGAAATAATCGCAATTCCACCCATGCTCTCAATAATGGGATGGCTCAGAGATCTAACCCGAGAGGTTTTAACCACAAGCTTGTAGATTTTTTCAATCTGTACTTTAGCGCGATTTGCTTCATAATTTTCCGTTGAGTAGGCTTTAATTACACGAATACCTTGAAAAATTTGGGTTAGCTGCTTGGTAAAGCGGGCAATTTCTTCTTGAGCATTAAAGGTAACTTTGCGCATACGACGACCAATACGAATAATTGGTAAAAATGCTGCAGGAAAAATAAAGAACGACAGACATGCTAAAAGCCAGTCTTGATAAAACATGACTGCAACCAAGAATACAAGGGTAAAACTATCACGCCCAATACCAATAACCGTGTTGGCAACGCTATTGCGCATCAGCGAGACATCATTGGTAAAACGCGATAACAATTCACCACTATTGCGTTTGTGAAAATATTCCAAATCAAGGCTCATCATGTGGGCGAGCACTCGATTTTGAATATCTGAAATAATGCTTTGGCCAATACGGGTCATGGTGACAGTTTCGCCATAGGATGCAAAACCTTTGATCACAAAAGCCGCAAGCACTGCCCCACAAAAGGTAAAAAGTAGCTTTGGGTCACTGCTGGTAAAAACATCATCCATAACTGGCTTCAATAAAAATGGTAATGCGGCAGTTGAAGCTGCGGTTAACAACATAAAGAAACACGCCTGTCCAAAGCGGTATTTGTAGGGTGCAAGGTGTTCGTGAACTAATCTTGTTGCTAGGGGCTTTTGCAAGGTTTGCTTTTCTGCCATAAATGTAGAGTCATACTTTTGCTAAACGTATCAAGTTTTCACATCATTCGCAATCACACATTGTTATATTATGCATTCTCAAAATTATTGGCCTTATAAAATCCTGGTTTTTCTTGTAGTTTTTTTATGCTTACCGCTGCCCCATGGAAACATCTATCCTTTTGTAGGTTTGGCTGGGGTCTGCCTTTTCCAATTTAGGAAACAAGATTTATATAACATAACAAATCCCCTACTGATACTATTCATCGCCTGGTGTGCCATTAGCACACTCTGGGCAGTGGACCCACCTAAAGCCTTATATATGTACGCCAAGGTTACGGCAGTGATGCTAGGTGGCTGGTTGTGGTTGAACCGATATAATAATTTTAACCCTCATCTACGCCAACAGTTTCAACATACCGTATCAACAGCTGGTTTATTACTCGCAATGTGTCTAGGGATTTTTGCAATTAGCCTTGAATATGGTTGGCAACTGCACACTGTAATTGATCAGCAAGTATCTCAAGCATTAATTCACGGCTGCGTAGCTTGCGGTCTAGCCATTTGGATGAGTCTGCACCATTTCAAAAAATGGGTACAAGCCGGCATTCTCATATTACTCTTTTTGATTATGCGACGTTGTTCAAGTGACGCTGCAGCACTAGGTATCCTTTTAGGATCAGGAACTTTAATTATGCATAAAGCGCTACCTAGGTTTTTAAGGGTCATGTTTATCTATGGGATGCCAGTTGTTTGGGGAATATTGCCCTTTATTTTTCGAATCCTATCTCCTGAGCAATACATACAGTGGTCAGCTACACTTGATCCTAGCTACACCCACCGACTCTTCATTTGGCATTCAGTCACGAAACAACTTTTTGAACGTTTTTGGACTGGGTTTGGCTTTGGAAGCTCTCGTTATCGTTTTCTTGTCGTTAACGGCGACGACATCATCATTTTAAACGGGTCTGAAAAGATAGTCTTAAGCTCCCCTGAAATGTGCTTGCATCCTCATAATTTTATGTTGCAGTTATGGCTTGAGCTGGGAGCTATTGGGGTGGCGCTTGCCTGCATAATGTGGATTGTTTATTGGCATAACTATTACGCAAAATCTACCAGCTATACAATAGCTTTTTGGGGAAGTGCCCTTTGCGTGGCGGCAACGGGCATTAGTATTTGGCAAAGCTGGTGGCTGATTTTATTAGTCGTGCTTGTACCTGTTTATAAAAGGACACCGTAAAGCAGCACAGTCTATGCGATCTCTTTACACTTATCTATTATTCCCCCAAAACGAGCTGCACTTGTTGCACCGGAAAGGGTGTGAAACACATCTAAAATATGTCTTTGAACTGGTGGTGCAAGCATATAAAAAGCTACCCCTGGATACTGCGCTAATAATATGTTTCTTATAGCCAAAAGTGCTGTCGATGTAGGAGATACACATCTCTATTGCCGCTTCTCTCGCTCCACTGGATAAATCCAGAGTTAATATTTTTGGCTTGTCTGTCGAGGGCAAGCCGCCCTCTGAAACGCTTCGCCTAATTTGCAAAGGCTTGAGTGCTCTTGGTAAGGCAGCTGCAGGCGCCACATCTGAATCTGGATTAGTATCCATGGCAATTAGAGATGGTTGCACTATAGACGATGTACCATTAGTCAAGATAGGTGATCGTACCGACGCACTATCAAAAAAATCATCACCACAAAATAATGCCAATTGGCTAAGGGCAACAATTACTAATGTTTTTTTTAGTAACTTAGAATTCATGAAAAACCTCAATAATTAGACCTCTAAAAACCCCACATTCAGCAGGAAAAATTTTAAAGAAGCAACCTCCACCAAAAAGGCTACTCTAATTTTTTTAAGATGTCTTCCGGAATTTTTTACGTTACGGATAAAAATTTAGCTAGGTCAAAATAGCTACCGACAATTAGTTTCTGTCAATGCAGGTAGCTAATTTTGTTAAACGAAGCTAGGCAAGCTCTACGCATGAGGGTGAGCTAGAAAAAGGTCCTGTAGCACTAGTACGCACTACTTCTATCACTTTGTGCTCAGCGAGAGAAAGTACCATTTTAGCTGCCCACGGATTACCGGCTAAACTGTATGCTATTCGCGCTCTTCGTTCAGAAGCACTAGAAGGTTCGAAAGGAATCCTAACTTCTGCTGGAGCTGGCTTTCCACACAACGCATCTGACATTACAGTGCCCCTTAATTCTAGAGTAGCAAGTGCAGCACTAGAAGGCCCAGGGGAAATTTGACCACTAACTTGCGCTACTGTTGCAGGTGCCGCTGGCAGAGAAGGTTCGCCGAGAAGTTTTGTTGAACCTAAGTGTGCCAATGCAGGCTTGATAACTTCTCCTGCTGCAGCTGGTTTATGCACCGGTGTACTTCCCCCCGCCAATCCTGCAGCAGGAGCTTCAAAATGTGTACGTCTTTTGGTTACAGTAGTGATAGTGAACTCATTAGAACTTGGGCAACTTGAGCTTCTTTTTACACGTGGAGGAAGAAGATTAACACTATTAACTGGTAAAGTAGCTAAAGCAACAGGCCCACCACAAAACAATGCCATTTGACTAGGCAAAATACCAATGGCTGTTACAACGAGTATTTTTTTAAGAATTTAAAACTAAAGAGCGTAGAGTTCATGAAAAACCTCAATAATTAGGCCTTTAAAAACCCCAAACTCCTGCCAGGGAAAATTCTAAAGGGAAAACTTCCACAAAAAAGGCTACTCCAATTTTTTTAAGATGTCTTCCGGTATCTCAACGTTCGTGTAAACGTTTTGTATGTCGTCACTATCTTCTAGAGTATCTATTGTTTTAAATAGGGTTTTAGCTTGATCTTCATTAACTACAATTGTGTTTAATGGCCTCCACATAATTTTTGCTTCCCTTGGATCACCTAAGGTCCCAATTAGCGCATCACGCACCGCTGCAAAGTCTTCCATGGGACAAGTAACCTCATTAATGTCATCAATCGTTTCCACGTTATCAGCACCTGCATTAACCGCTGCTTCAAACACTTTATCAAAGCCAAATTTTGAGGCGTCAAAATGCAGCATGCCTAAACGCTCAAAACAAAAACCAACGCTTCCGGTTTCCCCTAAATTTCCACCATTTTTGCTTAAAGTAGAGCGCACTTCCGAAGCCGTACGGTTGCGGTTATCCGTAAGCGCTTCAACAATAACCGCCACTCCAGCTATGCAATAACCTTCATAGCGCACTTCTTCATAGTTACTTAAATCATCACCACCGCTAGCTTTTTTAATAGCTCTGTCAATGTTATCACGCGGCATGTTAGCGCCACGGGCAGAAGCCAAGGCTGCACGAAGTCTTGGGTTTGAAGAAGCTTCAGCCCCCCCTGACTTTACAGAAACTATAATTTCTCGTGCAATTTTTGCAAACATTTTAGCACGCTTAGCATCTTGCGCGCCTTTTCTGTACATAATATTTTTAAATTGGGAATGTCCTGCCATAGTGTCCTCCGTTTAATCAATTGCTTCAGATAATCGAGTTGCTTGGTCATTAGAAATTAGTGGATCAATTAATTCATCTAATGCTTCACCTTCAACAATTTGCATAATTTTATAAAGGGTTAAGTTAATCCGGTGATCGCTAACTCGTCCTTGGGGGAAGTTATAAGTACGAATACGTTCAGACCTATCACCTGTTCCCACCTGGCCTTTACGGCTTGCGGACCGCTCATCATCTTTGCGCTGACGTTCTGCTTCATAGATTCTCGCGCGCAAAATTTTCATGGCTTTTGCTTTATTTTTATGTTGGGAACGTTCATCTTGGCAAGTAACAATGACTCCTGTTGGAATGTGGGTTATACGTACTGCGCTGTCAGTTGTGTTAACGTGCTGACCACCGGCACCTGAAGCCCTGTATACATCAATCTGTAGGTCTTTTTCATCAATTTGAATATCAACCTCTTCCACTTCTGGAAGAACGGCTACCGTTGCCGTTGATGTATGCACACGACCGCTTGATTCTGTTTCTGGAACCCGTTGCACCCGGTGCACACCCGATTCAAATTTCAACCGAGCAAACACGCCTTTACCGGCAATAGTGGCGCTTGCTTCACGAATGGCCCCAAGGCCAGTATCGCTCATGGCAATAATTTCAAATTTCCAGCCTTGATTTGCTGCGTAGCGTTGGTACATACGAAATAAAGTCGCCGCAAATAAACCAGCTTCATCACCGCCAGCACCAGCCCGAATTTCCAAAATAGCGTTACGCTCATCATCAGCATCTTTAGGCAGCAACAAGACTTTTATCTTTTGTTCAAGTTCCGGCAATTCATTAAATAATGAATCGTAATCAAGCTGAGCCATGGCTTTCATGTCAGCATCTAATGAGCTATCACTAAGCAGCGCTTCTAAATCTAGCTTCTCTTGTTGTTTTTTACGCAATTGTAAAACAACACCGGCTATCTCAGTTAGATCACTGTATTCCTTGGAAAGACGCGCAAAATCTTTTGTATCCTTCATGTCATGGCATGCCAACTGGTCTTGCAACTCCTGATGGTGGGTTACTAACCGGTCTAATTTAACCTCGAATGACATAAAGCTCTCTAAAATATACGTAGGCGTAGTCTACAAAAAACTCTTTGTTCAAGCAATGTTTATGTAGCGCTATGGTAAGTAGTTATAACGTTTAATGGATAGATTTTTATTTTTAAAACTCATTACCGAGACTCTCTAGCCAAGCATTAAGAGTTTTGCTTCACTTAATGAGTAGAGTTTAAACTGGATACACACGTTGCCAACATTTCTTTTATTATTCTTCCTATTAGTTGGCTGCAGAGAATTAGTTGATCATGAACCGCTTATGCCAAAAGTTGACAAAGCAGAGGCAAAAGAACTAGCGCAACCAGCTGATTCTGTACCACCTCCCTTAGTTAAAAAAATTCTGCAAAAAAAAGAAGCGCCGGCACTGCCTAAAATAATGTATCAACCTGTTTCTATTTCAGTCTCTGAGAGCATTTCCTTAAAAAATGTATTTATGGAACTGGCTCGTCAAGCGGGTGTTGATTTACAGCTAGATCATACAATTGATTCTAAAATTATTTTTACCGCTAAAAATCGCCCATTTATTGAAGTTATAAAGTCGATGTGTGAAATGGCAAATTTACGATACGACGTTATCGATACAGCTATTCGCATAGAACGGGACACCCCTTATTCTCAAAGTTATAACGTTCAGTTTTTAAACTTATCTCGAACAAGTGAAAACCAACTAGCGGTGGCGTCTGATGTGTTTTCAAGTGTTGGCCCTGCAAAAAGCAACATAGGTGATAACGTTTCTAAAAGTGCTTTAAAGGCTACCGCTAAAAATGATTTTTGGGATGAACTGGAGCAAAACTTAAAGTCAATTGTTGAGTCAGGGACTGAAAAATGTTCCTATTCGATTCATCGCCAGGCAGGGCTTGTGTCGCTACGAGCAAACCGCAAACAACATCAGCAAGTGCAAACATACCTAGAGCGATTACGCCATGTCGCCTGTAGCCAAGTTCTAATAGAAGCTAAAATTATTGAAGTCACCTTAAAAGATGAATATCGCAGCGGCATCAATTGGCAAACAGTTGGCACAAAAGGTGATTTAAATATTGCAGCACGATTTGGTGACATGGCCAAAAAAAGCGCCTTTTTGGATCCAACCACCTCCCAGGGTAATATGGTTAGCTTTGGAGCAGATGGCTCTAAGTTTTCTGCCATCGCAAATGCATTGCAGGAATTTGGATTTGTGCGAACCCTTTCAAGCCCGCGCCTTACCGTGATGAATAACCAAGCTGCTATTTTAAAAGTTGCTCAAAATAAGGTCTATTTCAAACTTAACTACGACAAAATGTATAATTCACAAAATAGTCGCGAAAGCACGACTGTTTCTAGCGATATTCAAACGGTGCCCATTGGTTTAATTATGATGGTGCAACCATCGATTGATCCGCAAACCGGGGAAATTATCTTATTCTTACGACCCAGTATTTCAAGGCTGACCCAGACAGTTTCAGATCCCGCTATTGATATTGCTTACTACGCATCTAACACTGATCCAAGCAAACTGAAATCCCCTACCCCATCACTTATTCCGGTTGTTGAAGTGCGGGAAATTGATTCGGTATTAAGACTAAATAATAAAGAAATGGCCATACTTGGTGGGTTAATGGAGGTTCGCTCTTCTGAGCATAAGCAAGGTATGCCGGGGTTAGATGGCGTACCCCTATTGCGTGATTTGACCGGTAGCTTAGCTGAAGGTGATACAATTGTTGAATTAGTGATTGTCTTAAAGGCAACAATTATGGATAATGGTGCCGCAATTGATGGAGCGGATCAGCGTTTAATGGATGAATACACCACTGATCCACGGCCCTTAAAATGAAAAATTTAAGAGACCACACATTTAAAGCCATATTCTTCGATTGGGATAACACGCTTGTTGATACTTGGCCAATTATTTTCAAAGCTTCTAATGCAGCGCTGAAACATTTTGGACTGCCAGAAGCAACACTAGAAGAAATAAAAATTAGAGCGCAGCTTTCTACCCGAGAAGGATTCCCAAAGCTATTTGGCGAACAGTGGGAAGAAGCCCGAGGCATTTTTTATCAAACAATCTTTGAAAATAAAGATGATGTAAGATTGTATGAAGGAACACATTCTTCCTTACAAGCGTTAAAAAAATCTGGGTATTTGATCGCTATCATCAGTAACAAAAAATGTGAATTACTTCGTGAAGAAGTTAAACGGCTTAACATACCCTATGATTTTATTCTTGGGTCAGGAGATTCACCCCAAGATAAGCCTCATCCAGATATGGGATTAATGACCTTGAAACATTTTGGCTTACAACCTCATGAAGCTGTGTACATAGGTGATAGCATCACTGACTGGATGTTTGCCCAGAACCTAAATATGGCAGCCATTGCTATAGGTAATGATGCCTATGATGGTCCCTTACTTGCTCGGTTTAACACCGTTAACGAATTAGTAAAAAAACTACTTGAGTATCCTGCCACATAGGCCTATACAATCTTTGAGGCTTGATCATCGCTTTTTTGAATGTTTGAGCAATTAATGTGTATATAAGGAGAAAGAATGGGCTTACTGTTTAGCTTGCTGTTTTGTTTTTTTATAACAGAAGCCTCAGCTGCACCGATCCTTGAGCGTTTATGCTTAACCAGCAAAATACAGAATAATGAACCTGTTGATGAACTTGCTTTGGAAGATATAAAAAATCAGCAATTTTACATTTTTGTTGAGCTAAAAAATTGTGACAAATCAAAATTTTTTTTAAAGGTAACAACGCCCACTGGCACTCTAAAACGTACATTTTATACACGAAAAGGCCAGCGCTACAGGACTTATTACAAATTCGTGAACATTGCCCACATTAAAAATATTAAAGTTACCGATGCAGCGGGGAATGTTATAGGGGCCTCAATCAGCAATACAAGGCCGCCCACTGATAAAAAAAAACCAAAGCAGCGCGGGATGAAAAGGTTGCTGCAATCTATGCAGGATAAAGGTTAATCCTAATTCAGCTATGATTGATAATATATTCTTTTATTTAAAAGAAAAATATTGTATATAAGTAATACAATAAATATTCAAAAGAATTATAAAATGCACCCACTTTCTTTTTTATTATTCCTATGTTTACTGTTGGCATCAACCGGGTCTTACGGTTCCACGCAAACAAGTGAGAACCCTCTGCAAAATTTGAGACTAGGGGAAGATTTTAGTTTATTTGAGGAATACGCGGGGGATTTGAGAGAGAAAGAGTGGCATTTAACGAATTGTTTTCGTTATTAACCACCTTATTTGCTTAATTTTTAAGCGCCTTTAGTTCT